>NZ_JBHWKQ010000043.1:0-69227 GCF_042730865.1 Streptomyces sp. NPDC059897 | reverse complement strand
GGCCACGACCGGCCGGGCGCACGGCCCCCGCCCTCTTGGCGCCTCAGACCTCCGTGACCTTTCCGGAGGCCACCTCCAGGCGCCTCGTCGTGTGCACCGCGTCCAGCATCCTGCGGTCGTGGGTGACCAGGAGGAGCGTGCCCTCGTACGTCGACAGGGCCGACTCCAGTTGCTCGATCGCCGGGAGGTCGAGATGGTTCGTCGGCTCGTCCAGGACCAGGAGGTTGACGCCGCGGCCCTGGAGGAGGGCGAGGGCGGCGCGGGTGCGTTCGCCGGGCGAGAGGGTGGCCGCCGGGCGCAGGACGTGGTCCGCCTTCAGGGCGAACTTGGCGAGCAGCGTGCGGACCTCGGCCGGCTCCATGGCGGGGACGGCGGCGCCGAAGGCTTCGAGCAGCGTCTCCGGGCCGTGGAACAGGGCGCGCGCCTGGTCCACCTCGCCGACCACCACCCCTGAACCCAGCGTCGCGTGGCCGGAGTCCAGCGGGATCCGGCCGAGCAGGGCGGCGAGCAGGGTGGACTTTCCGGAGCCGTTCGCGCCGGTGATCGCGACGCGGTCCGCCCAGTCGACCTGGAGCGTCACCGGGCCGAACGAGAAGTCACCGCGCCGCAGTTCGGCGTCCCGCAGCGAGGCCACGACCGCGCCCGAGCGGGGCGCCGCCGCGATCTCCATGCGCAGCTCCCACTCCTTGCGGGGCTCGTCGACGACATCGAGGCGCTCGATCATCTTCTGCGTCTGCCGGGCCTTCGCGGCCTGCTTCTCGCTCGCCTCGCTGCGGAACTTGCGGCCCAGCTTGTCGCTGTCGGTGGCCTTGCGCCGCGCGTTCTTGACGCCCTTGTCCATCCACGTGCGCTGCATCTGGGCGCGGCCCTCCAGGGCCGACTTCTTGTCCGCGTACTCCTCGTACTCCTCGCGCGCGTGGCGGCGCGCGACCTCGCGCTCCTCCAGGTAGGCGGCGTATCCGCCCCCGTAGAGGTTGATCTCCTGCTGGGCGAGGTCGAGTTCGAGGACCTTGGTGACGGTGCGGGTGAGGAACTCGCGGTCGTGGCTGACGACGACGGTGCCGGCGCGCAGGCCGCGCACGAACGCCTCCAGGCGGTCCAGGCCTTCGAGGTCGAGGTCGTTGGTCGGCTCGTCGAGGAGGAAGACGTCGTAGCGGGACAGGAGGAGGGAGGCGAGTCCCGCGCGGGCCGCCTGGCCGCCGGACAGGGACGTCATCGCCTGGTCGAGGCCGACGTCCAGGCCGAGCTGCTCCGCGACCTCCTCGGCGCGCTCGTCCAGGTCGGCGCCGCCCAGGTCCAGCCAGCGCTCCAGGCTCGTGGCGTACGCGTCGTCGGCGCCGGGCGCGCCGTCGACGAGGCCCTGCGTGGCCTCGTCCATGGTGCGCTGCGCCTCGGTGACGCCGGTGCGGCGGGCCAGGAACTCGCGGACCGTCTCACCGGGGCGGCGGTCGGGCTCCTGCGGGAGGTGGCCGACGGTGGCGGTCGGCGGGGAGAGCCGGACGTCTCCTTCCTCGGGGGTGGTGAGGGCGGCGAGGAGGCGCAGGAGCGTGGACTTTCCGGCTCCGTTGGCGCCGACGAGTCCGATTACGTCGCCGGGGGCGACGACGAGGTCGAGACCGGAGAAGAGGGTGCGGTCACCGTGCCCTGCGGCGAGGTTCTTGGCTACGAGCGTTGCAGTCATCAGGGGGGTGATCCTAGTCGGCGGTGCGGTTGGCTGCGCCGGGCTGAGGCGGTCGTTTCGGTTGCGCGACACCGCGATGCCTGAGCTGCACCGGCGCGGTGCCCACCGTTTCCGTTGCGCGACACCGCGGAGCCCGAGCTGCACCGGGGCCGGCGCCCACCGTTTCCATTGCGCGACACCGCGGAGCCCGAGCTGCACCGGGGCCGGCGCCCACCGTCATGGGCACGCGGCACCGGGCGCCGCCTTGCCCACCCTGCCGCCCAAGGCGGCAGATTGCCCAAGGCGGGGGCGGGTGGACCGCAGCGGGGCGGGGAGCGTGGCTGCGGCAGATTGCCCAAGGCGGGGGCGGTGGACCGCAGCGGGTGGGGAGACGGCCCGGAGCCTCTGCCCAAGGCGGTGGCGGTCGACCGCAGCAGGGTGGGGAGCGTAGCTGCGGCAGAGTGCCCAAGGCGAGGGCGGTGGACCGCAGCGGAGTGGGGAGCGTAGCTGCGGCAGAGTGCCCAACGCGGGGGCGGTCGACCGCAGCAGGCCGGGAGCGTAGCCCCGGCAGAGTGTCCAGGGTAGCCGGGCGGATGGCCGCGATGGGTGGGAAGCCGGCCCAGGGGCGGATGACCGCAGCGGGACGCCGGGCTCGGCGGTGGATCGGCGCAGGTGGTGGTGGCTCCCCGTGAGGCCGATGCCCCCGGAGGGGGCGGGTGGGTGGGAGATGAGCCGGGGGGGGAGCCTGGGTGGTCGACGTCGGCAGGGGCGGGGCCCGGGGCACACCGACCTGACTACGCGGCTCCGGCCCACGTCGGCCCCGGCCGCCCACATCGCCCGGCCCCGCGGGGACCGCCCCGTCACCGTTCCATCCGAGCCACCAGCACGCTCCCCGTCGTGCGGGCCACCAGGAAGGACTGGCCGCGTGTCGCCCTGTTGTCGAGGGAGATGCGGTGGCGGCCCGGTTGCAGGAGGGCGTCGAAGACCTCGTGGGTGTGGGTGCGGTAGAGGCGGTCGAGACGGTAGGACGTGATGCGGACGCGGCACGTGGAGGTGACCTCCACGCCTGCCTCGCCGTCGGCGGCGACCAGGCGGGTCAGGCGGCGCTGCCTCGACGGGACGCGGTCCAGGGCGCTTTCGATCTGGGCGACGAGGAGCGGGATGATCGGCGCGTAGCCGTCGACATACGCGACGTCGGCCCCGGCACGGTCGAACTCCGCGCGTACCGCTGCCCGTTGGGGCTCCTCCACCGCCCGGCCGAAGGCCACCGCCCCGTACGATCGCAGTTCCTCGGGCGGTACGCCGGACGCGTCCTGGGTGATGTCCGCGCCGACGCCGATGGTGCGCAGCGCCGCCGCAAGGCGGGCGAGGACCGCGACGCGGGCGCCGATCAGCAGGACCCTGCGGCGGGTTCCGGGCGGGCCCGGCCCGTCCAGGAGCCGGCCGAGCGCCGCGCGGTACTCCTCGGCGCGGAAGCGGAACGGGCCGATGCCGTGGTAGCCGTTCAGCTCCAGGTCGACCTGCTCGTCGGTCTGCCAGGCGAAGTCCCGCCAGACGTAGGCCCCGGCTTCCGTACCCCCGTCCCGTTCGATCACCGCCGTCACCGCGCCGCACTCGATGCCCTCGCACTCCGGACACCCGTAGATCACGCAGCGTCCGCCGGGCAGCGGCGCCTCCGCCTCCAGGAGCAGGCGCTTCACGTGGTGCGCGAAGATCGCGGGCGGGATGTCGGCGGCGAGCGGCGACACGGCGTCCAGGTCGGAGAGCTGGAAGAGCAGCGGGCGGCCGTCGACGATGAAGTCCACGAAGTCCCGGTGGACCTGGTAGTCGCCGTCCGCGAGGACTCCCCCGGCGCGCATCGCCGGTGCCAGGCCGAAGGTCGCGCAGTCGTCTGCAGCCATGGGGCGAGTATTCCCACCCGCGCCCGTCCCTGAGCGCGGTCTGACGCATTCCGTCGGGTTCCGTTAGCGTCCATGGATGATCAGTGACAGTGACAGGCGTGGCAGCAGGGGCAGCAGCGGCAGTGACGTGATCGTGGTGGGCGGTGGGGTCATCGGCATGACCACCGCCCTGGAGCTCGCGCGGCGCGGACGAGCGGTGCGCGTGTGGTCGCGGGACGTCGCCGAGCGGACGACGTCGGCGGTCGCGGGCGGGCTGTGGTGGCCGTACCGGATCGACCCGATAGAGCGGGTCGGCGCGTGGTCGCTGAGCTCGCTGCGGCGGTACGAGGAGTGGGCGCGGCGGTCGGAGGAGACCGGGGTGCGGCTGGTCGACGGCGTGCACGGGGACTCGCGGCTTGACGGGCTCGGGGCGTGGGCCACGGAAGTGGCCGGCCTGCGTGACACCCCCTCCGGGCTCTCCGCGCGCCTCCCCCTGATCGACATGCCGGTCCATCTGGCGTGGCTGCGCGGGCGGTTGGCCGAGGCGGGCATCGCCGTGGAGGCGCGGGCGGTCGCCTCGCTCGACGAGGCGCTGGACGCCGCGCCGACCGTCGTGAACTGCACGGGGCTCGCGGCCCGCGAACTCGTGCCGGACGACTCCGTGCGCCCGGTGCGCGGGCAGTTGGTGATCGTGGAGAACCCGGGCGTCGACACGTGGTTCACGTCCGTCGCACCCACCTCCGAGTCGACGTACTTCCTGCCGCAACCGGGGCGCCTGCTGCTCGGCGGCACGGCGCAGGACGACGACTGGTCCCTGGAGCCGGACCCGGCCACCGCCGAGGCGATCGTGAAGCGCTGCGCCGGGATACGCCCGGAGATCGCGGGCGCCCGCGTCCTCGACCACCGCGTGGGCCTGCGCCCGGCCCGCCCGGCGGTGCGCATCGACCGCGAGGACAAGGGCGCCGGGCGCGTACTGGTGCACAACTACGGCCACGGCGGCGCCGGTGTGACCGTGGCGTGGGGCTGCGCGGAGGAGGCGGCCGCCCTGGCCGAAGCCGGCTGAACCGCTGACCCGGCAAACGGGTGGGGGCGTGGTCCCTGTCGGACCACGCCCCCACCCGATACACGTACGGTCTCAGTCCTCGTGGTGCTTGCCGATCGGGTCGCCCTCGGTCTCCAGGCTGCTGCCCGGGCCGATGCGGATCTCGAACTCGCCGCCGTACTTCTCGTGGCCGGCGACGACCGCCTGCTCGACGACCTCGATGCCCATCTCGCCACGGACCATGAGCGGGTCGGCGCGCAGGTCGCGCAGGAGCGCCCAGCACATGCCGATCATGACGATGACGAACGGTGCCGCCACCAGGATCGTCAGGTTCTGCAGGCCGGTGAGCGCGTCCCCGGAGCCGTTGCCGATCATCAGCATGATCGCGGCGACCGCACCGGTCACGACGCCCCAGAAGACGACGACGAACTTGCCGGGTTCGAGCGCGCCCTTCTGCGAGAGCGTGCCCATGACGATCGAGGCCGCGTCCGCGCCGGACACGAAGAAGATGCCGACGAGGATCATCACGAGCAGGCTCGTCACGGACGCGATCGGGTACTCCTGGAGCACGCCGAAGAGCTGGGTCTCCGGGGTGTCGGCCCCCTTGAGGGCGCCGCCCTCCTTGAGGCTGATCGCCGAACCGCCGAAGACCGCGAACCAGAGCAGGCTGACGGTCGAGGGCACGAGAATGACGCCGCCGACGAACTGACGGATCGTCCGGCCCTTGCTGATGCGCGCGATGAACATGCCGACGAACGGCGACCAGGAGATCCACCAGGCCCAGTAGAAGACCGTCCAACTGCTGAGCCAGTCGGCGACGCCCTTGCCGCTGGACGCCTCGGTGCGGCCGATGAGCTGCGGGAAGTTGTCCAGGTACGCGCCGAGCGAGGTCGGCAGCAGGTCCAGGTTCAGGATGGTCGGGCCCGCGATGAACACGAAGACCACCAGGAGCAGCGCGAGCACCATGTTGATGTTCGAGAGCCACTGGACGCCCTTCTCCACACCGGAGATGGCGGAGAAGACGAACGCGACGGTCAGGACCGCGATGATCGAGACGAGCAGTCCGGTGCTGACGTCGTCCATCCAGTCGGCCGCCTCGAACCCGGCCCCGATCTGCAGGGCGCCGAGCCCGAGGGAGGCGGCCGAGCCGAACAGCGTCGCGAAGATCGCGAGGATGTCGATGACCCGGCCCCACGTGCCGTGCGCGTGCTTCTCACCGATGAGGGGCACGAAGACGGACGAGATGGTCTGCCGCCTGCGGCGCCGGAACGTGCTGTAGGCGATGGCGAGTCCGACGACCGCGTAGATCGCCCACGGGTGCAGCGTCCAGTGGAACAGGGTCGTGGCCATGGCGGTCTCCATGGCCTGGGCGTCGTCGGCCGGGTCGGTGCCCGGCGGCGGCGTCGTGAAGTGCGCGAGCGGCTCGCTCACTCCGTAGAACATGAGCCCGATGCCCATGCCCGCGCTGAACATCATCGCGATCCAGGAGACCGTGCGGAACTCCGGTTCCTCGCCCTCCTTGCCGAGGGGAATCTTCCCGTAGCGGCTCATGGCGAGCCAGAGGGCGAAGACCACGAAGCCGGTGGCGGCGAGGACGAACGCCCAGCCGCC
Organism: Streptomyces sp. NPDC059897; assembly: GCF_042730865.1. Lineage (NCBI taxonomy): Bacteria > Bacillati > Actinomycetota > Actinomycetes > Kitasatosporales > Streptomycetaceae > Streptomyces > Streptomyces sp. NPDC059897. The sequence goes on along the minus strand of NZ_JBHWKQ010000043.1, from coordinate 63,034 downwards.
GTTGTGCATCAGGCCGCCGAGCAGCGTGTTGGAGACGCTCTCGAGGTTGTCCGTGGCCACGGCGCCCCAGACCACGAAGGCCAGAGTGAGCACGGCGGTGACGCCGAACACGATCCGGTCCGTGGCGGGGCTCCGTTCGCCGGCAGCTCCGTCCTCGGGGACAGGGGTATCGCTGGTTGGTTTCTGAGGGCTTGTCACCCACTACGACCTACCACACCTGACACTCCTGTAACCCGATCAGCAGCGTGTGTCGGGCTTCCCTTCCGTCAGATGATAGGTCGCGCGCGCGTCGAGGAGCAGGGCGACCAGGGCCCGTTCGGACTGCCGTAGCGGGACGAATGCCCCACTGCCCGACTTCTTGACCGTGATGCCGTGCAGCGCCAATTCGTCCTTGAACTCGGCGTATTGCTCGCCGCTCAGCCGGTATCCGCAGGGCGGATCCTTGATGATCTCCGCGTCCTCGGCGGGGTCGTTGTCGGCGCCGCCGACGTAGATCGGCCCGCTGCCCCTGAAGCCCTTGGCGCGGGCGGCCGCGGTGGTGGCCTCGATCGCGCCCAGGTTTTCGGAGGTGTAGCTGAACAGGCCGCCGAGCGCGGCCAGTTGGGAGTCGCGGCGCCGCTGGTTGACCAGCGCCGGGTCGGCCTCCTCCGCGGGGGTGCCGGGGTCGACGCGGCTCTCGATGAGCAGCCCGACGGAGTTCTTGACGCCGGAGACGTTGCGCAGGATCCGCTCCTGCCCGTCCCCCGCGGTCTGCTTGATCGGCTCGCCGGTCTCCGGGTCGGTCCAGATGCCGTACGTGCCCGTGGAGTAACCGGCATCCTCCGCCGCAGGCCGCACGTGGTCGAGGGAGAGCGACTCGGCCTGGTCGTGCACGCCGGGGTCGGTGTTGAGGTTGCGCGGCCAGAGGTCGAACAGGTCCTTGTCGTAGTACTTGGGGGTGGCCCCGTACTCGTGCAGGTCGTAGATGACGTCGGGCTGCCGGTCGCGGATGACGGCGGCCATCGCCCGCGCCTCCGCCGTCTTGAGGGCGATGTGGTCGCGGTTGATGTCGACGCCGTCGGAGTTGCCGCGGGTGTCGGCGGCGTTGCCGTCCGGGTTGGCGGTCGGCACGACGAGCAGGGTGGTGCGCGACAGGAAACGCTGGGTCGCCTTGTCCTTCGCGTACGCCATGTCGCGGATCTTGGTGAGGCAGGCCTCGCGGCCCGAGGGTTCGTCGCCGTGCTGGGAGCAGATCAGCAGCACGGTGTTGGAGGTGCGCTGCTGACCGATGCGGACGAGGTTCAGCGGGCGGCCCTGTTTCGTCTCTCCGATGCGGGAGACGGAGACCTGGCCGGAGGCCTTGTCGGCGGTGGCGAGGAGCTGCTTCTCCTCGGGCTGGGTGGTCCAGCGGGCGCCGTCGGTCTCCTCGAATCCGGTGCGAGGCGGCGTGCTGTCGCCGCTCGCTCCGGCGGGGGCCGCCACCACGAGGGGTGCGGCGAGCGCCGCGGCGGCGGTCGCCAGGGCGAGGGTGCGGGGACGTGCTCTCAGGGGACGTTCTCTCATCGGGTGCTGCCTCCCGGTACTGGGCGGTCGAGACGGTACGGGCCGACCCCTTCGGCCGCGGCCGACTTGGGGGTGGCGGTGGCGGATCCCGAGGTGGCGGCCGCGAAGGCGGGGGCGCCGCCGACGACGGGGACGCGGGCCGCGGTGCGGCCGAGGTCGACGGTGAGCGTCGGCCTGGTGTCCGGCGGGTCGATGAGGTCCTTGTCGGTGCCCGCGACGATCAGGACGAGCCGGTGCCCCTTCGGGATCACGTGGTCGCTCGCGGCGAGCTGCACGGTGAGGGTGTACGGCTTGCCGGGCTTGAGCGGGCTGCCGTGCTCCGGGTTGTTGGCGGTGCCGAGGTCGGCCCAACCCCTGCTGAAGATCGTCGAGTTGACGTCGGTGGTCGCGGTCGGCGTGTTCAGGTAGCAGGAGCTGTCGCCGCCGGTGCTCGGGCCCCAGCAACTGCGGTCCGTGCCGGTCGTGATGCCTTCACCGGCGCCCGCGTAGTCGCGGATCGTGGCGGGGCCCAGGTCGACGAGGACGGCGCTCAGGTGCGCGCTGGACGTCGACGACGTCGCGGTGACCGTGACCTTCGAGGAGCCGGACAGGCGCAGGTCCTTGGCCAGCGGGCGGCTGATGAAGCCGGCCTTGTCGGGGGTCGGGCTGTCGATCTTCGCGGCCCAGTCGGTCTCGCTCAGCGCCGGGTTGTCGGTGAACTTCTCGGTGCCGGACGCGGCCTTGAGGCCGAGCGTGCCGACGCCGGGCTCGTCGCCCTTGCCGGGGCGCAGCGCGGTGGTGTCGGTGGCGCGCGGGGGCCAGACCTTGTCGGTGGTCCAGCGGTCGGGGGCGCGCTCGATGTCGGCCATCGGCTCGCGGTCGATGCCGTTGTCGTAGCCGAGGAGTTCGTGGTCGAACCAGCGGTGCAGAGTCTTGACCCAGTCGCCGCGGCGGAAGTCGAACGGGTCGACGTGGCCGGTCTGGGCGAGCCAGATCTTGCGGTCGACGCCGTTCTTGGCGAGGGCGTCCCACCACTGGCCGAAGTGCTTGGCGCGGACGTTCAGGTCCTGCATGCCGTGCACGACGAAGACGCTGGCCTTCACGTCGTCGGCGTCCTTGACGTAGTCGCGCTCCTGCCACAGGCCGGTCCAGTCACCGGTTCTCGGCGCTTCGTCGACAAGTCGTTTCTGTACGGCGGCGCAGCGCTCGCGCGCGGCCGGGCTCTCGACGTAGTCGGACAGCCACTCGGGGCCCGAGTCGTAGAGCGGGGCGCCCTGCTGGAAGTAGTAGTCGTACCAGGAGGAGATCGCGCCGATCGGCACGATGGTCTCCAGGCCCTCGACGCCGGTCGCGGCGACGCCGTTGGCGACGGTGCCGTCGTAGCTCTTGCCGATCATGCCGGTGCGGCCGTTGGTCCAGTCCGCGGCGGCCTTCGTGGTGCCGGTTCTGGTCGTGTAGCCCTTGGCGCGGCCGTTCAGCCAGTCGACGACGGCCTTCGCGCTGCCGACGTCGTAGGCCCCGCCGACGTCGACGCAGCCGTCGGAGCGGTTGGTGCCGAGCAGGTCGACGCCGACGAAGGCGTAGCCGCGGGGCACGAAGTAGTTGTCGTAGAAGAGCGGCATCTGGATGACATTGCCGTTCTCGTCGTACGTCTTCTTCTGGCTCTCGTTGCCGCGCCCGCAGCAGGAGTAGTACGGGCTGGCGTCCATGACCACGGGGACCTTGCGGCCCTGGGCCGCGGGTTCGCGGGGCCGGACGATGTCGACGGCGACGCGGTCGCTCTTCCCGTCGTCGTCCCCGTCGAGCCGGGTGTCGACCCAGACGGACTCGCGGACGGCGTCGGCGTAGGAGTACACGGGCTTGGACTCGGTCGGTTTCGCGGGGGCGGCCGACGCGGTGGCGCCTGCCCCGACGAGGGCGGACAGCAGTGCGGTGACGACCGCGACCGCGAGGGTTCTCCAGCGGAACGGTCTGCGGTGGCTGCGTCTGGCAGGTATCGGCATGGCGCGGAAGCTACACGGGTCAACTGGCTTGCGACAGAGGGCCGCAGGCACGGAAGACAGGCCCATGGGACGGAAAGACACATGTCGGCCAGATGACGATCGTGTGGCTGGTGCGGCCATGGACACGACTGGGGCGCCGGGTGCTGAATAGGGTCGCTGTGTCGGCCACGGATGTGATCCGTTCGCGGCCGGCAACGGCTCGGCGTCCCCTACGACTTGGAGTTTTCGTGTACCGCAGACTCATCGCCCCCGGCGCACTCGTGGCCTCTCTGCTGCTGGCGATCCCGGCATCGGCCGCGGACTTCGAACCGGGGGCGTCGGGCATCGGCGATCCCTACTACCCGACGTACGGGAACGGCGGCTACGACGTCTCCCACTACGACCTGCGCCTCAAGTACCAGCCGAGGACGGACCAGTTGAAGGGCACGGCGACGATCCTCGCCTCCTCCACCCAGGACCTGTCGCGCTTCGACCTCGACTTCGGGCTCACGGCGAGCGAGGTCCGGGTGAACGGCAAGAAGGCGAAGTTCGCGAAGTCCGGCGAGCAGGAGCTGGAGGTGACCCCGGCGGCCGGGCTGCCCAAGGGCACGCCTTTCACGGTCGTGGTCAAGTACGCGGGCAAGCCGTCCGACGTGAAGCTGTGGGGCTTCACGTCCTGGCAGCGCACCCCGGACGGCGGCGTCGCGGCGAACGAGCCGGAGGCGGCGGCCTGGTGGTTCCCGTCCAACGACCACCCGCTCGACAAGGCGACGTACGACGTGTCGGTGGCGGTGCCGGACGGCACGCAGGCGATCTCCAACGGGACGTTGCAGTCGCAGAGTTCGAAGCTGGGCTGGACGCGCTTCAACTGGCGCTCGGCCCATCCGCAGGCCACGTATCTCGCCACGCTCGCGGTGGGCAAGTTCGACATCACCACGGACAAGACCGCGGACGGGCTGCCGGTCGTCAACGCGTACAGCAAGGACCTCGGCGCGAACGAGGGCGCGGCGAAGGCGAGTATCGAGCGGACCACCGAGGTCGCCGAGTGGCTGGAGTCGGTCTACGGGAAGTACCCGTTCGAGGCGCTGGGCGGATATGTGCCGAACGTGCCGTCGAGCTTTGCGCTTGAGACCCAGACGCGGCCGTTCTACTCGCCCAAGCAGTTCGCCAACGGGTCCAACGTGTCCGTCGTCGTCCATGAGCTGGCGCACCAGTGGTACGGCGACAGCGTCTCCGTGCGCGGCTGGAAGGACATCTGGATCAACGAGGGCTTCGCCCGGTACGCGCAGTGGCTGTGGTCGGAGAAGGAGGGCGAGGGCACGGCCCAGGAGCTCGCCGACTACGCGTACGCGCAGCACCCCGCGGACGACGCGTTCTGGACGGTGAAGCCGGGTGACCCCGGTCCTGAGAACCAGTTCGACGGCGCCGTCTACGACCGTGGGGCGATGGCGGTCCAGGCGCTGCGCAACAAGGTCGGCGAGAAGGACTTCTTCGCGATCCTGAAGGGGTGGCCACAGCAGCACGCGTACGGCAACGCGAGCGTCTCCGACTTCCAGGCGTACGCGGAGAAGGTGTCCGGTGAGCGGCTGGGCGGGCTGTTCGACACGTGGCTGTACCAGCCGTCGAAGCCGGCCTCGGGTGCCGCGCGTGCCGCCTCCGATGTGGCTCAGCCGAAGTCGTGGAAGCGGATCGCCGCCACGAACGCGGTGCACGGTGAGCACTGACGGACCACGGGTCAGCGCTCACCCGCACCGGACGCCTCAGGCCGGTTCTTCGGTGGCGTGCGAGTCGGTGAGGGTGAGCGCGCCGCCCGCCGCGATCAGTCCGACGAGCACGGCGAGCACCGCGTAGGTGATGCGCTCGCCGTGGAAGAACGACTGCACGAGGTCGCTGCTCCAGACGCCCGCGGGCAGCTGGGTGGTGACCAGTGCGGCGATCAGGGTGCCGACGACGGCGGTGCCGACGCTGGTCCCGACCTCCTGGGCGGTGTCGTTGAGCGCGGTGCCGATCGAGGTGCGGTTCTCCGGCATCGCCTCGACCAGGGCGATGGCGCAGATGGTCATGACCGTGCGCAGACCGATGGTCATGACGACCATGCAGGCCGCGATGACCGCGTACCCGTGGTCGACGCCCCAGGAGAGCCCGGCCAGTGCCACGGCCAGGCAGGCCGCGCCGACGAGGCAGGCGACGCGGTGGCCGAACCGCTTGGCGAGCCACTCGGAGAGCGGGGTCGCCGCGATCATGGTCAGGATGAGCGGCAGGTTGGCCAGGCCCGCCTTCACCGGGCTCCAGCCGTAGGCGTACTGGAAGTGCAGGATCAGCCCGAACATCACGCCGGCCATCGCGACGGACGTGCCGATCTGGGCGAGGGCGGCGCCGCGCACGGTGCCGTTCGAGAAGATCTTGAGGTCCAGCATGGGGGCCCTGCTGCGGCGCTCGTGCCATACGAACGCGAGGCCGGCGAGTGCGGCGCCCAGGACCGAGCCGAGCGTGGCCGCGGATGCCCAGCCGTGCTCGACGCCACTGGTCAGCGAGTAGCAGGCCAGGCCGATGGTGAGCACGCTCAGGACGGCGCCCGGCAGGTCGAGCTTGTCGTCGGTGAGGTCCTCGCGCCGGTCGGGCGCGACGCCGAGCCGGACGCCGATGGCCGCGATCAGCGCGATCGGCGCGTTGATCAGCAGCAGCCACTGCCAGCTCACGTGGGCGAGCGCGGTGCCGCCGAGCAGCGGGCCGAGGATGAACCCGGACATGCCGACGACGATCATCAACGTCATCGCGCGCATCCGCAGCGCCTGGTCGTCGAAGAGCCGGAAGACGAGCGAGTTGGTGATGGGGGCCATGGCCGCGGCGGCGACGCCGAGCCCGGCCCGCAGGGCGATGAGCTGCCCGGTGGAGTCGACGGCGACGACGGCGAGGCTCAACACGCCGAAGACGGCGAGGCCGACCAGCAGGACGCGGCGGCGCCCCAGGCGGTCGGCCATGGACCCCGCCGTGAGCAGCAGGCCGCCGAACGTCAGTGAATAGGCGCCGGTGACCCACTGCAGGGCGGTCGTGCCGCTGCCGAGGTCGCGGCCGATGGTGGGCAGCGCGATCGAGAGCAGCGTGTTGTCGACCATCTCGACGAAGAAGGCCAGGCAGAGCGCGGCCAGCGGGATCCACGCCGCCCGCAGCGACGTGTAGGTACGGGTGGGAACGGGCCCGGTTTCGGTGGTGGCAGTCATGACCTGGCCTCCTTTCCGAGGGGAGAACACCGCCGAGCATCGAACGGCGTTCGCTTATGGAACATAGTTCGATGTTCGAACTGTGTTCCACCATAGAACCATGTTCGATGAGGGGCAAGCTGTGCTTGGATGGACGGCATGACACCGCCGCCGACCCGCCCCTCCGCCGCAGCGACCCCCAGGGGGCGCCGGCGCGCTTCGCACTCGATGGAGGCCGTGCTCAACGCGGCCGTGGCCCTGCTCGACGAGGCCGGCGGTTCCGCGCTGACGTTCCGCGCCCTCGCCGCCCGGCTCGGCACGGGCGTCGGCACGATCTACTGGTACGTCCAGAACAAGGACGAGCTCCTCGACCGCGCCACCGACCACGCGATCGGCGGGGTGCTGGCCGCCGTGGAGGAGCGGCCGGACAGCGACGACCCCATCGCCGACCTCCGCGCGATGGCCGTCGCCCTGTTCGACGCGATCGTGGACCGGCCGTGGCTGTCCGCGTACTTCATGCGCAACACCGACGTGCAGGGCAACTCACTGAAGCTGTACGACAGGCTCGGCCGGCAGACGCTGCGGCTCGACCTCACGACGCGGCAGCGGTTCCACGCCGTTTCGGCGATCACGGGTGTGGTGGTCGGCACGGCGGCCGATCTGGGGATGGAGCTTCCCGAGAGGCTGCTGGACGGAGGGGTGGAGCGGGAGGAGCACCTCGCGCAGTACGCCGAGACGTGGCGGCAGCTGGATGCGGAGGAGTTCCCGTTCGTGCGGGAGATCGCCGACGAGTTCGCGGTGCACGAGGACCGGGAGCAGTTCCTCGCCGCGCTGGATCTGACGTTGGCGGGGTTGCGGCTTCAAGCCGGAGGCTGACCTCGGCGCTTTGACGCGCTGCGACGGGGTTGCGGTCGCGGGGCTCTGCCCAGACCCCGCGGGCTCTCGTCCTCAGAGCGGGCTGGAAATGCCGGAGCGTTCCGATGCTCGCGCCCTTCGCGCCATCGGCAGGTACCTGAAGCGTTCCGGGAGCCTCGGTGCCACCCACCGCACCAGCACCGCGAACCGGCGCAGGCGGCGTTCCTGGCGGGCCGTCCACGGGAGGCCGATCGCCTCGCGGGCCTCCGGCGGGAGCAGGCCCGTCGACAGGAAGCTCATCGTGCGGGTCAGGGCCGGGCGCAGCAGCGGCCACAGGAGCCCCAGGACCGGGTGGTGGCCCGGGGGCGGCGGCAGGGCTCGGGAGCGCGACGTCAGCTCGGTCACCACCGCGTTGCGCTCGACCTCCTGGGCCAGCATCTTGCGGTAGTACGGCCAGAACTCCTCGACCGTCTGCGGCATGTCCCGGTCGTGGATGCCGAGGATGCGGCCGACCATCAGCCACTCCGCGTAGAACCGCCGCTCCTCCTCCGCGGTGAACGGCGTGGCGAAGTAGCGGCGCGCGTAGCGGGAGACGGGGAAGCCAGTGGCGTGCACCCAGGCGTAGTAGGCCGGGGTGAGGGCGTGGTAGCGGCGGCCGTGCGGGTCGGTGCCCTGGATCGTGCGGTGCAGGCGGCGCAGGCGGCGGCCCTCCTCGGCGGCCTCCGCGCCCCCGTAGACCCAGAGCATCACCGAGGTCAGCGAGCGGGCGCCGCGGCCCCAGGGGTCGGTGCGGAACACCGAGTGGTCGTCGACGCCCGCGCCGACGGCGGGGTGCGCGACCTGGAGCACGAACGCGGCGGGCAGGGCCAGCAGGGCGCGGATGTCGCCCGCCGTCTCCCAGAGGATGCCGCCCACCGGGGGCGGGGGCGGGTCCGGGTCGTGCTGCTTCATGGGGGTGCCGCTCCTCGTGGTGCGTCCGGAGCCTGCGGGGCCTGTGGTCAAGTATGCGCGTCCGGGGCGGGTGGCCGGGGGCCGTCGTCCGCGTAGCGCTTGGCGAGGTCCGAGGCCAGTTCGGAGACGCAGGTGCACAGGTCCGTGTCGGTGGCCGGGGCCTGGCGGCAGGGGACGACGTGGGCCGGCAGCGTGGTCGGGCTCGGCGGCGGGGGCGGTTCCGGCAGGTTCGGCGCGGTGTGCGGGCGGCGTCGGCGGGCGGAGGTGATCAGCGCCGTCGCCAGGGCCGCGGCGAACGCGACCAACTGCCCGATCTTGACCTGTACGTCCCAGGGAACCAGCGACATGCCTGGGTCCTACCCGCACGGCACGGGGCCCCAACGCACCGTGTGCGTCGGGGCCCCGGGAAAGAGAGCAGGTCGGCTCAGTTGCCGTCGGTGACCTTCGTGAGCTCCTCCGTCGCGATGCGGTCGACGTTGCGCCGCACGCGGAACCAGCCGATGAACAGCAGGACCGCGACGATCGGGATGAGCATCAGCGTCTTGCGGCCGGTCTCCTGGTCGTTCCACATGAGGCCGAGCACGGAGAGCAGGAAGACGATCGTGACGATCTCCGTGACCGGGGAGAACGGCAGCCGGAACTTCGGGCGCTCGACCAGGCCCTGCTTGGCCCGGCGGACGAAGGCCAGGTGGGCGACCATGATCATGACCCAGGTGCCGATGATGCCGATCGAGGAGACCTCGATGACGATCTCGAACGCCTCGGCGGGCAGCAGGTAGTTCAGGCCGACGCCGAGCACGCCGACGCCCGCGGTGAGCAGGATGCCGCCGAAGGGCACCTGGTTCTTGTTCATCCGGGCCGTGAACTTCGGGGCGGAGCCCGACATGGCCATGGAGCGCAGGATGCGGCCCGTGGAGTAGAGACCGGAGTTCAGCGAGGACATGGCCGCGGTCAGCACGACCAGGTTCATGATGTCGCCGACGCCGCCGACGCCCAGCTTCGAGAACAGCGTCACGAACGGGCTCTCGCCCGAGGTGTACGAGGTGGAGGGCAGCAGCAGCGCGAGCAGCAGCACCGAGCCGCAGTAGAACAGGCCGACGCGCCACATGATCGAGTTCACCGCGCGCGGGACGACCTTCTGCGGCTCGGCGGTCTCGCCCGCCGCGACGCCGACCAGTTCGAGGGCGGCGTACGCGAACACGACGCCTTGCATCACGAGGACCACGGCCATGGTGCCGCTGGGCATCCAGCCGCCGTTGTCCGTGATCATGTGCAGTCCTGGCGTGTGGCCGTCGACCGGGTGCTGCGTGGCGACCAGGAAGATGCCGACGAACAGGAAGGCCACGAGGGTGGCCACCTTGATGATCGAGAACCAGAACTCCATCTCGCCGAAGTACTTCACCGAGACGAGATTGACCGACAGCACGACCGCGAGCGCGATCAGCGCGAGCACCCACTGCGGAATGCTCGTGAAGGCGCTCCAGTACTGGGTGTAGAGCGCGACGGCGGTGATGTCGGCGATGCCCGTCATCGACCAGTTCAGGAAGTACATCCAGCCGGCGACGTAGGCGCCCTTCTCGCCGAGGAACTCGCGTGCGTACGACACGAAGGAACCGGACGAGGGCCGGTAGACGACCATCTCACCGAGGGCGCGCACCACGAAGTACGCGAAGATGCCGCAGATCAGATAGGCGAAGACGAGGGCGGGGCCCGCGTCGTGCAGCCGACCGCCGGCGCCGAGGAAGAGTCCGGTGCCGATCGCGCCGCCGATGGCGATCATGTTGATGTGGCGGCTCTTGAGGGCCTTGCTGTAGCCGGCGTCGCCCGCGTCGGCGGGCGCCTGGGAGGCATCTGTGCGGGATGCGTCCGTGGCCGTGTTGAGGGCGTCCTTGCTCACGAGGGGGTGTCCACTCTGTGGTGCCCGGCGGCGTGGGGGCCGCCGGGGTCCGGAACGTGCTTCGGTCCGCATCGCCCCTGACGGCGTGCGGACCGAGGTGCACCTTCCCCGAAGATCTCCCCGGATGCGGTGGCGGAGATCACATAGCGGCGCTTCTCACATGCCGGGACGCCTCTGGACGTGGAACCGGAGGCGGCGTATATGGCGTCGACCGTGCCCTTTGGGTTTCACAACTTCGGTGTCTCAGCAATACTGTTGCACCCGGATCGCAGTGAGAGGCGAAGATGACGACGGACACTCAGGCCCCCACGCTGACCGTCGACGAACTGGCGGCCCGCGCCGGTGTCACCGTGCGCACCATCCGCTTCTACAGCACGCGGGGACTGCTGCCGCCGCCGGTGATCGGGCCACGCCGGGTGGGGCACTACGGGCCCGACCACGTCGCGCGGCTCGAGCTGATCGAGGAGCTTCAGCACCAGGGCATGACACTCGCCGCGATCGAGCGCTATCTGGAGCAGCTGCCGGCCGACCTGAGCGCGCAGGACCTGGCCATCCACCGCGCGGTGGTGGCGAGTTGGGCCCCCGACTCGGTCGAGACGCTGACCAGGAGCGAGCTGGAGCAGCGTGCGGGCCGGGAGCTGACCGAGGAGCATCTGGCGCGGCTCGCCACGATGGACGTCCTGACGCGGGAGGCCGTGGAGGGCGCCGAGAGCGAGGACGGCGAGGAGACGTTCCGCTGCGACACGGGCCAGCTGCGGCTCGGCGTGCAGCTGCTCGACGTACCGCTGTCGCTCGACGCGATCCTGGCCTCGCGCGAGGTGCTGGTGGAGCACTCGCGGGGCGCGGCCCAGGAGCTGGCCCGGCTGTTCCACTCCGAGGTGTCGAAGGGGGTACCCCCTGCTCGAGCAGGTTCGAGAGCTTGGGGGAGAGCCGAGCAGGACGTGAAGTCGCTGTCGGCCCATATGCAGCCGCTGGTGGTGCAGGCGCTGCTGACCGCCTTCCAGCGCTCGCTCAAGGAGGAGCTGCGGGAGGCGTTCCGCGCCGAGCGCTGAACACCTCCCGCGCGGGACGTCAGTCCTTGAACGTCTCGCCCTTCTCGGCCTTCTCCACCAGCAGCGCGGGCGGCAGGAACCGGTCGCCGTAGCGCCCGGCCAGCTCGCGGGAGCGGGCTACGAAGCCGGGCAGGCCGCCCTCGTAGCCGTTGATGTACTGGAGCACGCCGCCGGTCCAGCCCGGGAAGCCGATGCCGAAGATGGAGCCGATGTTGGCGTCGGCGACGGAGGTCAGCACGCCCTCCTCGATGAGGCGCACCGTGTCGAGGGCCTCGGAGAAGAGCATCCGCTCCTTCATGTCCTCGAACGGGATCTCGGTGCCCGGCTTCGTGAAGTGCTCGCGCAGCCCCGGCCACAGACGGGCCCGCTTGCCGTCCTCGCCGTACTCGTAGAAGCCCGCTCCCCCGCTGCGGCCAGGCCGCCCGAACTCGTCGACCATGCGGTCGATGACGGCCTCGGCCGGGTGCGTCTCCCAGGTGCCGCCGGCCTCGACGATCGCGGCCTTCGTCTCCTCGCGGATCTTGCGGGGCAGGGTGAGGGTCAGCTCGTCCATGAGGGAGAGCACCTTGGCCGGGTAGCCGGCCTGGCCCGCCGCCTGCTCGACCGACGCGGGCTCGACGCCCTCACCGACCATGGCGACGCCCTCGTTGATGAAGTGCCCGATGACGCGCGAGGTGAAGAAGCCGCGCGAGTCGTTGACGACGATCGGCGTCTTGTTGATCTGCCGTACGAGGTCGAAGGCGCGGGCCAGGGCCTCGTCGCCGGTGCGCCCGCCCTTGATGATCTCGACGAGCGGCATCTTGTCGACGGGCGAGAAGAAGTGCAGGCCGATGAAGTCGTCCTGGCGCTCGACGCCCTCGGCGAGGGTGGTGATCGGCAGCGTCGAGGTGTTGGAGCAGAGCAGCGCGTCGGGGGCGACGATGTCCTGGATCTCCTGGAACACCTTGTGCTTGAGCGACGGGTCCTCGAAGACGGCCTCGATGACGGCGTCGCAGCCGGCCACGGCCTGCGGGTCGGAGGCCGGGGTGATGCGGGCGAGCAGCGCGTCCGCCTTCTCCTGCGTGGTGCGGCCGCGCTTGACGGCCTTCGCGCACAGCTTCTCGGAGTACGCCTTGCCCTTGGCGGCGGCCTCGTCGGTGACGTCCTTGAGGACGACCTCGATGCCGGCGCGGGCGCACGAGTAGGCGATGCCGGCGCCCATCATGCCTGCGCCGAGGACGGCGACCTTCCGCACCTTGCGGGGCTCGATGCCCTTGGGCCGGTTGGCGCCCGAGTTCACGGCCTGGAGGTCGAAGAAGAACGCCTGGATCATGTTCTTCGCGGTCTGGCCGGTGACCAGCTCGGTGAAGTAGCGGGCCTCGATCGCGAGGGCGTTCTCGAAGTCGACCTGGGAGCCCTCGACGGCCGCCGCGAGGATGTTGCGCGGGGCGGGGTACGGGGCGCCGTTGACCTGCTTCTTCAGGTTGGCGGGGAAGGCGGGCAGGTTCGCGGCGAGCTTGGGGCTGGCCGGGGTGCCGCCGGGGATGCGGTAGCCGGGCTTGTCCCAGGGCTGCTGCGACTCCGGGTTGGCGTCGATGAAGGCCCTCGCCTTCTCGATCATCTCCTCGCGGGTCGCGGCGACCTCGTGGATCAGGCCGTTCTCCAGGGCGCGCTCCGGGTTGTACTGGGTGCCCTGGAGCAGCACCTTGAGGAGCGCGTCGGCGATGCCCATGAGGCGGACGGTGCGGGTGACGCCGCCGCCCGCGGGCAGCAGGCCGAGCGTGACCTCGGGCAGGCCGATCTTCGAGCCGGGCGCGTCGAGCGCGACGCGGTGGTGGCTGGCGAGCGCGATCTCGTAACCGCCGCCCAGGGCCGCGCCGTTGATGGCGGCGACGACGGGCTTGCCGAGGGTCTCGATGCGGCGCAGCGAGTTCTTGATGCCGATGCCGGTCTCGAAGACGGCCTGGGCGTCCTCGGGGCCCGCCTTCATCATGTCCTTGAGGTCACCGCCCGCGAAGAAGGTCTTCTTGGCGGAGGTGTAGATGATGCCGCGGATGGCGTCGGGGTTCGCGGCGATCTCGGCTTCCGCGCGGTCGGCGATCGCGGCGATGGAGTCCTTGAACGCCTGGTTCATGGTGTTCGCGGACTGGTTGGGGTCGTCGAGGACGAGCGTGACGATGCCGGTGTCGTCCTGCTCCCAGCGGATGGTGGTGCTCTCGGTCATCTCGGGTGCTCCGTAAGGGGGTTGAGGCCGGAAGGTCAGACGCGCTCGACGATGGTGGCGATGCCCATGCCGCCGCCCACGCACAGCGTGGCCAGGCCGTACCGCTTGTCCTGCCGCTCCAGCTCGTCGACGAGGGTGCCGAGGATCATCGCGCCGGTGGCGCCGAGCGGGTGGCCGAGCGCGATGGCGCCGCCGTTGACGTTGACCTTGTCCAGGGACAGGCCCATGTCCTTGACGAAGCGCAGCACGACCGCCGCGAACGCCTCGTTGATCTCGACGAGGTCGATGTCGTCGATGGTCAGTCCGGCCTTGGCGAGCGCCTTGCGGGAGGCCGGCGCGGGGCCGGTGAGCATGATGGTCGGCTCGGAGCCGGAGACCGCGACGGAGACGATGCGGGCGCGCGGCGTCAGGTCGTAGCGCTCCCCCACCTCGCGGGAGCCGATGGCCACGAGCGAGGCGCCGTCGACGATGCCGGAGGAGTTGCCCGCGTGGTGCACGTGGTCGATCCGCTCGACCCAGTGGTACTTCTGCAGCGCCACCGCGTCGAAGCCGCCGAGGTCGCCGATGTCCTTGAACGAGGGCTTCAGCTTGCCGAGCGAGTCGGCCGTCGTGCCGGGGCGCAGGTGCTCGTCGTGGTCGAGGACGGTCAGGCCGCTGCGGTCCTTGACCGGGACGATGGAGCGGGTGAAGCGGCCGTCCTTCACGGCGGCGGCCGCGCGCTCCTGCGACATCGCGGCGTACTCGTCGACGTCGCGCCGCGAGAAGCCCTCGATGGTGGCGATGAGGTCGGCGCCGATGCCCTGCGGCACGAACCCGGTCTCGTAGGCGGTCATCGGGTCCATTGCCCAGGCGCCACCGTCGGAGCCCATCGGGACGCGGGACATCGACTCGACGCCACCGGCGAGGACGAGGTCCTCCCAACCCGAACGGACCTTCATCGCGGCGAGGTTGACGGCCTCCAGGCCCGAGGCACAGAAGCGGTTCTCCTGCACGCCCGCGACCGTGTCGGGCAGCCCGGCCGCGATGGCGGCGATGCGCGCGATGTCGGAGCCCTGGTCGCCGATGGGTCCTACGACGCCGAGCACGATGTCGTCGATGGCGGCCGGGTCGAGGTCGGGGAAGCGGGCCCTGATCTCGTGGATCAGGCCGACGACCAGGTCGATCGGCTTGGTGCCGTGCAGGGAGCCGTTGGCCTTGCCGCGGCCGCGCGGGGTGCGGATCGCGTCGTAGACGTACGCGTCTGTGGTCACGGGAGGTGCCTTTCGAAGCGGTGGAACGGAGGGTGGTTCGGCGGGAGAGGGGTCAGGAGAGCAGGGAACGGCCGATGATCTCCTTCATGATCTCGGTCGTGCCGCCGTAGATGGTCTGGATGCGCCCGTCGGTGAACGCCTTCGCGACGCGGTACTCGGTCATGTACCCGTATCCGCCGTGCAGTTGGAGGCAGCGGTCGGCGACCCGCTTCTGGAGTTCGGTGGCCCACCACTTCGCCATGGAGGCGTGCACGGCGTCGAGGGTGCCGTCGGAGTGGTCCTCGATACAGCGGTCCAGGAACGTGCGGGTGACGGCGCACTCGGTGGCCATCTCCGCGATCTCGAAGCGGATGTGCTGCTTCGCGGCGAGCGGGCGCCCGAAGGCCTCGCGCTCCTTCACGTACTCGGTGGTGATCTCCAGGAGGTGCTCGGAGGCGGCGATGGCGGCCACCGCGATGCCCATGCGTTCCTGCGCGAGGTTCGTCATCAGGTGGATGAACGCGCCGTTGAGCTCACCGAGGAGGTTCTCCTTCGGGACGCGGACGTCGTTGAAGAACAGCTCGGCGGTGTCCTGGGCCTTCTGGCCGATCTTGTCGAGGTTGCGGCCGCGCTCGAAGCCCTCCATGCCGCGCTCGACGACGAGCAGCGACAGACCGTGCGCGCCGCCCTCGGGGGTCGTCTTGGCGACGACGATGACGAGGTCGGCGAGGATGCCGTTCGAGATGAACGTTTTCGAGCCGTTCAGCAGCCAGTGGTCGCCCTTGTCCTCGGCGGCGGTGCGGATGCCCTGGAGGTCGGAGCCGGCGCCCGGTTCGGTCATCGCGATGGCGCTGATGATCGAGCCGTCGCAGAAGCCGGGCAGCCAGCGCCGCTTCTGCTCGTCGGTGGCCAGCGAGGTGAGGTAGGGGCCGATGATGTCGTTGTGCAGACCGACAGCGAGGCCCGAGGCGCCCGCGCGCGTGAACTCCTCGGCGAGGACGGCGGGGTAGCGGAAGTCGGCGTTGCCGCCGCCCCCGAACTCCTCGGGCACGGCGAGCCCGAGCAGCCCCTGGCGTCCTGCGGCGAGCCAGGCCTCGCGGGAGACGACGCCGTCCTTCTCCCACTGCTCGTAGTGCGGCGTCACCTCCTTGGCGAGGAAGGTGCGCACGGTCTCGCGGAACGCCTCGTGCTCGGCGCTGAACAGGCGTCGTTCCATGCTCGCGATCAACTGCCTTTCGTGGTGGGCTCGTTCAGGTCCGGTACGTCCCAGTCGCGGGCGACGTCTGCGGTGTCGGCGCCGGGCTGGGCGGGGCCCGAGTGGACGCTGGTGGGGGTGGTGGAGAAGCGCGGCGCGGGCGCCGGCTGGGTGAGGCCGCCGTGGTCGACGAAGGTGCCGCGGGCGGCGAGGTGCGGGTGCTGCGGGGCCTCGCCGAGGGAGAGCACCGGCGCGACACAGGCGTCCGAGCCCTCGAAGACGGCGGCCCATTCGTCCCGCGTGCGCTCCTTGAAGCGGGCGGCGACGGCGGTGCGCAGCTCGTCCCAGCGGGAGAGGTCGCTCCGGGCGCCGGCCACCTCGCCGAGCCCGAGCAGCTCGGCGAACTCCGCGTAGAACTGCTGCTCGAGCGCGCCGACGGCCATGTGCTTGCCGTCGGCCGTCTCGTACGTGCCGTAGAACGGGGCGCCGCCGTCGAGGAGGTTGGCGGCGCGCCGGTCCTGCCAGCCGCCGGCCGCGAGCATGCCGTGGATCATCGTGCTGAGGTGCGCGGTGCCGTCGACGATCGCGGCGTCGACGACCTGCCCCTCGCCGGTGTCGCGGGCGTGGTGCAGGGCGGCGAGGATGCCGACGACGAGGTAGAGCGAGCCGCCCGCGTAGTCGCCGAGCAGGTTCGCCGGGGCGACGGGCGGGCGGTCCGGGTCGCCGGTCAGGCCGAGGGC
The DNA here is from genome assembly GCF_042730865.1 of Streptomyces sp. NPDC059897. Classification (NCBI taxonomy): domain Bacteria; kingdom Bacillati; phylum Actinomycetota; class Actinomycetes; order Kitasatosporales; family Streptomycetaceae; genus Streptomyces; species Streptomyces sp. NPDC059897. The sequence continues at coordinate 46,209 of NZ_JBHWKQ010000043.1, read as the reverse complement.
GCCGGTCAGCGCGATGTAGCCGATGTCGTGTCCAGCGCGCTGGGCGAGCGGGCCCTCCTGCCCCCAGCCGGTCATCCGGCCGTAGACCAGTCTCGGATTGCGGGCGCGGCACTCCTCGGGCCCGACGCCGAGCCGCTCGGCGACGCCCGGCCGGTAGCCCTCGATGAGCACGTCGGCGCGCGCGGCGAGCTCAAGCACCCGCTCGGGCCCGCCCTCTGCCTTCAGGTCGACGACAACGGACCGCTTGTTGCGGTTCGTGATGTCGTACTCGGGCGGGACGCCGAGCGCCTGGCCGCCGGGCCGGTCGACGCGTACAACATCGGCCCCGAGGTCGGCGAGGAGCATCGCGGCGAACGGGCCGGGACCGATCCCGGCCAGCTCCACCACGCGCACCCCGACGAGCGGCCCACCGGTCCGACCACCGTTTTCCGTGCCTGCCACTGCCATTCCGCGACGCCCCCAGCTTGTGACACTAATGATGTAACACCAGTGATGCTATGAACCCGCCCCGCTCAGCACAAGCCCCCAGCAAGCAAGCGCTTAGCCAATTTCCGCCGCCCGCCCCGCCCGGTACCGGCCGTTCCGCCCCGCGCGCCCCAAGTGGCGGCCTCCCTTCCGGTGACCACCCGGACGAGAGGGGTATTCGGTGACTTCTCATGGAATCCGCACGAACCACGGAGGGAGACGAAGTGGTGCGCAGCAGGCGAATGACGGCACTGACGATGGTCACCGGGATCACGGCTCTGGGACTCCTGGGCTGCGGAGGCGACAAGGAGGCATCGGACGAACCCTTCGCCGGCAAGAGCGCGGACCGGATCGCGGCCGACGCGGTGAAGGCCACACGGCAGGCCGACTCGATGCACGTGAAGGGCACCACACAGCAGAAGGCGGGCGGCAGCGTCACCGTCGACCTCACCGTGGACCGGAACAAGAACTGCGAGGGCACCGTCAAGATGGCCGGGACGACGGCCGACGTGCGCCACCTCGACGGCACGCTCTACTTACGGGGCGACGAGAAGTACTGGCAGACGACGCTGAAGGAACAGCCCGGGGCCGCCAAGGTGGTGCCGAAGCTCAAGGACAAGTGGGTGAAGACCCCGGCGAACGACGCGATGACCCAGGGCCTGTGCGACAAGCAGGGCCTCGTCGCGTCGATGGACGAGGACAAGTCCGAGCGCCGGGGGATGAAGAAGAGCGGCACCACGGACGTCGACGGCACCAAGGCCCTCCGGCTCACGAAAAAGGCCTCCGGCGGCGAGACGCTGTCGCTGTACGTCGCCGCCGAGGGCAAGCCGTACATCCTGCGCACCACGTCGACCGGCGGCAAGAACCCGAACAGCGCCACCTTCGGCGACTACGGCAAGGCCGTGCGCCCGCAGGAGCCCTCGCCCGACGAGACCGTCGACCTCAAGGAACTCGCGCGGTCGGCGGGGCGTGCCTGACCGCACCCGCTCCGCCCCGGCACGGAGGGCCCCCGCTGCTCCCGTCCCACCCTTCACGCTAGCCTCGGCCACCGATAACGGCACGCGACGCGGGTGAGGGGTGGCATGAACGAGTCGAGCAGGACGTACGACCTGGTGCTGTTCGGGGCGACGGGGTTCGTGGGGGTGCTCACCGCCGAGTACCTCGCGGCCAACGCGCCCCAGGGGCTGCGCTGGGCGATCGCCGGGCGCGACACCACGAAGCTGGAGCGGCTGCGCGAGCGGCTGACCGAGATCAACCCCGAGTGCGCGGTGCTCCCGGTGGTGCGCGTGGACATCGCCGAGCGCTCGTCGCTGCGCGAACTCGCCGTCAACACACGGGTGGTGGCGACGACGGTCGGCCCGTACCTGGAGTACGGCGAGGGGCTCGTCGCCGCGTGCGCGGGTGCGGGCACCGACTACGTGGACCTCACGGGCGAGCCGGAGTTCGTGGACCTCATGTATGTGCGGCACGACGCCCGCGCGCGCGACACCGGGGCCCGCCTCGTGCACGCCTGCGGCTTCGATTCGATCCCGCACGACCTGGGCGCGTACTACACCGTCAAGCAGCTGCCGGAGGGCGTGCCGCTGCGCGTCGACGGCTTCGTGCGGTCGAACGCGACGTTCTCCGGCGGCACGTTCAACTCCGCCCTGAACCAGTTCGCGCGGGCCCGCCAGATGCTCGCCGCCCAGCAGGAGCGGCGCCGCAACGAGCCGCGCCCCATCGACCGCACGGCGTACGCGCCGACCGGCACCCCGCGCTTCGCCAAGGAGGTCGGCGCGTGGGCCCTGCCGCTGCCGACGATCGACCCGCAGATCGTGCAGCGCTCGGCGCGGGCCCTCGAGCGCTACGGCCCCGACTTCCGCTACCGGCACTACGCGGCGGTGAAGACGCTGCCGTTCGCGGTGGGCGGCGTCCTGGGCATGGGCACGCTGTTCGCGGCGTCCCAAGTGCCGCCGGTGCGGCGGTGGTTGGGCGGGCGGCTCAAGCCGGGCGAGGGTCCCGACGAGGCGCGCCGGGCCAAGAGCTGGTTCTCGGTGCGGTTCGTGGGCGAGGGCGGCGGGCGCCGTGTCTACACGGAGGTGTCCGGCGGTGACCCGGGTTACGCGGAGACCGCGAAGATGCTCGCCGAGTCCGCGATGTGCCTGGTGCGCGACGAACTCCCGGAGACGGCAGGGCAGGTGACGACGGCCGAGGCGATGGGCGACGCGCTCATCGAGCGGCTGACGAAGGCCGGGATCACGTTCCGGGTCGCGGCCGAGCGCTGACGGCTACAGACCCGTACGGGCGGCGAGCGCGTCCCGGCACAGGCGGTCTGCCCTGCGGGTCGTCTCCGGGACGCGGTACTTCGGCGTGACCGACAACGTGTGCGCGCACGCGTTGTCGAGCGAGATCCGGTGGCCCACGGACACGTACACCGGTTTCACGCCGTCCTGGGTGCGCAGCGCGCGGCCGACCTCCTCGTCGCCGTCGAGCAGCGCCGCCGCGCTCCCCCGCCGCGTGCCCAACTCGCCGTGGGAGAAGACGAACGGGTTCTTGGCGACGCCCATGGTGGGCAGCCCGGTGAGCACGCCCAGGTGGCTCGCGAGGCCGAAGCGGCGCGGGTGGGCGAGCCCGTAGCCGTCGCAGACCACGAGCCCGGGGTCACGGGTCAGCGCCTCAAGGGCGCCCATGACCGCCGGGATCTCGCGGAACGCCAACAGGCCGGGTACGTAGGGGAAGGCGACCTCGCCGACGGCCGTCGCCTCCTCGACCACGGCGAGCGTCGCCGCGTCCAGGACGACGGCCGCCGCGGCGACGACGCCCCGCTCGTCGTCGTAGGCGACGTCGATCCCGGTGACCGTGCCGGTGCCCGGCGGCGGCCCGGACTCGCCGCGTACGACGCGGTCGCGCAGCGCGTCCTGCATGCCGCGCGCCGCGTCCTCGTCGGCCGGCCAGCCGTCCGGTACCCCCGTGATCGTCACCATGGCCCGAGCCTAGAACACGCCTACCGACCAGCGGTGTCGCGCTTGAACGCCCACTCCATTCTCGGCTCCATGACGAACCGGAACGCCCGCTGCACCGGTGGTGTGCACAGCACCGTGATCACGGCCGCCGCGAACAGCGTCACCACGATCTCGCCCCACGTGGTGTGCACCCAGTCCACCTCGTACCAGTCCCAGAAGCGGGAGCCCTTGGCGAGGAAGCCGTGCAGCAGATAGCCGTAGAGCGTCCCCGCGCCGAGCGCCGTGAACCAGAGCCCGCGCCCCGGCACCCACGCGAAGAAGCAGGCGACGAGGATCGCCGAGCAGCCGAACATGGCCAGCGTCATGGCCACGCCGGTCCAGCCGGGCGCCCCCAACTCCTGGGCGCTGTCGCGGCGGTAGAACCAGGCCGCGTTCATCCTCGGCACCGCCCAGTACGCGAACAGCAGGGCCGCCGCGAACACCGGCACCGCAAGCATCCGCGCCTCCTTGCGGCGCACCAGCTGGAAGTGCTCCGGCTTCAGGACCAGGCCGAGCACGAAGAACGGCAGGAACTGCAGGACCCGTTGCAGGTCCAGGTCGTCGCCGATGCTGGGCGAGACCGAGGCGAGCGCCGCGATGGCGAGCGCCAACGGCAGCGGCCACCGGATCACCTTCCACAGCGGCGTGGTCAGCCGCCACACGAACAGCGCGATCAGGAACCAGGTGAGGTACCAGGGGTCGAGCAGGCTGATCGGATAGCCCGGGTCGTCCCCCGCCGTCCGCTTGAAGAGGGTGTAGGCGACCTCGAAGACCACGTACGGCACGGCGACGCCCGTGATCAGCCGCTTCAGCCGGCCGGGGCTCGCGTCGAAGGAGCGCGAGAAGTAGCCGGAGATGACGATGAACGCGGGCATGTGGAACGCGTAGACCGTGGTGTAGAAGGCCGCCGCGGCCCGGCTGTCGTCGCGCAGCGGCTCCCACGCGTGCCCCATCGCGACGAGCACGATCGCCAGGTACTTGGCGTTGTCGTAGAAGGCGTCCCGGCCCCCTTTGGCCGCGCCGGTGCGCGCGGGGGCCGGGACGGTCGCCAGGCTCACAGGTGGCGGGTGATCGCGGGCATCAGGTCCTGGAAGGTCCGGCCCGCGGCCGGTTCCCCGATCGCTCTGAGCTTCCAGCCGGCGCCCTCGCGCTGGACCTTGGCCATGATCTGCGCGGTGTGCCGGCCGCCGCCGTCGAGGGTGTAGCGGGCGAGCTCCTGCCCGGTGGTCTCGTCGACGAGGCGGCAGTACGCGCTGCCCACCTCGGCGAAGGTCTGACCGGTGAACGAGTTCACGGTGAAGACGATCTGGTCCACCTCGTCGGGCACGCGCGGGAGGTCGACGGTGATGGACTCGTCGTCGGCCTGCCCGGTGCCGCCCACGAGGTTGTCGCCGCTGTGCCGCACCGAGGCGTCCTGGCTGACGAGGTGGCGGAAGAAGACGACGTCGACGTGGCGCTGCCCGGCGAAGAGGACGGCGGAGGCGTCGAGGTCGATCTCACGGGTGCCGGTCAGCTTGGCGAGGAAGCCCTTGCGGGGCGCGGCCTGCCAGCCGAGTCCCATCCGTACGAGGGTCAGGGCGTCGCCGGTGTCCTTGCTGAGGCTGATCTGCTGGCCCTTGGCCAGGTTCACGGACATGGTGTGCCTTCTGGTCGGGCGGTCGGATGGTGTCGTACGCGGCGCCGCCCGACCGGGGTCCCGGGACGGGCGGCGCCGCGCGGGGCGCGTGCCTCAGACGTTGACGCCGAAGTCCTGCGCGATGCCGGCGAGGCCCGAGGCGTACCCCTGGCCCACGGCGCGGAACTTCCACTCCGCGCCGTGCCGGTACAGCTCGCCGAAGACCATCGCCGTCTCGGTGGAGGCGTCCTCGGAGAGGTCGTAACGGGCGACCTCGGCGCCGCCCGCCTGGTTCACGACGCGGATGAACGCGCCCCGCACCTGGCCGAAGCTCTGGCCGCGCGGCTCGGCGTCGTGGATGGACACCGGGAAGACGACCTTGTCGACCTCGGCGGGCACCCCGGCGAGATTCACCTTGATGCTCTCGTCGTCGCCCTCGCCCTCACCGGTGAGGTTGTCCCCGGTGTGCTCGACGGAGCCGTCCGGGCTGGTCAGGTTGTTGTAGAAGACGAAATGCCCGTCGGAGAGCACCTTCCCGGACGCGTCGCACAGCAGGGCGCTCGCGTCGAGGTCGTAATCGGCGCCCGTCGTCGTGCGCACGTCCCAGCCCAGGCCGACCGTTACCGCGGTCAGGCCCGGCGCCTCCTTGCTGAGCGAGACATTGCCGCCCTTGGCCAGCGAAACTCCCACTGCTGCTACCTCCATCATTTCTAACACTTGCGCAAAGCTTAAAGTGGTGTCGCGGTCTCGTCGCTCTCCTTCATGGCCTTCGTCTCGCTCTTGAGGATGCGCAAAGACTTGCCCAGGGAGCGTGCGGTGTCCGGCAGCTTCTTGGACCCGAAGAGCACGATGATCACGACGCCCAGGACCAACAGGTGCCAGGGCTCCAGTGCGTTGCGGAACATGGCGTTCACCTCTTGTCGTGGTCGGACCGCGACCGGGGTGGACGTGCCACCCTCACTGCCGCGCTTGCTACATTGCGCAACTGTACAACCTTCGGGTGGACCGACAGCAAGGGCAGGGGCATGGGGCGACGGCGCAAGCGCAGCCGACTGCGGATCACACTCGTGACGGGGCTCGCGATGCTCGTCCTGATCACCGGCGGCGCCGGGTGGCTGTATCTGAAGCTGAACGGCAACATCGACACGTTCGGCTCGGACGGCCTGTCAAGCAATCGGCCCGACGCGGACGCGTCCAAGGGCGAGAACGTGCTGGTCATCGGCACCGACGCGCGCACCGGCGGGAACAGCGACCTCGGCGGCGGCGACAGCGACGACGTCGGCCGCTCGGACACCGCGTTCCTGCTGCACGTCTACGCCGACCACCGGCACGCCGTCGGCGTCTCCATCCCCCGCGACACCCTGGTCACCATCCCGCCGTGCCGGCTGCCGGACGGCACGTGGAGCGACACACGTACCAACGTGATGTTCAACGCGGCCTACACGACGGGCCAGACCGCCGAGGGCAATCCGGCCTGCACCCAGAACACGGTCGAACGGCTCACCGGGCTGCGCGTGGACCACACCGTCGTCGTCGACTTCAAGGGCTTCTCCCAGCTGACCGACGTCGTCGGCGGCGTCCGGGTCTGCCTGCCCAACGACGTCTACCAGAAGGACCTCAACCCGAACCGGGCCACGCAGGGCAAGCGCCTGTTCAAGAAGGGCGAGCAGACCGTCGCCGGGCAGCAGGCGCTCGACTACGTCCGCATCCGGCACGGCATCGGCGACGGCTCCGACATCGGCCGCATCCAGCGCCAGCAGTCGTTCGTCTCCAGCCTCATCAAGAAGATCAAGTCCGACGGCTTCACCCCGACCAAGCTGCTGCCGCTCGCCGACGCCGCCACGAAGTCCATGACCGTCGACCCGGGCCTCGGCTCCGCCGACAAGCTGCTCGCGTTCGCGATGTCCCTGAAGAACGTCGACCTGCACAACACCCAGTTCGTCACCATCCCCTGGAAGTACGAGGGTGATCGCGTCGCCGTCGTGCACCCGGACGCCGACGCGCTGTGGGCCGCGCTGAAGGAGGACCGCACGCTCGACGGCAAGGACGCGAGCGGGAAGAAGGGCGGCGCCAAGGCCGGCGCATCCCCCAGCCCGAGCGCCACGGAAGAGGTCTCCGGCGAGGGTGTCTCCGTCAGCGTCTACAACGGCACCGCCACGCCCGGACTCGCCGCCGACGCCGCCGCCGCGCTCACCGGCCGCGGCTTCACCGTCCCGGCGACGGGCAACGCCGCCGACCGGGCCCACGCCACCACGACCATCACCTACGGCCCCGGCGAGAAGGCCCACGCCTCCGCCGTCGCCCGGCTCTTCCCCGACGCCGAACTGACCGCGGGCACCGCCCCCGGCATCGGTGTGGTGCTCGGCGCGGACTACCGGCCGGGCAGCGCGGCCTCACCGGCGCCGACACCGACGGCGGTGCCCTCCGGCGTGGCCGGGACCGCGCGCTCGGCGGACCAGGACATCTGCTCGCACCTGTCCTACGGGTGAGCGGCCCAGCGGCCCCGCCGCAGCAGGACCAGCGCCAGCGCGTACGCCACGAGGATCGCCGCGAGCAGCGGGTAGTAGAGGAGCGGCAGGCCCGAGACGCCGAGCCAGGGGCCGAGCGGGGTCAGCGGCAGCAGGATCGCCACGGCGGCGAGGCCGGTCGCCGCCCAGCGCACCGGGCCCGGCGTGCGGCCCTCCGCGGTCCTGCGACCCGTGCGCAGCAACAGCATCACGAGGGCCTGGGTCAACAGGTTCTCCGTGAACCAGCCCGCGTGGAAGCCCTGTTGGTCCCCGATGTTCAGGGAGCCGGGCAGGCACAGGGCGAGCGCCCCGAAGGTCGCGATGTCGGCGAGCGCGCCGAGGGCCCCGAACCCGGTGATGAAGCGCAGGAAGGGCCGGGGCCGCAGCACGGTGGGGCGGCGCAGCGCGGCCGTCCGCGGCCGGTCGAAGGCGAGCGCGAGCTGGGCCGCGTCGAAGCACAGGTTCTGCACGAGGACCTGCGGCGGCAGCATCGGCAGGAACGGCAGGAGCAGGCCCGCCGCGAGCATCGCGATCACGTTTCCGAGGTTCGAGGAGAGCGTGATGCGCAGGTACGAGGCGATGTTGGCGCTGGAGTGCCGGCCCGCCACGACGGCGTGTTCGAGCGCGGTGAGGTCCTTGTCGGCGAGCACCACGTGGGCGCTCTCGCGGGCCACGTCGACGCCACCCGCGGGGCAGACGCCGACGTCGGCGGCGCGCAGGGCGGGCAGGTCGTTGACGCCGTCGCCGAGGAACCCGGCGGTGTGGCCGCGGCCGCGCAGGGCGGCGATGACGCGGGCCTTGTGCTCGGGGGTGCAGCGGGCGAAGACGGTGGTGCGGTCGGCGAGTTCCCCGAGCCGCTCGTCGTCGAGGTGCTCGATGTCGGCGCCGACGACGACGGCGCCGGGCTCGATCCCGACATCCCGGCACACGCGGGTGGCGGTGGCCGGGTGGTCGCCGGTGAGGACCTTGACGGTGACGCCGAGCTCGCCGAGTGCGCGTACGGCGTCGTGCGCGGTGTCGGCCGGGGCGTCGTGGAAGGCGACGAAGCCGCGGAAGGTCAGTCCGCGTTCGTCGGCCGGGGTGTAGCCGCGGGTGCGGGCGGGGCGCTCGGCGGTGGCCACGGCGAGCAGCCGGACGCCGTCGGCCGCGAGTTCGGCGGCCCGGGTCCGCAGCGCGTCCCGCTCGTCCTCGTCGACGGCGCAGCGCTCCAGGACCTCGGCGACGGCGCCCTTCACGGCGAGGACGTGCACGCCCAGGGTGCCGGGTTCCTTGACGACGGCGGTGGCGAGGCGGCGTACCGGGTCGAAGGGCAGGGCGTCGACCCCGTCGTAGGCGTCCCAGTCGTCGGGGCCCGTGGCCGCGAGCAGCGCCTCGTCGAGCGGGTCGGGGTCGGTGAGTTCGGCGGTCTGCAACGTCCACCAGGCGGAGGCGCCCGCCCAGTGCAGGGCCTCGGGGTCGGTGCGGTCGACGTCGACGGCGGGCCGGTCGCGGGTGAGGGTGCCGGTCTTGTCGACGCACAGCACGTCGACGGCGCCGAGGTCGTGCAGCGCGGGCAGGCGGCGCACGATGACGCCGTGCGAGCGGGCGAGGAGGGAGGCGCCGCGGGCCAGGCAGATGGTGACGATGACCGGCAGCATCTCGGGGGTGAGGCCGACGGCGACGGCCACCGCGAACGGCAGGGTCTCCAGGCCCCGGCCGCGTACCGCCGCGTTCGCCATCAGGACCAGCGGCGGGGTCAGCAGCATGAAGCGGATCAGCACCCAGGAGATGCCGTGCACGCTGCGGTCGAAGGCGCTCGCGGGTCGCTCGCGGCGCGCTCCGTGAACGGCGGCGAAGCGGGTGTCGGCGCCGGTCGCGAGGACGACGGCGGTGCCGCTGCCGGAGGCGACGCTGCTGCCCTGGAACAGCAGATGCCCCTCGTCGTCCCCGTCGGGGAGGTCGGCGGGTTCCTTCGGCACGGGCGCGGACTCGCCGGTCAGGGCGGCCTGGTGCACGGTGAGGCCGCGGGCCTTCAACAGGCGTACGTCGGCGGGGACCAGGGCTCCGGGCGCGAGGCGCACCACGTCGCCGGGCACGAGGTCGTCGACGGGTGTCTCGCGCACCCGTGGTTCGTCGTCCGGACCCTCTCTGCGCTGGACGCTCGCGGTGCCCGCGACCAGTTCGCGCAGTCCGGCGCCCGCCCGGTCGGCGCGGTACTCGCCGTGCGCGCGCAGCACGCTGCTGACGATCACCAGGGCGAGGATCACGCAGGCCGTGCCCCAGGAGGCGACGAACGCGGAGACCAGTCCGAGGCAGAACAGCACGGTGGTGAACGGGTCGCGCAGGCTGCGCCACATCCGCAGCGGCCAGGAGGGCTGCCGGGCGGTGGGCAGGGTGTTGCCGCCGTACCGGGCCAGGCGTTCCTCGGCCTCGTGCGTGGTCAGTCCGCGCGGCCCGGTGTCCAGGGCGCGCAGTGTCTGCAGGGCGGTCGGGGATTCGGGGGCGGTACGCGGCCGCGGCAGCGATCCTGTCCGCTCGGCCGGTTCGGAAACGGCCACGGGCCGGCCTTCAGGCCCCCGCGCCACGCAGGCGGCGCACCGGCGCCTTCGCCTGCCCGGCGCGCTCGGCGAGCTGGCCGATCATGAGGTGGACGACGCTGACGACCTCCGGGTCGTCGACGTAGTACACCTGCCGCCGCCCCTCACGCCGGGACCGGACGAGCCCGGCGAGCTTCAGCTTTGTCAGGTGCTGGCTGACGGCGGGCAGCGCGCCGCCGACCCGCTCGGCGAGCCCGCTCACGTCGCTCTCGCCCTGCGCGAGGGCCCACACCATGTGCAGCCGCACCGGCGAGGCGAGCAGGGCGAACGCCTCGGCCGCCTCGGCGAGCACATCAGCCGACGGATCCTCGAACCGCCCAGCCTCTGCCACCACTGACCTTCTCCCGTCCCGCGCCGCACTCCCGCTGTTCGTACGCGGGCAAGTCTAGGCGGGCTTCAGATGGCTCCGAGGTCGACCGTCAGCTCGAAGGGTGCGGTGGCCTTGACCGTGCCGGTGAACACGTCGCCGTCGCGGTAGGTCTTGTTCGCGGGATCCAGGACGTACGTGTAGACGATCGGAAGACCGGTGACGGCCTGTTCGATGCGCCAGTAGAACGGGATCCCTGCCTTCGCGTACTGGTCGACCTTGACGATCCGGTCGGTGGTCTCCGAGCCGGGCGACACGACTTCGACGACGAGGAGTACGTGCTCGGGGCGGGTCGGGGTGACGTCGATGGTGTCGGCCCGGTACACCGTGACGTCGGGGCGCCGGTTGGTGAGGGGGACGTCGTGGAGGCGCACGTCGAAGTCGGTGTCGGCGTTCCAGTCGGCACCGGCGGCGACGTCCAGGGCGTTGGCCAGGATGCGGGCCGGCCGGTTGTGACGCTTGGACGCACTGGGGCTCACGACGACCATCCCGTCCACGACCTCGATGCCGGCACACTGCTCCTCGGTCCAGGAGTCGTACTGCTCCGCGCTGATCGGTGTGTGCATCCAGTCGGGTGCGACCATCTCGGCGGTCATGGCGTACCTCCCTCGCGCGTGTTCGGCGATTCCCGCGTCACGCGGCCCAGCCTACTGTTCCCGGCGGGCGGAGGCCGTCCCGTCCTCCCACGTCTCCGGCCGCCACAGACCCGCCCGGTTCAGCGACTGCGGGCAGTGGAGGTAGATCTCGTCGATGTCGAGGAGCAGGGCCAGGGCCGGCGGCTGGCCCTTGACGGCCATGTCGGCGAAGAAGGGGGCGGCCGTGAGGATGCGGGCCCGGCCGTTGATGCGCAGGACGTCCTTGGAGCCGGGTATCAGGAAGAGCAGGCCCGCGTGCGGGTTCTGCAGGATGTTGTGGAAGCTGTCGCCGCGGCGGTTGCCGGGCCGGTCCGGCAGGGCGATCGCGCGGTCGTTTACGACGTGCGCGAAACCGGGACCGTCACCGCGCGGCGACGTGTCGCAGTTGCCGTCCGCGTCGGACGTGGAGACCAGACAGAACGGCGAGCGGGCCAGCAACCCCCGGTCCTTCTCGGTGAGTTCCGCGTGCACCTTCTCGATCACGATGGGCCACGGCTCGCCGAGGATCTCTCGCAGCTGCTCCGCGGAGCGCAGCTCCTGGTACTCATACGTGTCCGTGGCGTGCGACAAGCCGACTCCTGGGTCCGGGGTGGTCGATTTCCCGAAACCTTATACGACGTCAAGTTAGGGTGACCTAACAAGCTCTGGGAGGTCCGTCGATCACGTTTGTACCGGAATTGGCGCACCTGCCGTCCCGACCGTGCCGCCGGCCACATCCGCACCACGGTTGAAACCGGTGACAGAGGTCACTCGAATTTCGACCGGGTTCAGGCGCACGGATTCCCTCATTCCGCCGTCTATTCATATGAGGCCGTGCAGTGGTCCCACCGTCCAGCCGTCACAAGGGAGCAGGCGTTGTCCGTCATCGAGCAAGCCGTCGAGGCCCGTCTTGTCGCCGCCGCGCCGCGCATGGCGCACATTCCGGCGACCCTGCGCTACGACGTGCGCGACCCGTTCGCCGTGCGCATGTCCTTCCCGGCCCCGGCCACCCTCGAAGGCGTCGCCGTGAGCTGGACCTTCGCCCGTGATCTGCTCGCCGTCGGGGTGTCCGACCCGGCGGGCGACGGCGACGTGCGGGTGAAGCCGTACGGGTACGACCGCACGGTCCTGGAGTTCCACGCGACGGAGGGCACGGCGATCGTGCACATCCGCACCGGCGAGCTGCGCCGCTTCCTGGCGGAGACGACGGACCTGGTGCCGGTCGGCGAGGAGGCGGCGCACGTGGACGTGGACGCCGACCTGGAGGAGCTGCTGCGGGACGCCTTCTGAGCAACGAGAAACCGGCGCCCGCCTGCCCGCTCCCGGCGCGCATTTAAATCCTTTGACGGCTCCGGCCGGTGCTTCTACCTTGGTTGACGGTTCTGTTGCCGTCGATAGGAGAAGGACGTTGCTCGACTGAGGTCCTGAGACACCGCCGCCCGACACGCCCTCGCGTGTCCGTGCCGTCGTGTGTACGACCTCGGTTTCCCGAGCCGTCCTCCGCTGCAGGCCTCCGTGCCCCCGCGGTGTCTCGAACGCGTTGCATCCACCGTTCGCACCGAGCAACCGCGAGGCCGCCTCATGTCACATCCCCAGAACTACTCCCACGCCGCTCCCGCCTCCGTCGCCTGCACCGCCCTCGACTTCGCCTGGCCCGACGGCACCGGCGTCTTCGACGGCCTCCAGGTCGCCTTCGGCCCCGGCCGCACCGGCCTCATCGGCCTCAACGGGTCCGGTAAATCAACCCTGTTGAAGCTCATCGCCGGTGAGCTGACCCCGTCCGACGGCGCCGTCCGGGTGTCCGGCGAGGTCGGTTACCTGCCGCAGAACGTCACCCTCGACACCGCGCTCCGCGTCGACGAGGCGCTCGGCATCGCCGGGACCCGCGCCGCGCTGCACGCCATCGAGACCGGCGACGTAAGCGAGGAGCACTTCACCGCGGTCGGCGACGACTGGGACGTCGAGGAGCGGGCACGGGCCATGCTCGGCGAGCTCGGTCTCGGCCACGTCGACCTCGACCGCACCATCGGCGAGGTCTCCGGCGGCGAGTCCGTGCTGCTGCGCCTCGCCGCGCTCCTCCTGCGCCGCCCCGACGTACTGCTGCTCGACGAGCCCACCAACAACCTCGACCTGCGCGCCAGAGGGCGCCTGTACGCCGCGGTGGAGGGCTGGTCCGGGGTCATGATCGTGGTCAGCCACGACCGTGAACTCCTCGACCGCGTCGACCAGATCGCCGATCTGCGCGACGGCGAGGTCACCTGGTACGGCGGGAACTTCTCCGCCTACGAGGAGGTCCTCGAAGCCGAACAGGAGGCCGCCGAGCGGATGGTGCGGGTCGCCGAGTCCGACTGGAAGAAGCAGAAGCGCGAACTGACCGAGGCCCACGTCGCGCTGGCCCGGCGCAAGCGGTACGGCCAGAAGATGTACGACACCAAACGCGAGCCGAGGGCGGTGATGAAGCTGCGCAAACGCTCCGCCCAGGTCTCCGCGGGCAAGCACCGCATCCTGCACGAGGAGAAGCTCGCCGAGGCGAAGGAGCGCCTCGACGAGGCCGTGGACGCGGTGCGGGACGACGACGAGATCCGCGTCGACCTGCCGTACACGGCCGTCCCGCCGGGCCGCTCCGTGCTGTCCCTGCACAACATCACGACGGTGTACGGGGCACGGGTGCTGGGCGAGTTCGAGCTGCGCGGGCCCGAACGGATCGCGCTGCTCGGCCGCAACGGCTCGGGCAAGACGACGCTGCTGCGCACCATCGCGGGCGAGCTCGCGCCGGTGGACGGCGAGGTGGAGGCGCACGTGCCGCTGCGTTTCCTGCCGCAGCGGCTCGACGTCCTGGACGACGGACTGAGCGTCGCCGAGAACGTGGCCCGGTTCGCGCCCGAGGCCACGAACAACCGGGTGCGGGCGCGGCTCGCCCGCTTCCTGTTCAAGGGCGCGCGGGCGGACCAGGCCGCCGGAACACTGTCGGGCGGCGAACGGTTCCGTGCCACGCTCGCCGCGCTGATGCTGGCCGAGCCGGCCCCGCAGCTGCTCATGCTGGACGAGCCGACGAACAACCTGGACCTCGCGAGCGTGGCCCAGCTGACGTCGGCCCTGGAGTCGTACGAGGGCGCGCTGATCGTGGCAAGCCACGACCTGCCGTTTCTGGAGTCCATCGGCATCACGCGATGGGTCGACCTCGACGCGTAGGAATATCGACGCGTAGAAATATCGACGCAGAGAAATGCCCCGGAATACCCGACATAACCTGTCGGGTATTCCGCCTAGCGTCGTCGGCATGACGTACTTGCACATCGTCGGCGCCCGCGAGAACAACCTGCGGGACGTCACCCTGCGTATCCCGAAGAACCGGCTCACCGTCTTCACGGGGGTGTCCGGTTCCGGCAAGTCCTCCGTCGTCTTCGACACCATCGCCGTGGAGTCGCAGCGCCAGCTCAACGAGACGTACACCTGGTTCGTCCGCAACCGGCTGCCGAAGTTCGAGAAGCCGCACGCGGACGCGCTGGAGGAGCTGACGCCCGCGATCGTCGTCGACCAGAAACCCATCGGCGGGCACTCGCGGTCCACGGTCGGCACGATGACCGACGTGTACTCGGTGATCCGCGTGCTGTTCTCGCGGCACGGGACACCGAGCGCGGGGCCCGCGACCGCGTACTCGTTCAACGACCCGAGCGGGATGTGCCCGGAGTGCGACGGCCTCGGCCGCACCGTGCGCCCCGACTACGGCCGCATCCTCGACACGTCGAAGTCCCTCGCGGGCGGCGCGATCCTGTTCCCGCCGTTCGCCGTCGGGACCTGGCAGGGGCAGACGTACACGGAGACCACCGACCTCGACACCAGCAAACCGGTACGTGAATTCACCGCCGCCGAGCGGGAGTTCCTTCTGCGCGGGCGGAACGCGAAGGTCAACGTCGCGAACACCGGCGGCCGCCGCGACATCGACTTCGAGGGGCTCGCCGACCGCTTCGAGCGGCTCTACCTCAACCGGGACCTGTCGACGCTCAGCCAGCGCACCCGCGACCTGGTCGGCCGGTATCTGACCGAGGGCACCTGCCCGGTGTGCGACGGGGCGCGCCTGAACGCCGCCGCGCTCGCCACCCGCGTCGAGGGCCTGGGCATCGCCGAGTGCACGCGCATGGAGGTGAGCGAACTGATCCCGGTGCTGCGCCGCATCGACGACCCGGTGGCCGGGCCGATCGCCGAGGCCGCCGTCACCGCGCTTGAGCGCATCGAGGCGATCGGCCTCGGTTATCTGAGCCTCGACCGGGAGACGTCGACGCTGTCCGGCGGGGAGGGGCAGCGCCTGAAGACCGTGCGGCACCTGGGCTCCAGCCTGACCGGGATGACGTACATCTTCGACGAGCCGAGCGTGGGCCTGCACCCGCGCGACGTGGGGCGGCTCAACGAGCTGCTGCTTCGGCTGCGCGACAAGGGGAACACCGTGCTCGTCGTCGAGCACGACCCCGATGTCATCGACGTCGCCGACCACGTCGTCGACATGGGTCCGGCGGGCGGCGCCGACGGCGGGCGCGTGGTCTTCGAGGGCACGCCGGGCGCGCTGCGGCGCGCGGACACGCTCACGGGGCGGTGCCTGCGCCGCACGGGCGGCGTGAAGGAGCACCCGCGCGCCGCGACCGGCCACGTCCCGGTCGAGGGCGCCCGGGTCCACAACCTCAAGGACGTCACCGTACGAGTGCCGACCGGGGTGCTCACGGCCGTCACCGGGGTCGCGGGCTCCGGGAAGAGTTCCCTGGTGTCGGGCGCGTTCTGCGCCGCGCATCCGGAGGCCGTGGTCGTCGACCAGTCGTCCATCGGGATCTCCGGGCGCTCCACCCCGGCGACGTATCTCGGGATCATGGACACCGTACGGAAGGTGTTCGCCCGCGAGACGGGCACCGAGCCGGGGCTGTTCAGCTTCAACTCGGGCGGGGCGTGCGAGCACTGCGAGGGGCGCGGCGTGATCTACAGCGACCTGGCGTTCATGGACCCGGTGACCACGGTGTGCGAGGCGTGCGGCGGGCGCCGATTCAAGGAGAAGGTGCTGGGCCTGACGGTGCGCGGCCGGTCGGTCGCGGACGTGCTCGACATGACGGCCGCCGAAGCCCTGGAGTACTTCGCCGAACTCGACGACAAGGGCGTACGCCGCCGCCTGCGCGCCCTGCGCGACGTCGGCCTCACCTATCTCACGCTCGGCCAGCCGCTGAGCACGCTGTCCGGCGGCGAGCGCCAGCGCATCAAGCTCGCCACGCAGCTGCACCGCTCGGCCGCCACCTACGTCCTGGACGAGCCGACCACCGGGCTGCACATGGCGGACGTCGACGGGCTGGTGGCGCTGCTCGACCGGCTCGTCGACGCGGGCAACACCGTGGTCGTCGTCGAGCACAACCTCGGCGTGGTCCGGCGGGCGGACTGGGTCATCGATCTGGGCCCCGAGGGCGGCCGGCACGGCGGCGAGGTGCTTTTCGAGGGCACACCGGCCCAACTGCTCGACGCGGAGGGTTCGTTCACGGCGGAACACCTGCGGCGGGCGGTCGCGGGCGCGGACAGGCGCGGTGAGGAGGACGTGACGGCCGCGTGACAGGGGATTCCGCGACACGTGTAGCCCTGTGCATGATGTGGGCACCGTCACCTTGACCGTCCACTTCGCTCTCGCCCTCACCCTCCCTCTCGCCCCCGCGTTTCGTCATGGAGTCCGCCGTGCCCAGCAAGAAGGCCCTCGTCCGCCGCCCCGGCCCGCGCCTCGCGGACGGGCTCGTCACCCACATCGAGCGGACCCCGGTCGACGCCGCGAAGGCGCAGGAGCAGTGGACGGGGTACGTGGCCGCGCTTGAGGCGCACGGCTGGGAGACGTTCCTGGTGGAGCCGGTCGATCTGTGCCCGGACGCCGTGTTCGTGGAGGACGCGGTCGTGGTGTTCCGCAACGTCGCGCTGATCACCCGCTCCGGCGCCGAGTCGCGGCGCCCGGAGACGGCGGGCGTCGAGGAGGCCGTGGCGCGGCTCGGCTGCTCCGTCAACTGGGTGTGGGAGCCGGGCACGCTCGACGGCGGCGACGTACTGAAGATCGGCGACACGATCTACGTAGGGCGCGGTGGGCGCACCAACGCGGCGGGCGTGCAGCAGTTGCGCGCCGTCTTCGAGCCGCTCGGCGCGCGCGTGGTCGCCGTCCCGCTGTCCAAGGTGCTGCATCTGAAGACGGCGGTGACCGCGCTGCCCGACGGCACCGTCATCGGGCATCCGCCGCTGGTCGAGCACGCCTCGCTGTTCCCGCGCTTCCTGCCGGTGCCCGAGGAGGCAGGGGCGCACGTGGTGCTGCTCGGCGGGAACCGGCTGCTCATGGCGGAGAGCGCGCCGAAGTCGGCGGAGCGGCTCGCGGACCTCGGGTACGAGCCGGTTCTGGTGGACATTTCCGAGTTCGAAAAGCTGGAGGGCTGTGTGACCTGCCTCTCAGTTCGCCTGCGAGAGCTCCACACGTAGCCACCGTCTTTATGGGGCACTTAACCTACGGCAACGTAACCTACGACACCGTAGGTATCTCCGCTCGCATTACCTCCGTCCCCCAGGAGCCCCCGTGACCGTCATCTCCCCCCGCCTCGGCTCGTCGACCACGTGGACCGACGCCCGCCTGCTCCACGCGCTGGAAGAAGTGGTCGAGCAGGAGCTCAACCGGCACCTCAAGGTCGCCAAGGACTGGATGCCGCACGACTACGTGCCGTGGTCCGACGCCCGCAACTTCCCCGAGTTCTTCGAGGACGGCGAGGCCTGGTCCAAGGAGCAGTCCAAGGTCACCGAGGTCGGCCGCGTCGCCCTCATCGTGAACCTGCTCACCGAGGACAACCTCCCCAGCTACCACCACGAGATCGCCTCCCTGTTCGGCCGCGACGGCGCCTGGGGCACCTGGGTGCACCGCTGGACGGCGGAGGAGGGCCGGCACGGCATCGTGATGCGCGACTACCTGCTCGCCTCCCGCGCCGTCGACCCCGACCAGCTGGAATCCTTCCGTATGTCGCACATGAGCGAGGGCTTCGAGTCGGACAACCGGCACTCGATGCTGCACTCGGTCGCCTACGTCTCCTTCCAGGAGCTGGCCACCCGCATCTCGCACCGCAACACGGGCCACCAGTCCGGCGACCCGGTCTGCGACCGCATGCTCGCCCGCATCGCCACGGACGAGAACCTGCACATGGTCTTCTACCGCAACCTCCTGAAGGCCGCGTTCGAGATCGCCCCCGACCTCACCATGCAGGCCGTCCGCGACGTCGTCGTGAACTTCCGGATGCCAGGACACGGCATCCCCGGCTTCGAGCGCGCCGCCGCGCAGATGGCGATCGGCGAGGTCTACAACCTGCGCATCCACCACGACGACGTGATCCAGCCCGTCCTGCGCTTCCTGAAGGTCATGGAGATCGACGGCCTGGGCCCCGAGGGCATCAAGGCGCAGGAGGAGCTGGGCCTGTTCATGAACGGCCTGGACACCGAGGCCTCCAAGTTCGACGAGAAGCTGGCGGCCCGCAAGGCACGGATGGCGGCGCGGGCGGCGTCGGCCTGACCAAATCAAGTCGGCCCGGCGCCTGGCGGCGCGGCGGGACCACATCCAAGCCCCGCCGGCGCTGGCGGCGCTGCGGATCCAGATTCAAGCCCCGCAGCACTTGCGCCGCTGCGAGTCCAGATTCAAGCCCCGCCGGCGATTGAGGCGCGGGGTCCGGGGCGGAGCCCCGTGGCGTGGGGCCGGGCAGGCGCGACCTCCCGACCCGCACCACTACGGCGCCGTACTCGTCCGCGACGCGGCGTCGCGGACGTCCGCGCACGGGTGAGCCCGCAGCGCGACCACGTGGGACCGCCACGCCGCGGGCCACGCGGCGCGTTCCCCGGCCGTCGCCGTGATCGCCCAGGCGAACAGTCCCTCCGCGTGGGTGCCGGACGCGGCAAGGGTGCCCGCCACCCGGTCCAGTTCCGCCTCCGACGCGTCCTCCCGGCGGAGGCGTCCCCGCAGGGCGTCCGCCGTGCGCGCGGCGAGGGCGGGGCGGCCGGTGTGCAGGGCGGCCAGTTCGCGCAGGTCGGGCTCCGGGGCCGAGAGGTCCACCGCGCCGAGCAGCACGCGCGCGGCCGACGCCACGAACGGGTCCCGCTCAGCGAGCCGCCGCGCCACCGAGCGGGCCACCGGGCGCAGCGCCGCCTCGTGCGGTGTCCGGTCGGCCAGGAGTCCGGCGACGTGCTCGACCCTGCGGTGCGCGGGGCGGTCCCGCTCCTCCCCCGCGTCCGGCTCGGGCCCGTGGTCCATGAGGGCGGTGAGCGCGGTGAGCAGCGCCTCCGTTCCCTGCGGTGTGCGGGCGGCCTCCCCGACCAGGCCCGCGGCGGCCGTGCGCCACAGTGCCGGGGCCCGGCGCGCCACGTCGCCGAGGGCGCGGGCGAACAGCTCCGGTGCCCGCGGCGACCAGGCGGACCAGCGCGCGAGCGCGGCGAGGGCCGTGGCCGCGAGCTCGTCGTCGTCCGTGCCGGCGACGGCCGCGACCAGCGCGGCGTACCGTTCGCGGTGTTCCCCGGCGACGTCGAGCGGGGCCTGCCGCAGCGCGGCGTCGCGCACCGCGGGCTCCCGGCCCTCGCGCACGGCGTCCGCGAGGATCTCCCAGGCCGGTTCCTCGCCGAGCAGGCCACGGGCGGCGAAGGCGACGCAGGCGGCGCGCACGTCGCGGTGGGTGTCCGGTGCGGCGCAGGCGCGGGCGAGCAGCCGGGCGGCCTCGGGCGCGGGCAGCCTGGTCGCGACGAGGCGTGCGCCCTCCTTGCGGCTGGTGACCTTCTTGCCGGACCCGGTCAGCAACTCGTCGAGCAGGGGCGCCAGTTCGGACGGGCGGACGTGCCGGGAGGCCTGCGCCGCGGCGTAGACGGCGACCCTGGCCCGGTCGCCGCCCGCGTGGCCGAGCAGCAGTTCCAGGTCCTCTCCGGTGCGGCCGAGCGCGGCGATGGCCGCCTCCGCGAGGGTGACGTCCGAGGCGGCGACCCACTTCCGGAGCAGGTCGCGGCCCCCTTCGGGCACGTCGGCGGCGCCCTGGATCGCGGTGCTGCGGCGCCAGTGCCGCAGTCCCGCGTCGCCCGCGAGCCGCTTCAACTGCCGTAGATACGCCCGCTGTTGGCGCGGCAGCCAGCGGCGTACCGCCGCCCCGCCCACCGGGTACGCCCACGCGCTCTTGTCCGCCAGGAAGCGTCCGTACGGCGGCCGGTCGGTGAGGAAGCGGTCGAGCAGATCCGTGCGCCGGTACGCCACCACCCGGGCCACGCAGTCGAGTTCGGCGGCGGACGGTTCGAGGTCGAGGACGTGCGCGGCGCGTTCGTCGCGGGTCGCGGGCGGCTCCAGCCACAGCTCGATCGCCGAGCGAACGGTCGCGTTGTTGCCGTGCTCGACGGCGTGCCCCAGCAGTTCCTGAAGCCCCGCCATGCCAGCGGCGCGGCGGCCCGTGGCGCGGGCCAGGGCGAGGACGAGGCGGTACTCGCCCTTCTTCACCTCGACGGCGATGCGCCTGCGCAGCGCCGCGTACACCTGGTGCTCCTGGCCTCGGCGCAGCGTGCGGTCGAGGCGGCCGAGGTCGACGCCGCCGCTATAGCCGTGCAGGCCGATGAGGACGCCCAGCGCCCAGTCGGTGTGCGCGGGGTCCTCGTCGGCCGCGTGTTCGCGCAGGACGCCGAGGACGAGCCGGGACAGCGCGCCGGTCGTCGGGTAGGAGCGGTCGCGCGCCTGCAGGGCGTCGGCGACGAGCTGACTCAGGTGCGGCAGCGCCTCCGGCGACCAGAGCGCGGGGTGCACGTCGTCGGCCACGGCCCGCAGGGCGGCGCCGCGCACCGGGTCCTGTTCGTTGCGCAGTCGCCCAGCCAACTCCTGTGCCAGTTCGGTCAGTTGGGACGGTTCGGCGGCGCGGGCGACGTTGCGGACGAGGAGCGGCCAGGCCACCGCGCGGTCCTCGGCGCGCGGCCTGCGCGTCGCGGCGTCCAGCGGCTCGCGGGCCTCGCCGGGCGGCAGATAGGACACGGCGCCGAGCACGGTGGCCCAGTCGGCGCCCTGCGTGCGGGCCGTCTCCGCTGCCTGCCGGGCCACGGCGGCCACGTGCCCGCGCGGCAGGACGTCGAGCAGTTCGGTGGGCACGCCGTCGTGTGCGGCACCCCGCCCGGCCATGGCCGTCTCGTACGTCGCCCAGCGGGCGGACGGCGCCTGGGCCCCCAGCAGTGCGGCGAGATCACCGGGGCGCCGCGCGAGCGCCCGGGCGTACTCGGCGAGCTCCGGCGCCCCGGAGCGGGCCAGGGCGTGCAGAGCGGCGGGGCTCAGCCGGCGCGGGCCCGGCAGCTCCCTGCGCCACGGCCCCGCGTACATCCGCAGCACCCGCCCGGGCGCGGCCTTCGCCCACACGTCCAGGCAGGGGCCGAGCAGCGACGGGAAGCGGGCGGGCGGGTACGCCTCGAGGAGGCCGAGGACGCGCAGCGGGGCCGTCGGGGCGACGGCGACCAGCAGCCGCGCATGCCGCTGGAACCAGGCGTCGCGGGCGGCCCGCGGGAGTCCGGCCAGTTGATGTTCGGCGACGTCCAGGACGATGCCGGGGTACCGCCGGACGAGAGTCCGCCAGCCCCGTACGGCGTGGAACACGTCCGGGAGGAGTCGCGCGACGACGTCCGGCGAGCAGCCGGGCAGCAGCCTCGCGGCCTCGGCGTCGCCCCAGGTCGCGCGCACCTGGTCCACGCACTGGTCGGCGAGCGCGGGACGCCGGCCGCTCGCGAGGGAGCGCAGCAGCCCGCTACGGATGGCTTCGGGCGCGTCGCGCAGCGCGGTCTCGAACGCGGCGTCGGGCACATCGAGCCCGTCGGCGGCGCGCAGCGCGTGCCCGCGCACGAACGGGTCGGGGTCGGCGAGATGCCCCGCGACCCAGGCGGCGTCACGCCCGACGCAGGCGAGCAGCGCGCCGACGCTCCGCTCGGAACTGCCCCCGGCGTCCAGCTCCGCGAGGACCTCGGCGAGTTCACCGCTCGCCGCCAGCTCTCCGGCCCGGCGCGCGGTTTCGCGCACCCGCCCCGGGAAGGGCAGCGGTTCGAGGGCGTCGAGGAGGCGGGCCGTGGTGGTCTTGCGTGCTGCGGACATGCGAAGAGTGTGCCTGCCGCCACCGGACGGGCCCACCGAATATCCCTCCGTCGCCCACCGGTTCGCGGCGCCCGCAGGTTCGCGGCGCCAGGCGGCGGCAGGTTCGCGGGCCCCGGCGGCAGCCGTCAGGTGCGCTGGAGCCGGCGCCGCTCCTTCTCGGAGAGCCCGCCCCACACCCCGAACCGCTCGTCGTGGGTGAGGGCGTACTCCAGGCAGCTCTGCCGGATCGGGCACAGACCGCAGATCGTCTTGGCCTCGCGCACGGAGCTGCCCGGCTCAGGGAAGAAGAACTCGGCACCGGTCTGGGCGCACAGGGCCTGGTCCTGCCAGGTGGGGCCGGCAGGCGTGAGGGTCGTGTTCGCGTACATGTCGGCCAGTGTGCCGCCCGCCGAAAAACGTTTGATCAACGCTCAATCAACGGGCGGCAATCGGGCACCGAGGGCGCTTCGGACGCCCGATCGGTCACTGCTGCTCCGGGTCTCCCCTCAGTACCGCGAACCCCGCGCCATAGGGGTCGGACAGCTTCGCGATCCGGCCGACGCCGGCGATGCCGACCGGCTCGGAGCGCACCGTGCCACCCAGTTCCTGTGTACGGTCCGCCGTCGCGTCCACGTCCGGGACGTGGATGTACGGCGTCCAGTGCGGGCCCGCCGCGGACTCGGAGGGGTCGCCGTCCAGCCTGGCGAGGCCGCCGAACATCGCGTTCTCGTCCGTGCCCGCAGGGTTGATCGTCGTGTAGCTGCCGCCGGGGAACTCGACGTCGAACGCTCCCCAGTTGAAGACCGAGCCGTAGAACTGCTTCGCGGCGGCCACATCGGGGGCGTACAGCTCCACCCAGTTCAGCCCGCCGTCGTCCCTGGTGTACTCAAGGCCCTTGTTCTTCCCCGGCTGCCAGATGCCGAAGGGGGCGCCGGCCGGGTCGGTGAAGACGGCCATGCGGCCCAGGTCGAACACGTCCATCGGCTGGAGCAGGGCGCTGCCGCCGGCCTGCTCGACCGCCTTCGCCGTCGCGTCCGCGTCCGCGCTCTGGAAGTACACCGTCCAGCCGGGCTCGCCCTGCTCGGCGGTGACGGTCATGGCGCCGCTCACGGTCCTGCCTTCGAGCTGGAACATTCCGTACCCGCCGGCCTCGGGTCCTGCCGACTGGAAGGTCCAGCCGAAGAGGCCGCCGTAGAAGGAGATCGCACCGTCCATGTCGGGGGTGCTGAGGTCCAGCCAGTTCGGCGCGCCGTCCACGAACTCCGTAGTGATCATGGGTCCTGCCCTCCTCGTCGAGGGTTTCTTTTTCCGGACTGCCGAGTCTTGCACCGGGCACTGACAACCGCCCTCGCACCACGCTGACCTGGGCTGGTTCAGACCAGAGGAACCGAATGATCCGCCTTCAAAGGTTGAACACAAACAAATGATGGGAGCGCTCCCTGCCCGAAGTCTTGACGACTCTGTTCCCCCTCGCCACAGTGGGGCTCCCCCACACACCCCCCACATTCAGGGAGTGCGCATCGTGATCTCGCGCAGAATATTTCTCGCCAGTGCCGGAGCGGGCCTCGCCACGACGGCCGCAGCACTCACCGTTCCCTCCTGGACCGCGGGCGCCGCACCCGCCACCTGTGAACTGGCCCTGGAGAACAAGTCGTTGAGCGGCACGGTCCACGCCTACGTCACCGGCCACGAGAACGGGACCGGCAACTGGGTGCTGCTGCGCTCCGACGGCAGCGTCTACCGCCCCGAGTCACCGAGCGCCCCGCAGACCCCGCTGCCCGTCGACTGCGCCATCCCGCTCGGCGCCGCGGGCTCGGCACCGAAGGTCGTGACGCTGCCTCAGATGTACGGCGCGCGCGTCTACTTCGTCCGCGACGACAAGCTCGAGTTCTTCCTCAACCCCGGCCCGTCGCTGGTCGAGCCCGCCTTCGCCACGAAGGAGGACGCGAACTACGGCAAGACCTGGGCGTTCGCCGAATTCACCTTCAACTCCGAGCAGTTGTACTCCAACATCAGCTACGTCGACCTGGTCACGGCCCTGCCGATCGGGATCAAGCTGGAGGGCGACGCCACGCACACCGTCGCCCCGTTCCCCGAAGGCGCCATCGACAAGATCGCCTCGGATCTCGCGGCGCAGGCCGCCAAGGACGGACAGCCCTGGGACAAGCTCGTCATCAAGGACGACGGCGGCAAGGTGCTGCGCGTGATCTCCCCGCAGAACCTGATGGCCCCGTACTTCGACAAGCCGGACGAGATGCCGTTCCGCGACGTGTGGAGCGACTACATCGACAAGGTGTGGGCCAAGTACGCCTCGACCGATCTGAAGATCGACCTCCAGGGCGGGCGGGGCACCTTCACGGGCCGGGTCAGCGGCGACACGCTCACCTTCAACGGCGGGCACACCTTCGCCAAGCCCACCTCGAAGGACGTCTTCACCTGCAACCACGGGCCGTTCGCCAACAACCCGGGCGACTCCGACGACAAGAAGGGCATCCTGTCCCGCCTCGCCGCCGGGTTCAACCGCAGCATCATGCTCACGCACCCGGAGCAGCCCAACGGCCTGACGTCCGCGGACTACTACCAGGACGCCACGACCAACCACTGGTCGCGCATCGTGCACGCCAACTCTCCCATCGGCTACGCCTTCCCCTACGACGACGTACAGGCCGAGGGGCAGCCGGACGTGTCCGGCGCGGCGCACGACGGCAATCCGCGCCGGTTCACGGTGAGCGTGGGATCGTAACTCCCCTTTGCGGACGCGCTACTTGGTGGCGTCCTCGCGGATCAGGTCGGCGGCCCGTTCCGCGAGGGCGACCGTCGGGGCGTGCGTGTGGCCGCGGGTGATGCGCGGCATGACGGAGGCGTCGACGACGCGCAGGCCCTCGGTGCCGCGCACGCGAAGGCGCGGGTCGGTGACCGAGCCCTCGTCGGATCCCATCCGGCAGGTGCCGACCGGGTGGTAGAGGGTCTCGGCGGTCGCGCGCACCGAGCGGGTGAGCGTCTCGTCGTCGACGACGCCGGGGTAGCCGGCCATCGGCTCGGTGTGGTGCGCGGCGAGGGCGCTCTGGGCGAGCAGCTCCTCGGCGCGGCGGACACCGGCGACGAGCGTGCGCACGTCCTCCTCGTGGGCCAGGTAGTCCGGGTCGATGCGCGGCTTCCCGTCGGGCCCTCCCGGGGTGATCCGGCCCTCGCTCTCGGGTTGGAGCAGGATCACGCCGAGGGTCAGTCCGTGCTCGGCCGGCGCTTCGAGGCCGTGGTTCACGAAGGGCACAGGAGCGTAGATCAACTCGATGTCGGGGGCCGCGAGTTCGGGCTTGGTGGACAGGAAGGCGACGGCCTCGCCGACGTTCGAGGTGAGCGGTCCGCGCCCGCCGAGCAGGAACCGGGCGATGTTGGCGGGCGAGTCGGCGCCGGTGAGCGAGACCGGCTTCGCGGCGCGGACGTTCAGCGCGTACATCAGGTGGTCCTGGAGGTGGCGGCCGACGTCGGGCGATTCGACGAAGGTGTCGATGCCCGCCTCCGCGAGGGTCTCCGGGTCGCCGATGCCCGCCTGCTGAAGGAGGTGCGGCGAGTTGATCGCGCCCGCGGAGAGGATGACCTCACGGGTGGCGCGCAGGGTGCCCGCGGGTATCCCGGAGGCGACGACGCCGGCGGCGCGGGTGCCGTCGAAGTCGATGCGGGTGACGCGGGCGCCGGTGTAGATGTCGAGGTTGGGGCGGCGCGCGGCGGGCTTGAGGTAGCCGTCGGCGGCGCTCCAGCGGCGGCCCTTGTACTGGTTGAGGGGTGTGAGGGCGAAGCCGGAGTGGTCGGCCTGGTTCAACTCGTCGAGTTCGCGCAGGCCTTGGGCGCGGCAGGCGTCGAGGAACGCGGCCGTGGTCGGGTTCGGGTGGCGCGGCGGCGAGATGTGCAGGGGCCCGTCCGCCCCGTACACGGAGTCCGCGCGCGGGGCGCCCTGCCACTGCTCGGCGCGCCGGAAGTAGCGCTCGAACTCGTCGTACGACCACGGGGATCCGGCGGCCTCGCCCCAGGCGTCGTAGTCGGCGCGGTGGCCGCGCACCCACATCATGGCGTTGATGGCGGAGGAGCCGCCCAGCGTGTGACCGCGCGGCCAGTACAACTCCCGGTCGCTCAAAGCCGCCTGAGTGGTCGTCGAGTAGTCCCAGTCGTACAGCGTCTTGAACAGCTTCGGGAACGCGGCCGGGATCCGGATCTCCGTCTTGCGGTCGCGCGGCCCCGACTCGACGAGGGCGACCTTGACGGAGGGGTCCTCGGAGAGCCGCCCGGCGAGCACGCAGCCGGCGGAGCCGGCCCCGACGATGACGTAGTCGTACGTACGGTCCTTGCTCAACGCGGCTCCCTCGACGATCAGTGCCATGTGTAGGTGGCACCGATGCTCTACTCCCCGGTAGACGCTGTCCAGAGCGGGTTGTGCGGGATGAGCGAGGATCGCGTCACGCCGTGGTCACGTTCCGCAGTGCGGCCGAGCGGCGCGTCGTGAGCACGTAGCAGAGGCAGGCCACCGTCATGCCGACCGGCAGCGCGAGGTCCACGTCACCGAGGGCGGCGGCGATCGGGCCGGTGAAGTAGAGGGTGTTCACACAGAGCGCGGACGTCGTGGCGCCCGCCAACAGGGAGAGCGCGCCTGCCCAGTTGACGCCTCCGCGGTACCAGAACGGGCTGTCGGGCGACTCGTCGGTGAGCGCGGGCCCGTCGTAGCGGTTGCGGCGCAGCACGATGTCGGTGGCGTAGATCGCCATGCTCGGGCCGAGCAGAACGACGGTCAGCTGCATGACGTTGCTGACGGTGTCGAGGAAGTTCGAGACGAGCAGCCCGTACAGAGTCAGCGCGACGGCGGCCGTGCCGTCGAACAGAACGCTGACGGAGCGGCGGATGCGCAGCCCGACGGCCTGCAGTGCGAGGCCCGCGCTGTACGCGGTCAGGGCGTTGATGGCGATGGTGCCGAGAACGAGGGCGAGCAGGAAGACGGGCGTGAACCAGCCGGGCAGGATCTTCTCCAGGGCCGCCTGCGGGTCGGTCATGTCGACGGTCGTGGCGGCGAGCACGCCCAGGGCCGAGACCGCCACGCCCGGCAGGAAGCCGCCGAGCGCGGTCCAGCCGACGATGGCCCGCTTCGGCGTCGTGCGGGGCAGATAGCGGGAGAAGTCCGCGCTGGTGGTGTACGAGAGCGGGCCCGAGGCGATGAGGGTGACACCGGCGAGGACCGTCGCCCACAGGTCGATCCCGGTGAGGTGGTGCTCGGGTACGTAGCCGAAGTCGGCGTGCCGGACGACCACGACGGCCACGACGACGAAGGCGGCGGCGAGCACGAGGGTGATCGGCAGGTACAGCTTCATGATCATGGCGTGGCCGTAGACGCTGATGACGAGCGTGAGCGCCGCGATCACCACGATGACGGCGACCTTCACTCCCGTGTTCACCGGGATGCCCACCTTCGCGACCAGCGAGAACGCGGCGACGGCAGCGGCCGAGAGGTTCAGCGCGAAGTAGCAGACGGAGATCACCCAGCCGACGACCGCGTTGTTCACGCGGTTGCCGATGACGCCGTAGAGGGCGCGGGTGATGACCTCGCTGGGGGCGCCGGCCGCGGGCCCGGAGACGGAGAGCCAGCCGGTGAGGATCCAGAACAGGTTGCCCACGAACAGCACCGCGAGGGACTGCCACAGGCTCAGGCCCATCAGGACCAGGGCGCCGCCGACCACCAGGGCCAGATAGTTGATGCCGCCCGCGGCCCAGACCGAGAACAACTCGCGGGCCCTGCCGCGGCGTTCGGAGTCGGGGATGTGGTCGATGCCGTGGGCCTCGATCCGGGAGGCCGCCGCCTGCCCGTCGACGGGCGGCGTGTGTGCGGTGCCTGCTGCCGTGCCGCCCGTGTCTGGACACGGGTCGGGAAGCGTGGACGCCATGGGGCCCTCCGGGGTGCTGGTCTCGTCCCACCTGCTTGCTTATTGGTCGCACACTCAATAACGTGACGGACATGTCGTCAAGCGTTGAGCGCAAGCGAATCCGAAAATCTCCGGCCGCCAGACGTGCGGAAATCGTTGCGAAGGCCGCCGATATTGCGCTTTCCGAAGGTCTGGAGTGCATTACGCTGCGGCGCATCGGCGAGGACCTGGAGGTGCGTCCGGGGCTCGTGAGCCACTACTTCCCCTCGGCGGAGGAGCTGGTGGCGGAGGCGTTCGGGAGCGCGGCCACGGGGGAGCTGGAGGCGCTGCTCCCCGAGGGCGGTGCGGACACGTCCGCCACGGAGCGGCTCGCCGGGTTTCTGGCGCGGACGTCCGGGCCCGCGTGGGACGACATCAGCCGGTTGTGGATCAACGCGCGGCATCTGAGCCGGTACCGGGATTCGTTGCGGGAGCGGGTCGCGCAGCAGGGCGACCAGTGGCGCGGGCGCCTCACGGCGCTCATCGCGGAAGGCGTGAAGCGCGGGGAGTTCCGGACCGGGGAGCCGGAGGCCGTGGCGATGCAGATTCTCGTGGTGCTGGACGGGCTCGCGGCCGATCCGGTCGGCGATGCGGAGGGCCTGCCGACCGGGGTGGCGCGGATGGCGTTCCGGGTCGCCGAGCGGGAGTTGGGGCTTTCCGAGGGGGCGTTGGATTTGTAGGCCGTGACGGGGTTGCGGTCGCGGGGATCCGCCCCGGGCCCCGCGGGCTCTCGTCCAAGAGCGGGGCTGAATTGCCGCACCGTGACGTCGCCTGAGGCGGCTTGATCGGGCCGCGCGGGACGTGGAGTTCCCGAACCAACCGGGCACCGGCGCCAGCCGGGGCCGATGAACATGACTGAACCTGAACCACCCTTAGGAGACCCGCACCATGCACCACCCCGACCTGATCCTCCTCGGCGCCCGGTTCCTCGATCCGGTCGACGGCGGAGGCCCGACGCACACCGCGCTCGCCGCCGCCGGTGGTGTCATCACCGCGCTCGGTGACGACCGGGAGGTGCGGGCGCTCGCCGGGCCCGGGACCGTCGTCGTCGACCTCAAGGGGGCCGTCGTGACGCCCGGGCTCGTCGACGGGCACATGCATCCCGCGCACGGGGCCGAGCTCACCGCCGGGGTCGATCTGTCGCGGTGCGAGAGCCTCGACGAGGTGCGTGCCGAGCTCCGGCGGGCGCGGGAGGTGCTCGCCGACGGTGCCTGGCTGCACGCCTGGGGCCTCGACCCGAACGTGTTCGGGGAGCGGGCCATCGAGGCGGCCGCGCTGGAGCCCGTACTCGACGGGGTTCCCGCGCTCCTCCAACTCTTCGACGCACACTCGATGTTGGCGAGCCCCCGCGCCCTCGAACTCGCCGGTGTCGACGGACCCCGCACCTTCGATCAGGCCGCCGAGATCGTCTGCGACGCGGCGGGGCGGCCCACCGGGCTGCTCCTGGAGGACGCCGCCTGCGAACTCGTCGAGCGGGCCGCACCGCAGCCCACCCGCGCCGAGCGCCGCGAGCGGCTCGCGCGGACGCTGCGGGAGATGGCCGCGAGCGGCCTCACCGGCGGGCACGCCATGGACGCGAACGGCGACAGTCTTGAGCTGTACGAGGAGCTGGACGCGGCCGGGGAGCTGGCCGTGCGGCTGCGGGTCGCGCCCTGGTGCCAGCCGGGCGCGGACGCCGACGCCGTGCGCGAGCTCGTTGAACTCCAGGCGCGTGGCGGCGAGTTGTGGTCCGTCGACGGCGTGAAGCTGTTCATGGACGGCACCATCGACAACGGCACCGCATGGCTGGAGCGGCCCGACTGCCACGGCGAGTCGACGCACGCGTTCTGGCCGGACCCGGCCGCGTACACCGAGGTCATCGCCGCGCTGCACGGCGCGGGTGTGCCCACGGCGACGCATGCCATCGGGGACGCGGCGGTGCGGCACTCGCTCGACTCCGTGGCGAAGGCGCGCGCCGGGGCCCCCGGCGACGTACGGCATCGCGTCGAGCACATCGAGACGGTGCCGGACGACACGGTGCGGCGGTTCGCGGACCTTGGGGTGATCGCGTCGATGCAGCCCACGCACTGCTGCGACTTCACGCGGGCCGACCACACCGACAACTGGTCGCGGCGGCTCGGCGAGGAGCGGGCGGGGCGGGCCTGGCGCTGCCGGGACCTGTGGGACGCCGGGGCGACGGTCGTGCTCGGTTCGGACTGGCCGATCGCGCCGTACCCGCCGCTGGACGTGATGGCCGGGGCGCGGCACCGGCGGCCGAGCCGGGATCTCGCGCTGCCGCCGCACGGGCCCGAGCAGGCCCTGACCGGCATGGAGGCGCTGCGCGCGATGACCGTGAACGCCGCCTACGCCGCCGGTGAGGAGCGAAGTGCGGGGCGGATCGCGGTCGGTTTCCGGGCCGACCTCACGGCGTTCGCAGTGGATCCGGTCGCCGCACCGGCGACCGAACTCCCCGACGTACCAGTCCAGTTGACGGTACTCGGCGGCCGGGTGACGCACCGGTCGACGACCCTGTAGAGCGGTTCAACTGCCGTCACCCTCCTCGCACTTGGCACGGCTCGGCTGCACCCGCTTGGGCTCGCCCGGCATCTTCGGGTACTCGGGCGGGTACGGCAGGCCCTAGGCGTGGTGCGGCGCCTCGTACGGCGGGATCGTCCCGTCCGCCTTCTTCACCAGGAACAGGCCGGCCATCCCCATGTCCGAGTGGCTCTGGACGTGGCAGTGGTACATCCACGCCCCGGCCCCGACCCCCTCCCCCGCGACGATCTGGAACCCGAACGAGTCGGCCGGGCCGCAGATCTTGTTGTCGAGGACCTGGGTGGGGTCGTCGGGACCCGTGAGCATGCCCGTGCGGTTGTCCGCCCAGCGGTGTCCGTGCATGTGGAACGTGTGGTAGTACTCGCCGTGCGTGATCATCACGATCTCGACGCGATCACCCACCGTGGCCTCGAAGTTGGGCGCTTCGTGGGCCGCCTTGTTGTTGATCGTCATGTCGTTGAAGACGATCGTGAACGTCTTGCCGGGGTCGGGCAGGATGTCGCCCCTGCGGCGCACGATCACCGGGCCGTACAGGCCCTTCCTGATCCCGCCCGTGCCGTGGTCCGTACCGACGACATGGTCGTGGTAGTGCCAGTAGCCCGCGGTCCCGGCCCGCCAGGTACCGTCCTTGCGGCGGCCGGGGGCATGCGTACGCCAGGTGTAGGTGCGGGTGCCGCCGGGCTCGACGTGGCTGCGGTTCATCCGCGTGCCGTCGCTGGAGATCTCGTAGTCAATGCCGTGCACGTGCAGGCTCGCGTCGACGTCCGTGAGGTTGTGGAACTCGATGTGCAGCGTGTCGCCCTCGTTGAGTTCGATCAGCGGGCCGGGGATCGACGCCTTGCCCTTCTCGAAGCCGTAGCCGAGCTGTCCGTCCGCGAGCTTCTCCGCGTACATCGTGAGGCGTCTGACCTCGCCGCCCGCGGGCGCGGTGCGCGGCGGGGTGTCCGCCCCGGCCGCCGATCCCGCCGACACTCCGATGGACAACGATGTCACCCCCGCCGTCGCGGCCACGGCGCCGCCGATCATCATGCGCCGGCTCAGTGCACGTCTGTCCTGTTCGCTCGCCTGCGTCGTCACGTCGCGAGGTCTGTCGTGCTCGGTCACGGCCAACTCCCCACCCTCGTAAGGACTTTCACGTCGCGCAGGGCACCGTAACCACATGATCTTCGTTTATCCACACTCAGGACAAAGTTTGCGTCATACCGGTCATAGCCCTTGGCGGACCACGAAAAGAGGTCTAGCTTCCACCGCGCCGTTGCTGTGTCCGACGAGGGGTGGGTGAACACATGCGTCGCTCGACGCATCAAATGCCGTTACCCGTACGAGAGTTCAGAGCGAGCCGAAGCAGACGTGCACACGTCTGGGCGGTCGGGGTCGCCGCGGTGACCGTGACCGCCGGGCTGCTGAGCGGTCCTGTCGCCAGCGCGCGCCCGGCACCGGAGCCGTCCCCGACAACGATGTCCGTCAAGTCGCCACCCGGCGGTGCGAACGTCCGGGTCCTGGTGTTCTACGGGTCCGCGGCCGGCGGCGACGAGTCGCCCACGGTCGACGCGGGCATCGAGGCGATCGAGAAGATCGGCCGGTCCGGACCCGAGGCTCAGCAGTTCACGATCACGGCGACCGACGACGCCTCGGTGTTCACGAATGCCACCAAGTTGGGCAGGTTCAATTCGGTCGTCTTCCTGACCGGCGGGGGCGACGTCCTCGACCCCGACCAGGAGGCCGGCCTCGAGGCGTACATGGAGGCGGGCGGCGGTTTCCTCGGCGTCCATGACGCGGCCCGCGCCGAGCCGTACTCGGACTGGTTCACCGGTCTGATCGGGGCCCGGCCCGCTGCGAAGTCGCCAACTGCCGCACAGCGCGCCATCGTTGAGGTCGGCGATCGGCAGAACCCGGCGACGAAGAACCTGCCGGTGCAGTGGAAGCGGGCCGACCGGTGGCTGAACTGGGCGGCGAACCCGTCCGGCGACGTGCACACGGTCGCGCGGGTCAACGAGACCACGTACAAGCCGGGCGAGGGCGCAGGCGGCGCGGACCACCCGGTGAGTTGGTGCCGTGACTACGACGGCGGCCGGTCCTTCTACACGGGGATGGGCGGCACCGTCTCCTCGTACGACGAGGTGGACTTTCGCGACCATCTGCGCGGGGCGCTGCTGTGGACGACGCGTATCGTGCGCGCCGACTGCAGGGCCGCGATCAACGCCAACTACAAGGCTGAGCGCCTGACCCAGGCCAATCAGCCGGGCCAGAACGATCAGATCGGCGAGCCGCACGGGCTGGTCACCGCTCCCGACGGGCGCGTGCTCTACATCGGGCGCGGCGGCGCGGACTCGTCGCAGCCGGTGGTGACCGACTGGAACGACCCGAACGTCGGCAAGGGCAAGGGCCAGATCCACGTCTACGACCCGAAGACCAAGAAGGTCACTCTCGCAGGGGAGTTGAGCATCTTCGGCAACAAGGGCGGCGGGGACGAGCTGGTCAAGGTCGAGGAGGGACTGCTCGGCATCGAGCTGGACCCGAAGTTCGAGCAGAACGGCTACGTGTATCTGCACTACACGCCGCACTCCGGGCTCGACCGCGACAAGCGGATGGCCGATCGGCAGGTCTCCCGCTTCACGCTCGACCTGGCCACGAACAAGCTGGACCTGAGTAGCGAGAAGGTGCTGCTCAAGTGGCCCGTGCAGGTGCACAGTTGCTGCCACGCGGGTGGCGGGATGGCCTGGGACTCCAAGGGCAACCTGTACATCGCGACCGGTGACAACAACTCGTCCGGCTTCAGCGACGGCTACTCGGGCAACAACCCGCAGCCGAACTACAAGGGCGTCTCGTTCGCCGACGCGCGCCGCACCGCGGGCAACACCAACAACCTCAACGGCAAGATCCTGCGCATCCACCCGGAGGCCGACGGGACGTACACCCTGCCGGAGGGCAACCTCTTCACCGGCAAGGAGACGGCCGAGGGCGGCGGCAAGACGCGCGGCGAGATCTATGTGATGGGCGTCAGGAACCCGGCGCGCATCTCCGTCGACAAGAAGACCGACACCCTGTACGCGGGGTGGGTCGGCCCGGATGCCGGTGAGCCGTCGACGACGTGGGGGCCGGCCAAGTACGACCAGTTCGCCGTCATCACCAAGGCGAGCAACCGCGGTTGGCCGTACTGCATGGGCAACAAGCAGCCCTACCGCGACCGCAATATGCCGGACCCGACGAAGCCGCTGGGCTGGTACGACTGCGACCACCCGAAGAACGAGTCGCCGAACAACAACGGCCTCGTCAACCTGCCGCCGGTCACCGGCAACAACATCTGGTACTCGCCGCAGGGCGGCGCTCCGGACTACCCGCGCGACGCCAATGGTGTGCCCTCGTACAAGAAGGAGGAGGCCAAGTACCTGCTTCCGTGGCTCAAGGGCGGCGGCCAGGCCGCGATGGACGGGCCCGTCTACCGCTACGACGCGTCGATCCCGAACGCGGACAAGTGGCCGAGCTACTGGGACGGCAAGTGGTTCGTCGGTGACTTCTACGACGACGGCCAGCCGCGCAACGCGGTCCTCACCGACCCGAAGACGCACGGCGACGGATCGATCCCGGTCCACTCGGAGTCGTTGAAGAAGATCATTCCGGTCGGCAACGACGGCATCAAGAACCTCATGGACTGGAAGTTCGGTCCCGACGGCGCGCTGTACGTCCTCGACTACGGGCGCGGCTTCTTCACCTCCGACTCCAAGTCGGCTCTGTGGAAGGTCACGTACACCGGCGGCGGGGCGACCCCGGCGGCCGATCAGCTGGCCAGGAAGGGCTGATCCCATGCGATCCACGCGACTGATGCGCCCCCTGCGCTCCGTGCGCAGACACAGAATCCTGACCGCGCTGCTCGCCGCGATGCTGATGTGTCTCGGCCTCGGCACGCTGCCCGCCGCGACCGCGGCGCCCGCGCCCGAGCCGGCGGCCGAGCAGACGCTGACCTGGACGGCCGGCGACGACATCACAAAGTACACGTCGGCGCCCGAGACGGCGGTCGCGGGCAAGGCGACGATCGTCTTCGAGAACAGCACGGCCACCGGCAACACCACAGGGATGCCACACACGTTGACCTTCGACGTGTCGGACCCCGAGTACAACAACGACGTACCACTGAACATCCTGGCCAACCCGAACGACGACCAGGGCGGCAAGCACACGGCCGAGGTCACCCTCTCCCCCGGCAAGTACCGCTATCACTGCACGATCCCCGGACACACCAGCATGACGGGGATCCTGGTGGTGACGGACGGTGGCGGCGGTGACGACACGACCGCGCCGGAGACCTCGGCGAAGGCCGAGGGACAGACCAACGCCGACGGCGCGTTCGTCGGGTCCGCGTCCGTCTCGGTCACCGCGACCGACGCGGGTTCGGGCGTCGACAAGATCGAGTACTCGCTCGACGGCGGCGCGTACACGCCGTACACGGCGCCGGTGGTCGTCGACCAGGTCGGCGCACACACCATGAAGTACAAGGCGACCGACAAGGCGGGCAACGCCGCCGCCGAGAAGTCCCTTGCCTTCACGGTGGTCGCACCGCCGACGGACGACAAGACACCGCCGGACACCTCGGCGACGGTGACCGGTGACAAGGACGACGCCGGTGCGTACGTCGGCATGGCCACAGTGACGGTCTCCGCGTCGGACACCGGCTCCGGGGTCAACACCATCGAGTACGCGGTCGGCGCCGACGGCGCCTGGCAGCCGTACACCGCCCCGGTGATGGTCCACGACCCGGGCACCTACACGGTGCGCTACCGGGCCGCGGACAAGGCGGGCAACGCCGCCGCCGAGAAGTCCGTCGACTTCAAGGTCGTGGCACCGCCCGTCCAGGACACGACGCCTCCGACGGTGTCACTGGCGGTCGGCGGGGACAAGAACTCCGACGGCGCGTACATCAACAACGCGAAGCTGACTGTGACGGCGACCGATGACATGTCGGGCGTCGACAAGGTCGAGTACTCGCTCGACGGCGGGCCCTATCTCGCGTACACCGCCCCCGTGGTGGTGGACCGGGTGGGGGCCCACTCCGTGGCGTACCGGGCGAGCGACAAGGCGGGCAACGCCGCCGCGGCGCAGACGTTCGTGTTCGCGGTGGCCTCGGGCGGCGGCGTTCCGGCCCCCAACTGCCCGGAGCTGGACGAGCGTTCGACGGTCTTCGTCGGTACGACGGACACCGGTATCCCGAACCGGGTCACCAACAACCGGTGCCGGATCGGCGAGTTGATCGAGGACGAGAAGGAGTGGACGTCGCACGCGCTGTTCGTCAAGCACGTCAAGACGGTCACCGACAAGCTCCTCAAGGAAGGCGTCGTCGACCAGCGCGAGTACAACAAGATCAACAAGGCGGCGCGGCAGTCCCCGATCGGCACGCCGGGCCAGACGGACGGCTACAAGAAGATCATGGACGGCTCGCAGGAGCAGTTCGCGAAGTGGGAGCAGGTCGGCGGCGGCAAGTTCGGGCTGAACGCCGACGGTTCGATCACCAGCAGCACGTCCGTGGACGGCATGGGCATGCTGTGGTTCCCGCAGCGCAAGTACGGCGACTACTCGCTGAAGCTGCAGTGGCGTGACGACGCGCCGGGCACGGGCAACGCCAACGGCGGTGTGTTCGTGCGGTTCCCGTGGGTGCACGACAACCCCGAGGAGTCGCGTCCGGAGTGGGTCGCCATCAAGTACGGGCACGAGATCCAGGTGCTCGACAAGCCCGATGGCGACATGTACAAGACCGGTTCGGTCTACGGCTTCGACCGGGTCGGGCTCGCGGGCGCGGGCGTCACCCAGAAGGGCACGTGGAACGACTACGAGATCAAGGTGGTGGACCAGCACTTCTCGGTCTACCGCAACGGTGTGCTGATCAACGAGTTCGACAACACCGGTGGCCAGGTCTTCGAACCCCCGCGGGGCGACGACCCGGGCACGGACGGCCGGCGCTACGCCGAGGGGTACGTCGGGCTCCAGGTGCACAGCACCACGGACGTCATCTCGTATCGGGACATCCGCGTGAAGGAGCTTTGAGTCTCCCTGCGTGTCAGTGAGCCGAGCCGGGTCCCTCCTCGTGACGGGCCCGGCTCGGCTGCACCCGCTTGGGCTCGCCCGGCATCTTCGGGTACTCGGGCGGGTACGGCAGGTCGCCGAGGCCGCGGTCCTTCGCGTCGCGGTCGGCCAGCTCCAGGAGGGCGTCGAGGGAGAACCGCTCCTTGTCCATGTCGGCGTGCACGTCGCCGAGTTCGGCGTACCGCTTCGGCATGCTGACGATGTCGAAGTCGCGGGGCAGCGCGTCGCCCACCTCGTCCCAGCTGAGCGGCGCCGAGACGGGGGCGCCGGGGCGGGCGCGCACCGAGTAGGCGGAGGCGATGGTGCGGTCGCGGGCCGTCTGGTTGAAGTCGACGAAGATGCGCTCGCCCCGCTCCTCCTTCCACCACGCCGTCGTGACGAACTCCGGCATGCGGCGCTCCAGTTCGCGGCCGCAGGCGATGGCGGCGCGGCGCACCTCGGTGAACGTCCAGCGCGGTTCGATGGGCACGAAGACGTGCAGCCCGCGTCCGCCGGAGGTCTTGGGCCAGCCGACCAGGCCGCCGAAGTCGTGCAGTACGTAGCGGAGTTCGTTGGCCGCGTGCACGGCGTCGGCGTAGTCGGTGCCGGGCTGCGGGTCGAGGTCGATGCGCAGTTCGTCGGGGTGGTCGGGGTCGTCGCGGCGCACCGGCCAGGGGTGGAAGGTGAGGGTGCCGTACTGGGCCGCCCAGATCACTGCGGCGACCTCGGTCGGGCACATCTCGTCGGCGGTCCGGCCCGAGGGGAAGGTGATCGTGGCGGTGGGGATCCAGTCGGGCAGGTTCTTCGGCGCGCGCTTCTGGTAGAAGGACTCGCCGGTCACACCCTCGGGGTAGCGCTCCAGGGTGGTGGGCCGGTCGCGCAGGGCGCGCAGGATGCCGTCGCCGACCGCGAGGAAGTAGTTCGCGAGGTCGAGCTTGGTGTACGTCACCTTCCCGCCGTCGGGGAAGAACACCTTGTCGGGGCTGGACAGACGCACCGTCCGACCGCCCGCTTCCAGTTCCACTGCCGCACCCTTGCCGCCCATGCGCTCACGCTAGGCCGAAAGGACGTAAAGCGCATACCGGGCGATACGGCGGCACAGCGGTCAGAATCGGATCATGGATCTCCCCGTGCTGCCGCCGGTCAAGCCGATGCTCGCCAAGTCCGCCGCCAAGATCCCCGCCGGGATGCACTACGAGGCGAAGTGGGACGGCTTCCGGGCGATCGTGTTCCGCGACGGGCCGGAGATCGAGCTCACGAGCCGCACCACCAAGTCGTTGACCAGGTACTTTCCCGAGCTGGTTGCGGCGCTCGCCGAGCGGCTCCCGGGGCGCTGCGTGCTCGACGGGGAGATCGTGATCGCGCGCGACGGGCGGCTCGACTTCGACGCGCTCACCGAGCGGATCCACCCGGCGGCCTCCCGCGTGAACACCCTCGCCGAGCGCACACCCGCCTCCTTCGTCGCCTTCGACGTCCTGGCGCTCGGCTCGGAGTCCACGGTCGAGCTGCCGCTGTCCGACCGCAGACCGCTCCTGGAACAGGCCCTCGCGAACGCCTCTGCCCCGCTGCACCTGGCCCCGGCCACCACGAACGCGGAACTGGCCCAGGTCTGGTTCGAGCAGTACGAGGGCGCCGGCCTGGACGGCGTCGTCGCCAAGCCGCTCACCCTGCGCTACCGGCAGGACGAACGCGTCATGCTCAAGATCAAGCACGAGCGGACGGCGGACTGCGTGGTCGCCGGCTACCGCTTCCACAAGAGCGGCCCGGTCGTCGGCTCCCTGCTCCTCGGCCTGTACGACGACGAGGGCGTCCTCCAGCACGTCGGGGTCTGCGCGGCCTTCACGATGAAGCGCCGCACCGAGCTGGTGGCCGAGCTGGAGCCGCTGCGCATGGAGCTGCCCGCCAAGGGCCACCCGTGGGCGGCGTGGACCGACGAGGCGGCCCACGAGAGCCGGCGGATGCCGGGCGCGACCAGCCGCTGGACCGGAAAGAAGGACCTCTCCTGGATCCCGCTGCGCCCGGACCTGGTCGCCGAGGTGGCGTACGAGCACATGGAGAACGGCGCCCGCTTCCGGCACACGGCCCGTTTCCGCCGCTGGCGCCCGGACCGGACACCGGACAGCTGTACGTACGCGCAGCTGGAGGAACCGGTGAAGTTCGACCTGGCGGACGTGCTGCGCTGAGCACAGGGTGAACGGCGTGCGCCCGTGGGTATCCAAGGGGCGTGGACGAGATGCGCAGGCGCACGGTCGTGGTCGGGGCTCTCGGGGTGTTCGCCTCGGCGTGTACGGCGAGTCGGCTGCCCGGGGGCGACAGTTCGGAGTCGGCGCGCGCGCCGCTGCTCGCCGTGAAGATCGACAACGTGGGGGCGGCGCGGCCCCAGACGGGGCTCGACGAGGCCGACCTCGTGTACGTGGAACAGGTCGAGGCCGGGCTGAGCCGGCTGATGGCGGTGTTCGGCTCGCGGCTGCCCGCTGTGGTCGGCCCCGTGCGCAGCGCCCGCGAGACCGACCTCGAACTGCTCCGCCAGTTCGACCGTCCGACGCTCGCCTACTCGGGCGCGCAGAGCGCGCTGCGGCCCGCCATCGACGCGGCGCCGCTGCGGGCGGTGCCGCCGGGCAAGGGCGGCGCGGCGTACTTCCGCGGCTCGGACAAGCCGGCGCCGCACAACCTCTATCTGCGGCCCGCGAAGCTGGGGGACCCGGCGGCGGGGCTGCGGGCGGGCGAGGCGGCCGGATTCGACTTCGCCGAGCGGGCCCCCGAGGGCGGCCGGCCCACGACGGAGCACACGGTGCGCTTCCCCGCCGCGCGCTTCACCTTCAACTGGTCGCCCACGGACGGCCATTGGCTCGTGACCATGGACGGCCGCGCCGCGACGACGGCCTCCGGCAAACGCCTCGCCGCTCCGACGGTCGTCGTCCAGTACGTCGACGTGACCCCCTCCCGCTTCCACGACCGCTCGGGCAACGTGTCGCCGCTGTCGCGGACGGTCGGGGACGGCAAGGCGGTGGTCCTCCGGGGTGGCCGGGCCCACGCTGCGACGTGGCGCCGCCCGTCCCCCACGTCCGGCACGACCTTCAGCGTCCCGTTCACCCCGGGCCCCGTGTGGGTCCTCCTGACCGAACGCTAGAGCCCACCCGAGGTTGCGGTCGCGGGGCTCTGCCCCGGACCCCGCTGCTCAATCGCCGCAGGGGCTTGAAATACAAACTCGGCCCGCCAGGAGCGAAAGTCTCGCAAATCAAGCCCCGCCGGCGATTGAGGCGCGGGGTCCGGGGCAGAGCCCCGCAGCCGCAACGACGGTCACACCTCCGCCGCAACCACCTCACCCGGATGCCGAAGGCTCTCCGCTTCGGCGCACACCCGTTGGATCAGGTCGAAGAACACCCCCCGCTCGTCCGCATCGAGCGGCGCCAGGAAGATCTGGTTCATGCGCGCCGTCCGCACCGCCAGCTTCTTGTGCGTACGCAGCCCCCCGGGCGTGAGACGGAGCAGCCAGCGGCGCCCGTCCTGCGGGTCCCGGACCTTGTCGACCAGCTCGCGCCGCGTGAGGCGGGTGATCACCTCGGCGATCGTGGAACGGTCGAGCCCGACCCGCTCCCCCACCGTGCGCTGATCGAGCCCCGGCTCGGCCACCAGCGCGTTGAGGACCGCGAACTGCGGCGATGTGATCTCCTCGGAGACCATCGTGTTCCACAGCAGATAGTGCGCCTGCTGGAGCCGCCGGGCGAGGTGCCCGGGATGGGTGGTCAGATCCACCGCGGCCATGGCGGTCCTCCGTCTGCAGTCGTTGCGCCGCTGAACACGGCCGTGCACTGAGCAAGGATCCGGCAACCCATGTCCGCTTGTCGAGTCCATCCCCGCATTTCCCTGGGAACTATTGACGGTTCACACACCCAGTGGCAACGTGAGCGACACCCAAAAAATACTCAGTGCGCTGAGCACTTCATCAGCACCACATGAGACTTCGCGGAGATGAGGGCTGGCAGGGATGGACAAGGTTGTCGCCACGGCCGCACAGGCCGTCGCCGACGTGGGCGACGGTGCGTCGCTCGCGGTCGGCGGGTTCGGCTTGAGCGGCGTACCGAACGTGTTGATCAAGGCGCTGTACGAGCAGGGCACCGGAAGCCTCTCCGTGGTGTCGAACAACTGCGGCGCCATGGACTCCGGCCTCGCCGTCCTGCTGAGCGCCGGGCGGATCACCCGCGTCACGGGCTCGTACATCGGTGGGAACAAGGAGTTCGCCCGGCAGTACCTGGGGGGCGAGATCGAGGTCGAGATGATCCCGCAGGGCACGCTCGCCGAGCGGCTCCGCTCGGGCGGCGCGGGCATCCCCGCCTTCTACACCCCGGCCGGTGTCGGCACGCAGGTCGCGGACGGCGGTCTCCCCTGGCGCTACGACGGCAGCGGCGGGGTCGCGAAGGCCTCGCCGCCCAAGGAGGTCCGGGAGTTCGACGGCGTCGAGTACGTGCTTGAGCGCGGCATCCGCACCGACTTCGCGCTCGTCCGGGCCGCGAAGGGCGACCGGCACGGCAACCTGGTCTTCAACAAGTCCACGCGGAACTTCAACCCCCTCGCCGCGCAGGCCGGACGGATCACGATCGCCGAGGTGGAGGAGCTGGTGGAGCCGGGCGAGATCGAGCCGGACCAGGTCCACCTGCCGGGCATCTTCGTGCAGCGCGTCATCGCCCTGACGCCCGAACAGGCCGTCGACAAGGGCATCGAGAAGCGGACGGTGAGTGAGTAATCATGTCCTGGACCCGTGAGGAAATGGCCGCCCGCGCCGCCCGCGAGCTGCGCGACGGCCAGTACGTGAACCTCGGCATCGGCCTGCCGACCCTCATCCCCAACTACCTCGGCGGCGACGTGGAGGTGATCCTGGAGTCCGAGAACGGCATCCTGGGCACCGGCCCGTACCCCACCGACGACGCCGTCGACCCCGACCTGATCAACGCGGGCAAGGAGACGGTCACCGTCCTGCCCGGCGCCTCGTTCTTCGACTCCGCGCTCTCCTTCGGGATGATCCGCGGCGGCCACATCGACGTCGCCGTGCTCGGCGCCATGCAGGTGTCCGCGAACGGTGACCTCGCCAACTGGGCCGTGCCCGGCAAGATGATCACCGGCATCGGCGGCGCCATGGACCTCGTGCACGGCGCCCGTACCGTCCTGGTCACCATGACGCACACCGCGAAGGACGGCTCCCCGAAGATCGTCGAGGAGTGCTCGCTGCCGCTCACCGGCAAGGGCTGCGTCGACCGCATCATCACCGACCTCGCCGTGCTCGACGTGACCGGGGACGGCCTTGAACTCGTCGAGCTCGCGCCCGGCGTCAGCGCCGAGGAAGTCGTCGAGAAGACCGCCGCGAAGGTACGCATCCCGGAGGCAGCCAAGTGAGCCGCACCGTCAAGGACGTCTACATCGTCGACGCCGTACGCAGCCCCATCGGCCGCTACAACGGCGCCCTCGCGGCCGTCCGCCCGGACGACCTCGCCGCGCACGCGATCCGTGAACTGGTCGCCCGTACACCGGAGTTGGACCCGTCCCGGATCGAGGACGTGTACTTCGGCAACGCGAACGGCGCGGGCGAGGAGAACCGCAACGTCGCCCGCATGGCGGGCCTGCTCGCCGGGCTGCCGACCTCCGTGCCGGGTGTCACCGTGAACCGGCTGTGCGCCTCCGGCCTGGAGGCCGTGGTGCAGGCGGCCCGCGCCATCGCCGTCGGCGACGCGTCCATCGCCGTCGCGGGCGGCGTCGAGTCGATGACCCGCGCGCCCTACGTGCTGCCGAAGAACGACAAGCCGTTCCCGGCCACCAACACCACGATGTACTCCACCACTTTGGGCTGGCGCATGGTCAACCCGAAGATGGAGCCGCAGTGGACGGTGTCCCTCGGTGAGTCGGCCGAACTCATCGCCGACAAGCACGGCATCACGCGCGAGCAGCAGGACGAGTTCGCGCTCGCCAGCCACCAGAAGGCCGCCGCCGCGCAGAAGAACGGGTACTTCGACGCCGAACTCGCGCCGGTCACCGTCCCGCAGCGCAAGGGCGACCCGTCCGTCGTCTCCGCCGACGAGTCGGTGCGCGCCACTACGACCCTCGAAGCGATGGCGAAGCTCAAGCCCTCCTTCCGCAAGGACGGAGGCACGGTCACGGCCGGCAACGCCTCGCCGCTGAACGACGGCGCCGCCGCGCTGCTGCTCGTCGACGAGGAG
The DNA here is from genome assembly GCF_042730865.1 of Streptomyces sp. NPDC059897. NCBI lineage: Bacteria > Bacillati > Actinomycetota > Actinomycetes > Kitasatosporales > Streptomycetaceae > Streptomyces > Streptomyces sp. NPDC059897. The sequence continues at coordinate 3,246 of NZ_JBHWKQ010000043.1, read as the reverse complement.
GGCCTGAAGGCCACCGGCCGCGAGCCGCTCGCCCGGATCTCCGCGACCGGCGTCTCCGCGATCGACCCGCACTACTTCGGGCTGGCCCCCGTCGAGGCGACGAACCGGGCGCTCGCCAAGGCGGGCAAGGGATTTGACGACCTGTCGACACTGGAGCTGAACGAGGCGTTCGCCGCGCAGGTCCTCGGCTGCGTCGCCGAATGGCCCGAGTTCGACCCGGCGGTCCTCAACCCGCAGGGCGGCGCCATCGCGCTCGGCCACCCGCTCGGCGCGTCCGGTGCCCGGCTCGCCGGGACCGTCGCCCACCAGCTCGCCCGCAAGGGCTCCGGCGTCGGCGTCGCCACGCTCTGCATCGGCGTGGGCCAGGGCCTCGCCCTCGTCCTGGAACGTTAGGAAGGTCCGCCCCTCATGGCTCTCACCCAGCACGACATCGACGCGGAGATCGCCGCCAGGCGCGAGGCCTACTACAAGGGTCTCACCGAGGGCGCACCCGTCGAGGACCACCCGCGGCGCGACTACGCCCCGTACCGCTCCTCCACCTTCCGGCACCCCAAGCAGCCGCCGATCAACATCGACGTCGCCAAGGACCCGGAGCTGATCGAGCTGACCGCCCCCGCGTTCGGCGAGCGCGACATCACGAAGATCGACAACGATCTGACGATCCAGCACCCCGGCAAGCCCATCGGCGAGCGCATCACCGTCGAGGGCCGGCTCGTCGACCGCGACGGGCGGCCGCTGCGCGGCCAGCTGATCGAGCTGTGGCAGGCCAACTCCGCGGGCCGCTACGCGCACAAGATCGAGGTGCACGACGCGCCGCTCGACCCGAACTTCACGGGCGTCGGCCGCACGCTGTCCGACGACGACGGCTGGTACAAGTTCACGACGATCCAGCCGGGCCCGTACCCGTGGGCGCAGCACACCAACGCCTGGCGCCCCGCGCACATCCACTTCTCCGTCTTCGGCTCCGCGTTCACCCAGCGCCTGGTGACGCAGATGTACTTCCCGAACGACCCGCTGTTCCCGTACGACCCGATCCTCCAATCCGTGACCGACGACGCGGCGCGGCAGCGCCTGGTCGCCACGTACGTGCACGAGAAGTCGGTGCCGGAGTTCTCGATGGGCTACCAGTGGGACATCGTCCTCGACGGCCCGAACGCCACCTGGATGGAAGAAGGGCGCTGACCAGACATGACGAAGATCGACATCAACAACCCCGAGAGCGTGCGGCCGACGCCCTCGCACACGGTCGGCCCCTGGTACGGCTACGCGCTGCCCTTCGAGGGCGGCGGTGACATCGCCCCCGTCGGCCACCCGGACACGGTCGCCGTGCACGGCTACGTGTACGACGGCAACGGCGACGCCGTCCCCGACGCGTTCGTCGAGGTCTGGGGCGCGGACCCCGAGGGCAACGCCTCGACCGTCGACGGCTCGATGCGCCGCCAGCCGTTCACCGGCGGCTACCTGGGCCGCAACGGCGTGGAGTTCACCGGCTGGGGCCGCATCGAGACGGACGCCAACGGCCACTGGGCCGTGCGCACGCTGCGCCCCGGCGCGCGGGGTGAATCGGCGCCGTACCTGGCCGTGGTGATCTTCTCGCGCGGCCTGCTGCACCACCTGTACACGCGGATCTACTTCGCGGGTGACGAGGCGCTGGCGACGGACCCGGTACTCAGCCAGGTCGGCCCCGACCGCCGCGACACGCTGATCGCACAGCCGGAGGCCAACGGCACGTACCGTTTCGACATCCGCCTTCAGGGCGAGGGCGAGACGGTCTTCCTGGAGTTCACGTGACGTTGTTCGACCCCGGCATCGAGGGCGCGCCCACCGAGCGCACCACGTCCGAAGAGGCCTTCCTTCAGGCCCTGTTGGACGCGGAGGCGGGCCTGACACGGGCGCAGTCCTCGCTCGGCCTCGCGCCCGTCGGCGCCGGTGAGGCGGTCACGGCTGCGGCCGTCGCCGAGCGGTTCGACGTGCGGGACCTCGCGCGGCGCGCGCGTGGCGGCGGCAATCCGGTGATCCCGCTGGTCGCGGACCTCACGGCGGCGGTGCCCGCCGAGTACGGTCCGTACGTCCACCGGGGTGCCACGAGCCAGGACATCCTGGACTCGGCGCTGATGCTGGTCGCGGCGCGGACGCTGGACGTTCTTCTCGACGAACTCGGCGGCGCGGAAGGGGCTTTGGCGGCTCTCGCGCGTGAGCACCGGTACACGGTGATGCCGGGTCGTACGCTCACGCAGCACGCCGTACCGACGACGTTCGGGCTCAAGGCGGCGGGGTGGCGGTCGCTGGTGCTGGACGCGCGGGACCGGCTTCAGGGTGTGCGGGTGGCGCTGCCGGTGCAACTGGGCGGCGCGGCGGGCACGTTGGCGGCGTTCGGGGCGTACGGGGCGGACGACCCGCTCGTCCTGGTGGCGGCGTACGCGCGCGAACTCGGGCTGGCCGAGCCGGAGTTGCCGTGGCATGTGCTGCGTACGCCGGTGGCGGATCTGGCGGGGGCGCTGGCCTTCGCGGCGGGTGCGTTCGGCAAGATCGCGGCGGATGTGCTGGTTCTTTCCCGTACGGAGATCGGTGAGCTGGCCGAAGGCGCGGGGGGTGGTTCCTCCGCGATGCCGCACAAGGCGAATCCGGTCCGGTCCACGCTTGTCGCTGCCGCGGCGCGGCGGGCGCCTGCGCTTGCCGCGACGCTGTACGGGTCCGTGGTCGCGGAGGACGAGCGGCCCGCGGGGGCGTGGCATGCCGAATGGGCGACGTTGCGGGAGCTGTTGCGGGTGGTTGGTGGGGCGGCGCGGGACGCGTTGGAACTGGTCGACGGGTTGGTCGTACGGGCGGACGTGATGCGCGACCACCTGGCGACGACCGGTGGGGCGATCGTCTCCGAGCGGCTGTCCGCGGAGCTTGGCGGGGTGCTCGGGCGGGGGCCGGCGAAGGAACTCCTTGCGGCCGCCTCGCGGCGGGCGCGGGAGGAGGGCCGGTCCTTGGCGGATGTGCTGGCGGGCGAGCCCGCGCTCAAGGACGCCGATGTGGACGTGTCCGAACTGACCGATCCGGCGCGGTACGTCGGGGCGGCGGGCGCGCTGGTGGATCGGGCGCTGGCGCGCCCATGACATTCCCCCACCCCGCCCCTTCCCGAAATCCCTGCGGGCGCCTGCCAGGGGGTGGGGGTGGGACGGTTCCGATGCGGCCGCCCGAACGCCCCACCACCCCGGCGTTGCGCTCGCGCAGTTCCCCGCCGCCCGGAGGCGAGGC
>NZ_JBHWKQ010000042.1:61769-69475 GCF_042730865.1 Streptomyces sp. NPDC059897 | reverse complement strand
GCCCGGCCGGTCGTGGCCGGGCGCACAGCCCCCGCTGAGTCGGACTCCGGCCGTTTAGGCCAGCCCTGCCTTCCGCAGCGCGTCCGCCATCGCCGAGTTCGCCGGCGGCGTCGCGGGCCGGCCCTTGCCGCCCCCCTTGCCACCACCGGAGCCACCGGACCCGCCGGAACCACCACGGCCGCCCTGCCGAGCCTGCTGCCGCGGCGGCTTGCGGTCGCCGCCGCGCTCACCCCGCTCACTACGGCTTCCGCGCTCGCCACGCCCGCCGTTGCCGCCGCCGGAGGCCTTCTCGTCGTCCAGCCGCAGCGTCAGCGAGATCCGCTTGCGCGGCACGTCGACGTCGAGGACCTTCACCTTGACGATGTCGCCGGGCTTGACCACGTCGCGCGGGTCCTTGACGAACGTACGGGAGAGCGCCGAGACGTGCGCGAGCCCGTCCTGGTGCACGCCGACGTCGATGAACGCCCCGAAGGCGGCCACGTTGGTGACCACGCCCTCCAGGATCATCCCGGACTCCAGGTCGCCGATCTTCTCGACGCCCTCCTTGAAGGTGGCCGTCTTGAAGGCGGGCCGCGGGTCGCGCCCCGGCTTCTCCAGCTCCTTCAGGATGTCCGTGACGGTCGGCAGGCCGAACGTGTCGTCCACGTAATCGGCCGCCTTCAGCGAGCGCAGCGCCCCCGCGTCGCCGACCAGCGAGGCGACTTCGCCGCCCGTCGACTTCGCCATCCGGCGCACTACCGGGTACGCCTCCGGGTGCACGGACGACGCGTCCAGCGGGTCGTCGCCGCCGCGGATGCGCAGGAAGCCCGCGCACTGCTCGTACGCCTTCGGGCCGAGCCGCGCGACGTCCTTGAGGCCCTTGCGGTTGGTGAACGGGCCGTTGGAGTCGCGGTGCGTCACGATGTTCTCCGCGAGGCCCGCGCCGATGCCGGACACACGCGCGAGGAGCGGCGCGGAGGCCGTGTTCACGTCGACGCCCACACCGTTCACACAGTCCTCGACCACGGCGTCCAGCGAGCGCGACAGCTTCACTTCGCTGAGGTCGTGCTGGTACTGGCCGACGCCGATCGACTTCGGGTCGATCTTCACCAGTTCGGCGAGCGGGTCCTGCAGGCGGCGCGCGATGGAGACGGCGCCGCGCAGCGACACGTCCATGTCGGGCAGCTCCTGCGAGGCGAACGCCGACGCCGAGTACACCGAGGCGCCGGCCTCGCTCACCATCACCTTGGTGAGCTTCAACTCCGGGTGCTTGGCGATGAGTTCACCGGCGAGCTTGTCGGTCTCGCGGGACGCCGTGCCGTTGCCGATCGCGATCAGGTCGACCGCGTGCTCCTTGGAGAGCTTCGCGAGCTTGGCGATCGCCTCGTCCCAGCGGTTGGCCGGGACGTGCGGGTGGATGACGTCGGTGGCGACGACCTTGCCCGTGGCGTCGACGACCGCGACCTTCACACCCGTACGGAAACCGGGGTCGAGCCCCAGCGTCGCGCGCGTGCCCGCGGGGGCCGCGAGCAGCAGGTCGCGCAGGTTCGCCGCGAAGACCTTGACGGCCTCGTCCTCGGCGGCCGTGCGCAGCCGGGTGCGCAGGTCGAGGCCGAGGTGCACCAGGATGCGCGTGCGCCAGGCCCAACGGACCGTGTCCTGAAGCCACTTGTCGCCCGGACGGCCCTGGTTGGAGAGCCCGAAGCGGCCGGCGATGATCGGCTCGTACGAGGACGAGGACGAGGACGAGGACGAGGACGAGGTCGCCGCGGCCGGGGCGTCGGCGTCCGCGGCGGGCTCCTCCGGCTCCAGGACGAGCTCCAGCACGTCCTCCTTCTCGCCGCGCAGCATCGCCAGGACGCGGTGCGAGGGCAGATCGGTGAAGGGCTCCGCGAAGTCGAAGTAGTCGGCGAACTTGGCGCCCGCCTCCTCCTTGCCGGTCTTGACCTTCGCCGCGAGCCGGCCGCGCCCCCACATGCGCTCGCGCAGCTCGCCGATCAGGTCGGCGTCCTCGGAGAAGCGCTCGGTGAGGATCGCGCGGGCTCCGTCGAGCGCGGCCTGGGCGTCGGCGACGCCCTTGTCGGCGTCCACGAACGCCGCGGCGGCGGCCTGCGGCTCCACGGACGGGTCGCCGAGCAGCCCCTCCGCCAGCGGCTCGAGCCCCGCCTCGCGCGCGATCTGCGCCTTCGTGCGGCGCTTGGGCTTGAAGGGCAGGTAGATGTCCTCCAGGCGGGCCTTGGTGTCGGCGGCGCGGATCTGCGCCTCCAGCCCGTCCGTCAGCTTGCCCTGCTCGCGCACCGAGTCGAGCACGGCGGTGCGCCGCTCCTCCAGTTCGCGCAGATACCGCAGCCGCTCTTCCAGGGTGCGCAGCTGGGCATCGTCGAGGGACTCCGTCGCCTCCTTGCGGTAGCGGGCGATGAAGGGCACGGTCGAGCCGCCGTCGAGCAGCTCGACGGCGGCCTTCACCTGCCGCTCCCGTACGCCTAGTTCCTCGGCAATCCTGCTCTCGATGGATCCGAGCCCGGATCCAGCAGTGGTGCCAACTGTGGGTGTCGCCACGATCCCGTACCGCCTATGTCGACTGAGGTTGCGCGGCAATTGTGGCAGGTGGCACCGACACTCGGGGATCAGGGAGGTCAGACGCGGTGCGCGCGGCCGGACCTGGAGGCGCCGCCGAACAGCCGGGCGAGGGCACGGAACGGCAAGGTCACGACGGTGGCGATGGCACCGGCGATCTGGCGGAGAATGTCGGCGATTGCGCTGAACATACGGCTTTCTCCTCTCGTGTGTCCCGGCCGCGAACGGGCGGCCGGAACACACGAGTACCTCACTTCGTGCTGCTCAGACCTCAGGCGGCCTTGCCGATCAGATCGGCGGGGAACGCGCCGTTGCCGAGGGCCGCGCCGACGAACTTCGTCGCGAGTTCGGTCAGGCGTGCCACGCCCGCCTCGCCGAGGTGCTCGTAGGGGGCGCGGTCGAGCGCGTCGGTGCGGTGCTCGATCTCGGCGCGCAGCGTCACGCCCTGCTCGGTGAGCGTCAACTCCTCGTCGGCGGTGAGCAGTCCGCGCGCGCGAAGCCGTTCGGCGGCCGCGTCGTAGTCGGCCCTGTCCCAGCCGCGCGTGGCGAGCAGCCACTTGGGGGCCATGCCCTTGCCGGTCGCGACGTGGCTCACGAGGGCCTCGACCGGGTCGAGTTCGGCGCCGACCAGCACCGCGATGTGCCCGTCGCCGCGGTGCTCGCGCAGCAGCGACGTGGCGTGCCAGTACGCCATGTGCGGCGCCTCGGGGACGTCGAGGTCGGCGTGGGCGGCGTACAGGGGGCGGGCGTGTCGCGTGCAGGCCTCGGCGGCGCGCAGGGCGAGTTCGGCGGCCTCGGCCATCTCCGGGGAGGCGAGCGCCTCCTCGCCGAGCAGGCGGCGCAGCGTCGAGTCGACGGCACGCGCGCGTGCGGCGAGCACCGCCTGCGGGGAGGCGGTCTCCCACACGGCCGGCACGTGCCGGGCCACCAGCTCGTGGTTGAAGTTGTAGAAGGTGGCGGTCACCGTTCCGGCGCCGACGGCCCCCATGGGCGCGGAGCGCGCCGCGAGGTAGGCGGCGCTGGAGTCGGTCACGCCGATGGCGGCCAGTTCCTTGCCGAGGTCGGGCGAGAAGTAGTGCGTGGAGTGGAACGGGTTGAGCACGTTGTGACAGTGGCGGGCGGCGCGCAGGCGGGGGTCCGAAGTCATGGACCCACGTTACCGACCGGTCGGTACGGCTGGCAGTACCGGGCACCCGCCCATGGCAGGAAAGGTGGGGAACTCGTCATTGCGGCCATCGGACGCGGGCCGAAGAATGGGCCGCATGCCGCCGCGCACCGTCTTGGTCCTCCTCTTCGACCGCGTACAGAGCCTCGACGTCACGGGCCCCGTCGAGGTCTTCTCCGGCGCCGACGACGCCTACCGCGTGCACACCGCCTCGTTCGACGGCGCCCCGGTGCGCACATCGAGCGGACTGACCCTGACGCCGGACCACGCCCTCGCCGACGCCCCGGCCGCCGACACGCTCCTGGTCCCCGGCGGCGAGGGCACGCGCGACGCGGACCCGCGCCTGACCGACTGGCTGCGCGAGCACGCCCCGCACGCCCGGCGCACCGTCTCGGTGTGCACCGGCGCGTTCCTGCTGGCCCGCGCGGGGCTCCTGGACGGCCGCCGGGCCACGACGCACTGGGCGTTCTGCGACACCCTCGCCCGCCAGTACCCCGGCGTCTGTGTGGACCCCGACCCCGTCTTCGTACGCGACGGCGACGTGGCGACCTCGGCGGGGGTGACCGCCGGCATCGACCTCGCGCTCGCCCTGGTCGAGGAGGACCACGGGAGGGACGTGGCGCTGCGGATCGCCCGGGCGCTGGTCGTGTTCCTGCGACGCCCGGGGAACCAGGCCCAGTTCTCCACCCAGCTCGCCGCGCAGACGGCCCGCAGGGAGCCGCTCGGCGAGGTGCAGCGGTGGATCGCCGAACACCCCGGGGCGGACCTGTGCGTCGAGGCGCTCGCGGCCCGCGCCCGGCTCTCCCCGCGCCACTTCGCCCGCGCCTTCCGTACGGAGACGGGCATGACGCCCGGCCGGTACGTAGAGCGCGTCCGCGTCGAGCACGCCCGCCGCCTCCTGGAGGACACCACGGCAGGCGTCGAGGAGATCTCCCGCTCCAGCGGCTACGGCACCCCGGAGGCGATGCGCCGCGCCTTCCTCAAGACCCTCGGCACCGCACCGGCCGAGTACCGCCGCCGGTTCCACGCACCTCTGGGCTGAACCCCGCCCGGCCGGCACATCAGACCTGCCCGACCCGTCCGACCCGTCAGAAAGGCATGACATGCAGATCGCCATCGCCCTCTACGAGCGTTTCACCGCCCTCGACGCCATCGGCCCCTACCAGACCCTCGGCGGCATCCCGGACGCCGACGTCGTCTTCGTGGCCGAGCGGACGGGACCGGTGCGCGACGACTCGGGGCGGCTCGCGCTCGTCGCCGACAAGACCTTCGACGAGGTGCGCTCCCCGGACGTGGTGGTCGTGCCCGGCGGCCCCGAGCAGAGCGACCAGACGGCCAACGGTCCGCTCCTGGAGTGGCTGCGCGCCGTCGACGCCACCACCACCTGGACGACGTCCGTGTGCACGGGCTCCCTCGCACTCGCCGCCGCGGGCCTGCTCAAGGGGCGCGAGGCCACCTCGCACTGGCTCGCCCTGGAGGAACTGGAGCGGCTGGGCTCCACGTCGACCGGGCGGCGCGTGGTCTTCGACGGCAAGTACGTCACCGCGGCAGGCGTCTCGTCCGGCATCGACATGGGCCTCGCCCTCGCGGGCCGGATCGCGGGGGACGAGACGGCCCAGGCCATCCAGCTGATGACCGAGTACGACCCGCAGCCGCCCTACGACGCCGGATCCCCGGACAAGGCGCCTGCCCACCTCGTGGCGATGTTCCGCCAGGCCGGCTGAGGCTCAGGCCCCGACCGACCACTCGAAGCGCGGAGCGCGTCGCTCCAGGAACGCGGCGACGCCCTCCGCGCTCTCGCCCCCGGTGCCCGCCTGCTCGGCCCAGTGCGCGTCCCGGTCCGTGCGGCCCGCGACGAACTCCTTCGCCGCGGCCTGCGTCAGCTGCGAGCGGGCGGCGAGGGTGCGGGTGAACCCGGCGACCCGCCCGGCCAGTTCGGCCTCGGGCAGCACCTCGTCCACCAGGCCGGTGCGCAACGCCCGCCCGGTGCCGATCAACTCGCCGGAGAACAGCAGGTACTTCGCGGTCGCCGGGCCCACGAGCGCGGCGAGGCGGCGCGTGGAGGAGGCCGGGTAGACGATCCCGAGCTTGGCCGGGGTCACCCCGAACCGCGCGCCCTCCGCGGCGAAACGCAGATCGCAGGCCGCGGCCAACTGGCTGCCGCCGCCCACGCAGTACCCGCGCACCACGGCGAGCGTCGGCTTGGGGAAGGCGGCCAGCGCGTCCTCCGCCGCGACGGCGAGCCCCTGCGCGGCCCCCTCGCCCAGTGTCGATATGTCGGCCCCCGCGCAGAACGTGTCCCCGGCCCCGGTGAGCACGAGCACCCGCACCTCGGGGTCGGCCGCGAGCCGTTCGAGGAGCGGCGGCAGGGACGCCCACATGGCGTCGGTCATGGCGTTGCGCTTGGCCGGGTGGTCGATCACGACGGTGGCGACACCCTCGGCGACGGCGTGCGTGAGCTGCGGCGGGGACACGGAAGACATGGCGGGATGCTAGCCGGGCGCTCGGCGCGGCCGATGCCGCGGTCGGCGTGTCGTGCAGCTCGTAGAACAAGCTTAAGAAGGCTTAAGTCGGGCACAACGGGGTCGGGATCGATCAACTCTCCGGCCCGCTCGACCACCAATGGTCAAATCGCGTCGATACTCGCTGACTTCTGGTCAGTCCCGCGGCCCGGAGCAGGTGATTCCCAACACTCGAAGCGTGGTGACAATCGAGCGCAAGGGCGGCGACCTGACAATGAGCGACCACGGGTGGGGGTCCCGCCCACGTCCTCAGGACAATGGGGGCGCGCCGCCCCCTGATCGTCCCGCGGACGGGCCGCTCCCGTACGAGGGAGTGTGGCGGTTCACAGCGCAGGCGGTCGACGCCTCCGTGCCGCAGGCCCGGCGCGCGGTGCGCGAGTTGCTCACCCGGCAGGGCGTGCCCGCGCCGGACGACCTGGTGCACGGGCTGCTCGTGATCGTCTCGGAACTCGTCACGAACGCGGTGAAGCACGCCGCCGTCGTCTCGCCGATGCTCGCCGTGGAGGTCGCCGTCGGCCCGGAGTGGGTGCGGGTGTCCGTGGAGGACGAACACCCCTACAAGCCCACGGCCCTTGAGGCCACCAGCGGCCAGACCGGCGGTCGCGGCCTGCTGCTGGTGCGCGAGATCACGGCGGAGGCCGGCGGCGTCTGTGACGTCGCCGGCACCGCGAGCGGGGGCAAGGTGATCTGGGCCGCCCTGCCCCTCAAGCCCGAGACGGCTACCAGCCCGCCGACTGGCCCGTCAGCTCCCTGACCGCGGGCCGCGCCGCGTCGAGGACCGTCATGAACCACGCGGAGAAAGGGTCCTTGGCGTGTCGCTCGGCCAGCTCGTCGGCCGTCACGAACGCCGTCGCCCCGACCTCCTCCGGGTCGGGGTCCAGGCCTGCCTGCACGAGGCCCACGAAGAGGTGGTTGAACTCCTGCTCCACCAGGCCCGACTCCGGGTCCGGGTGGTTGTAGCGCACCGTTCCCGCCTCGCCCATCAGGGACGGCGAGACGCCGAGCTCCTCGAAGGTGCGGCGCGCGGCCGCCGCGAACGGGGCCTCACCGGGGTAGGGGTGGCCGCAGCAGGTGTTCGACCACACGCCGGGGGAGTGGTACTTGCCGAGCGCCCGCTGCTGCAGCAGCAGCCGGCCCTGCTCGTCGAAGAGGAACACGGAGAACGCTCTGTGCAGCTGCCCGGGCGGCTGGTGAGCCGCGAGCTTCTCCGCCGTGCCGATCGTCCTGCCGTCCTCGTCGACGAGTTCCAGCAAGATCGCTTCTCCGGTGCCGTTCGACGAGCTGTTCGTCGTGGGGGCAGGTGTGATCGGCATACCCATCCTTCGTTTCGGTCCTCGAACCAAGTCTGCCGTACGGAACGGACAACCCCCGTGCTGCCGGTGTCCCGCAAGTCCCGCCCGGCCGCGCGGCCGGGCGGGGCCGGGGTGGTTTAAAAAAAAACCAGCCCCCCAGACACCACAGAA
>NZ_JBHWKQ010000042.1:0-61759 GCF_042730865.1 Streptomyces sp. NPDC059897 | reverse complement strand
GGGTCCTCTAACATTGTCGGCCGTACGCACCGCACAACCCCCTGGCTGCGGTTGTCCCCAACGTCCCGCCCGGCCGCGCGGCCGGGCGGGACAACCGTAGGCGCCTGGTCAGACGCCGAATGCGGCCGGGTAGGTGATCGTGCCCCGCGGGAGCTGCCCGGAATCGTCGGCTTCATCCAGAACGAGAGCCATCATCGCCTCGTCCGGAACGTCGAAACCGGGCCGGATGCCGTACCCCGAGGCGGGCGTGAAGCCGAACCTCGGGTAGTACTCGGGGTGCCCGAGCACCAGCACAAGTCGCTCACCCCGCGCGCGTGCCGCCTCCAGCACCGCGCGTACGACGGCCGAACCGGCCCCCGTGTTCTGGTACCGCGGCAGCACCGCACAGGGCGCGAGCGCCGCGGCGGGCGCGCCGTCCACCGTGCAGCGGGTGATGAGCGCGTAGGCGGCGACGGTGCCGTCCGGCGCCTCGGCCACGTAGGAGAGGCCGTCGAGCCAGGCGTCGGCGTCGGCGCGCAGGGCGTCGACGAGGTCGGCCTCGGCCTCGGTGGGGAACGCGGCGGCGTTGACGGCGTGCACGGCCGCCCGGTCGGCCCCGGTTTCGGGGCGCGGAAGCCATGCGTGGGTCATGTTGTCGGTCAACGTAGGAACCTTTGAGTGGAGGGCGTCGCTCAGTGGCGGACGGCCCGAGAAGAAGTGGGGACAGACGTGTCGCTGCGCAGGGCAGCGTTCACCGCGACGACAGTCATCAACCCACCTCCTCAAAGATCCATGGCCACGATATCACTCAGCGGAACGGTCGGTGGCCCAGTCAGTGGCACAGCCGCGCCTCGTGCTCGGCGTGCCCCGTCGGCTCCAGCTGGAACGTGCAGTGCTCCACGTCGAAGTGGTCGCCGAGGCAGCCCTGCAGTTCGTGCAGCATCTTCTCGTGGCCGATCGAGCCGAGCATCTCCGTGCTCACGACGACATGCGCCGAGAGCACCGGCATCCCCGAGGTGATCGTCCAGGCGTGCAGGTCGTGCACGTCCTCGACGCCGGGCAGCGCCAGTATGTGCGCCCTGACCTCCGCCATGTCGACGCCCTTGGGGGCCGATTCCAGCAGCACGTTCAGCGTCTCGCGCAGCAGCTTCACCGTGCGCGGCACGATCATGAGGCCGATCACGAGCGAGGCGATCGGGTCGGCGGGCTGCCAGCCCGTCGTCAGGATGATCGCGGCGGAGATCAGCACCGCGAGGGAGCCGAGCGCGTCGGCGGCCACCTCCAGGAAGGCGCCGCGCACGTTCAGGCTCTCCTGCTGGCCCTTCACCAGGAGGGACAGCGAGATCATGTTCGCGACCAGACCGATCAGGCCGAAGACGATCGTCTGCCCGCCGGCCGTCTCGGCCGGCTCGATGAACCGCTCGATCGCCTCGTACAGCACATAGCCGCCGACGCCGAGCAGCAGCAGGCAGTTGGCGAGCGCGGCGAGGATCTCGGCGCGTGCGTAGCCGAAGGTGCGCTGGTCGCTCGCGGGGCGGTTCGCGAAGTGGATCGCGATCAGGGCCATCGCGAGGCCCAGCGCGTCCGTCGCCATGTGGGCGGCGTCGGCGATCAGGGCGAGCGAGTCGGCGACGATGCCGCCGATGATCTCCACCACCATCACGGTCAGCGTGATGGTCAGTGCGATCCGCAGCCGCCCGCGATGTGCGGCGGCGGCCGTCCCGCTCGTCGGTCCGTGGCTGTGCCCGTGGTCGTGATCGTGACCGAGGCCCATCGAAACCCCCTCTGTATCGATGTGTCGACGTATCGGCGCGAGACGTCGAATCCGTTGCCCTGGTCGGGGGCGACGATCACAGTGAACTACGGGTAGGGGGTATCCGCAAACATGGCGGTGAACACCGTTGTCATGTGCCCTGACCTGCGCAAACGTTATTGCGTGAGTGCGCAGGTCAGGCGGTCGCGGAGATCACTTGCCGGCGGCCTCGGGGTGCCGGAGACACCAGCCGGCCCAGGCCGACTCGACCATCTCGCGCACGCCGCGCCGCGCGCTCCAGCCGAGCTCCTTCTCGGCGAGCGTGGAGGAGCCGACCGCGCGCGGGGCGTCGCCGGGACGGCGCGGTTCGACGAGCGCGGGGGTGCGGTTCCCCGACACCTCCGCGATCAGGTCGATCAGCTCGCGCACGGAGGCGCCCTGCCCGGTGCCGATGTTGAGCGTCAGGTCGCCGCCCGCGTCGGGCCGGGACAGCCGGCGGGCCGCCGCCAGGTGCGCCTCGGCGAGGTCGGCGACGTGAATGTAGTCACGTACGCAGGTGCCGTCCGGGGTCGGGTAGTCGTCGCCGAAGATCCGCGGGGCCTCGCCGCGCGTGAGCCGGTCGAAGACCATCGGGATCACGTTGTAGACGCCGACGTCCGCGAGCTCGGGGGCCGCGGCGCCCGCCACGTTGAAGTAGCGCAGGCAGACCGTCGCCATGCCGTGCGCGTGCCCGGCCGCGCGCACCAGCCACTCGCCCGCGAGCTTCGTCTCGCCGTACGGGTTCACGGGCGCGGTGGCCGTGGACTCGGTGATGAGCCCCACATCCGGGTTGCCGTAGACGGCAGCCGAGGAGGAGAACACGAAGCGGCGCACGCCGGCCGCCGCGACGGTCTCCAGGAGCGCGGCGAGCCCGCCCACGTTGTCCCGGTAGTACAGCTCCGGCTTCTCCACGGACTCGCCGACCTGCTTGTGCGCGGCGAGGTGGACGACACCCGTCACCTCGTGCTCCGCGCACACCCGGGCCACCAGCTCGGTGTCCAGGGCCGAGCCGCGCACCAGCGGGATCGTCTCGGGCAGCCGCGAGGGCACCCCCGAGGTCACGTTGTCGAGGACGACGACCCGCTCGCCCGCTTCCGTCATAGCCCGCGCCACATGGGCGCCGATGTATCCGGCTCCGCCGGTGATCAGCCACGTCATGGCGCACCACCCTATGACCGAACCGGGCCCCGCCCGGTTGGCACCGGCGGCTACCCCCGGTTACGGGGGTGGGCCGCCCCTGGTTTGTGGCCCGAGTGCTTGATCGTCAATGATGAGCGCGCGGTCGGCCCCGCGCGGACCGCATGAGACAGGGGCCAATCGGTCGGTAAACGGGCAGCGAACGCCCGGTTGCGCCATCCGATAGCCTCTGCCGACATGCCGCCCGGCGCAGTCCCCGACCGCCGGGTGCCCCACCATGCATGAGCCCGGCGCCCAGTCGCGTCGGCACCCAAGGAGTGAGTTCGTCTGTCGACCGCCATCGTCACCGGATCGCCGGTTCCCGGATCGTCCCTGGAGGGAGATCTGCGGGCGCTGGGCTTCGACGTGCGGCTCGCCCAGGACCCCGCGGACGCCGAAGCGGCGCTCGCGGCCGTCCCCGGCGAGCAGCGGGTCGCGGTCGTCGACGCGGGCTTCGTGGGCCATGTCCACGCCCTGCGCCTCGGCCTGACCGACCCGCGCTTTCCCGCGTCGGCGATCCCGGGCGCGCTCACCGCGCAGCCCGCCGCCCGCCAGGCGCTGACCCGCGCGGTCGCACGGACCGGCGTCGACCCGGACGTCGTGGCCAAGAGCCTGGAGGCGGACGGCACCGATGTGCACCGCCCCGAGCTCGGTGAGCTCGTCGCCGCGGTGCCCGCCGACCCGCAGGCCCGCAACGAGGCGCGGCAGGCGCTCGCCTCCGTCGACGACGAGGCCGTCCGGCTGCGCACCGCGGTCAAGGCGCGCGACGGCTTCTTCACCACCTACTGCATCAGCCCGTACTCCCGGTACATCGCGCGCTGGTGCGCGCGCCGGGGGCTGACGCCGAACCAGGTCACCAGCGCGTCGCTGCTCGTCGCGCTGATCGCGGCCGCCTGCGCGGCCACCGGCACCCGCGGCGGCTTCGTCGCCGCCGGCGTGCTGCTCCTCGCCTCCTTCGTCCTGGACTGCACCGACGGGCAGCTCGCCCGGTACTCGCTGCAGTACTCGACGATGGGCGCCTGGCTGGACGCGACGTTCGACCGGGCCAAGGAGTACGCCTACTACGCGGGCCTTGCGCTCGGCGCCGCCAACGCGAGCGGCGACGACGTATGGGCGCTCGCGCTCGGCGCCATGGTCCTCCAGACCGGCCGGCACGTGATCGACTTCTCGTTCAACGAGGCGAACCACGACGCCGAGGCGCTGGGTGAATTGGCGGGGGCCAGTCCCACCGCATCCCTGTCGGGCAAGCTCGACTCCGTCGGCTGGACGGTCTGGGCCCGCCGCATGATCGTGCTGCCGATCGGCGAACGCTGGGCGCTGATCGCCCTGTTCACCGCGGTGACCACGCCGCGCATCACCTTCTACATGCTGCTCATCGGCTGCGCGCTCGCCGCCTGCTACACGACCGCGGGCCGCGTCCTGCGCTCGCTGACCCGCAGGGCCAGGCGCACCGACCGCGCCGCGCAGGCGCTGCGCGACCTCGCGGACTCGGGCCCGCTCGCCGAGCTGACCGGCAAGGCCCTCAAGGCGAAGGCCGCCCCCGTGGTCGCCGCCGCCGGAGCCGTCGCGGTCGTCGCCGTGAGCGGACTCACGGACTTCGGCAGCGTCTGGCCGATCGTGGCCGCCGCCGTGTACTGCGTCACGTCGGGCGTCGCCGTCGCCCGCCCCCTCAAGGGCGCGCTCGACTGGCTCGTGCCCCCGATTTTCCGGGCCGGGGAGTACCTCACCGTCCTGGTCCTCGCGGCCCGCGCGGACGTCCAGGGCGCCCTGCCCGCGGCTTTCGGCCTCGTGGCGGCGGTCGCCTACCATCACTACGACACGGTGTACCGCATCCGCGGCAACGCCGGGGCGCCCCCGCACTGGCTGGTGCGGGCGATCGGTGGGCACGAAGGCCGGACCCTGGTGGTCACGGTCCTGGCCGCGCTGCTCACCCCCACAGATTTCGCCACTGGACTCACGGTGTTCGCCGTGGCCGTGGCACTCGTGGTGCTCGTCGAGAGCATCCGCTTCTGGGTCCTCTCCGCTCGCCGCGGAGAGCCCGCCGTACACGATGAAGGAGAACCCGCATGATCGGCCTCGTCCTGGCCGCCGGCGCCGGCAGCCGGCTCCGTCCCTACACCGAGACGCTCCCCAAGGCGCTCGTGCCCGTCGTGGGCGAGGGGACCGAGAACGAGCTCTCCGTACTCGACCTCACGCTGAAGAACTTCGCGGAGATCGGTCTCACCGAGGTCGGCATCATCGTCGGCTACCGCAAGGAGGTCGTCTACGAGCGCCAGGCCGCGCTCGAGGCGAAGTACGGGCTGAAGCTCACGCTCATCGAGAACGACGTGGCCGAGAAGTGGAACAACGCCTACTCCCTGTGGTGCGGCCGTGACGCCATGAAGCACACGGTCATCCTCGCCAACGGCGACACCGTGCACCCGGTCTCCGTCGAGAAGACGCTGCTGGCCGCCCGCGGCGACGGCAAGAAGATCATCCTCGCGCTCGACACGGTCAAGGACCTGGGCGACGAGGAGATGAAGGTCGTCGTCGACCCCGACAAGGGCGTCCAGAAGATCACGAAGCTGATGGACCCGTCCGAGGCCACCGGCGAGTACATCGGTGTCACCCTCATCGAGGGCGAGGCCGCCGACCAGCTGGCCGACGCCCTGAAGGCCACCTACGAGCGTGACCCGCAGCTGTACTACGAGGACGGCTACCAGGAGCTCGTGAACCGCGGCTTCCAGGTCGACGTGGCCCCGATCGGCGACGTCACGTGGGTCGAGATCGACAACCACGACGACCTCGCCAAGGCAAGGGAGATCGCGTGCCAGTACTGACGAGGCTCATTCCCTCGCCGGTCGTCGTCGACATTCGGCCGGGGGCGCTCGACGACCTGGCCAAGGTCCTCGCCGACCAGAGGATCTCGTCGTCCACGGGCCGCCTGGCCATCGCGATCAGCGGTGGTTCGGGCGCCGCCCTGCGGGCCCGCCTGGAGCCCTCGCTGCCCCGCGCCGACTGGTTCGAGGTCGGCGGCGGCACGCTGGACGACGCGATCAAGCTGGCGGACGACGTCAAGAAGTCGAACCGCTACGACGCGATCGTCGGCCTCGGCGGCGGCAAGATCATCGACTGCGCCAAGTTCGCGGCGTCCCGTGTGGGCGTGCCGCTGGTCGCCGTCGCGACGAACCTGTCGCACGACGGCCTGTGCTCGCCCGTCGCGACCCTCGACAACGACGCGGGCCGCGGCTCCTACGGTGTGCCGAACCCGATCGGCGTCGTGATCGACCTCGACATCATCCGCGAGGCCCCGGTCCGCTTCGTGCGCTCCGGCATCGGTGACGCCCTCTCCAACATCTCCGCGGTCGCGGACTGGGAGCTGGGCGCCCGCGAGCGCGGCGAGGACATCGACGGACTGGCCGCCGCCATGGCACGCCAGGCGGGCGAGGCGGTCCTGCGGCACCCGGGCGGCGTCGGCGACGACGACTTCCTGCAGGTGCTCGCGGAGGGCCTGGTCCTCACCGGTATCGCCATGTCGGTCTCCGGCGACTCGCGGCCCGCCTCCGGCGCCTGCCACGAGATCAACCACGCCTTCGACCTCCTCTTCCCCAAGCGCGCGGCCAGCCACGGCGAGCAGTGCGGCCTGGGCGCGGCGTTCGCGATGCACCTGCGCGGTGCCCACGACCAGTCCGCGTACATGGTCGAGGTGCTGCGCCGCCACGGGCTGCCCGTGACGCCCGAGGAGATCGGCTTCACCGTGGACGAGTTCGTGAAGGTGGTCGAGTTCGCGCCGCAGACCCGCCCGGGTCGCTTCACGATCCTCGAACACCTCGACCTCTCCACCGATCAGATCAGGGACGCTTACGCCGACTATGCAAAAGCCATCGGTAGCTGAACTCCGCCCGGTCGTTCACCCCGCCGGGGTGAAGGACCGCAGGAGCGGTGAGCACTGGATGGGCCGGCTCTACATGCGCGAGGTCTCGCTGCGTGTGGACCGCCACCTGGTGAACACCAAGGTCTCGCCCAACCAGCTGACCTACCTGATGACCGTCTGCGGCGTCCTCGCGGCCCCGGCGCTGATGGTGCCGGGCATCTGGGGCGCGGTCCTCGGCGTCGTCGCCGTGCAGCTGTACCTGCTGCTCGACTGCGTCGACGGCGAGATCGCGCGCTGGCGCAAGCAGTACTCGCTGACCGGTGTGTGGATGGACCGGGTCGGCGCGTACCTGACCGACGCCGCCGTCCTGGTCGGCTTCGGGCTGCGCGCCGCCGACCTGTTCGGCAGCGGGCGGATCGACTGGCTGTGGGCCTTCCTCGGCACGCTCGCCGCGCTCGGCGCCATCCTGATCAAGGCCGAGACCGACCTCGTGGGCCTGGCCCGCGCGGCCGGCGGCAAGGAGCAGGTCAAGGAGTCCGCGTCCGAGATGCGCTCCTCCGGCATGGCCCTGGCCCGCAAGGCCGCGGCCATGCTCAAGTTCCACCGGCTCATCCTGGGCATCGAGGCGACGCTCCTCATCCTGGTCCTCTCGGTCGTGGACCAGATCAGGGGAGACCTGTTCTTCTCGCGCCTCGGTGTGGCCGTCCTGGCGGGCATCGCGCTCCTCCAGACCCTGCTCCACCTCGTGTCCATCCTCGCTTCGAGCAGGCTCAAGTGAGCGGCGGCACACAGCAGTTGAAGGTCGGCGCGGTTGTCATCACCATGGGCAACCGGCCGGCCGAGCTGCGCGCGCTCCTCGACTCGGTCGCCAAGCAGGACGGCGACCCGGTCGAGGTGGTCGTGGTCGGCAACGGCTCGCCGGTCCCGGACGTCCCCGAGGGCGTACGCACCATCGAGCTGCCCGAGAACCTCGGTATCCCCGGCGGACGCAACGTAGGCATCGAGGCCTTCGGGCCGTCCGGCTCCGACGTCGACATCCTGATGTTCCTGGACGACGACGGGCTGCTGCCGCTGACGGACACGGCCGAGAAGTGCCGCGCGGCCTTCGACGCCGACCCGAAGCTCGGCATCGTCAGCTTCCGCATCGCGGACCCGGACACCGGCGAGACGCAGCGCCGGCACGTGCCGCGCCTGCGCGCCGCCGACCCGATGCGCTCCTCGCGCGTGACCACGTTCCTCGGCGGCGCCAACGCCGTGCGTACGCGGGTCATCGCCGAGGCCGGACCGCTGCCGGCGGAGTTCTTCTACGCCCACGAGGAGACCGACCTCGCCTGGCGTGCCCTCGACGCGGGCTGGATGATCGACTACCGCGCCGACATGGTGCTGCACCACCCCACCACGGCTCCCTCCAGGCACGCGGTCTACCACCGCATGGTGGCCCGCAACCGGGTCTGGCTGGCCCGCCGCAATCTGCCGGCGCCCCTGGTGCCCGTGTACCTCGGCGTCTGGCTGCTCCTGACCCTGGCCCGCCGGCCCTCGGGACCGGCACTGAAGGCCTGGCTCGGCGGCTTCAAGGAAGGCTGGACGACCCCCTGCGGGCCCAGGCGTCCCATGAAGTGGCGTACCGTGTGGCGGCTGACCCGACTGGGCCGACCCCCTGTCATCTGACAAGCTCGTGCCTGACGGCAGGCCGTGCATTTGAAGACGAAAGTTCCTCTTGTGAGTGAGACAACGCATGACGCCGGAGTCGCGGTGAGCGCGACCCCGTCGCCCGATGACGGGCTCTCCCGGCGCGAACTCGCCGCCAAGTACGGCTTGACCGTCAGCGGGGCCCGACCGGGCCTTTTCGAGTACGCACGGCAGCTGTGGGGCCGGCGCCACTTCATCCTCGCCTTCTCGCAGGCGAAGCTGACCGCGCAGTACAGCCAGGCCAAGCTCGGCCAGCTGTGGCAGGTCGTGACGCCGCTGCTGAACGCCCTCGTCTACTACTTGATCTTCGGCCTGATCCTGGGCGCGAACCGGGGCATGTCGCACGACGTGTACATCCCGTTCCTGGTGACGGGCGTGTTCGTCTTCCACTTCACGCAGAACTCGGTGATGTCGGGCGTCCGCGCGATCTCGGGCAACCTGGGCCTCGTGCGCGCGCTGCACTTCCCGCGCGCCTCGCTGCCCATCTCCTTCGCCCTCCAGCAGCTCCAGCAGCTGCTGTTCTCGATGATCGTGCTGTTCATCGTGGCGTGCGCCTTCGGCAGCTACCCGAGCCTGTCGTGGCTGCTGATCGTCCCGGCCCTCGCGCTGCAGTTCCTGTTCAACATGGGCCTCGCGCTCATCATGGCCAGGGCCGGCTCGAAGACCCCGGACCTCGCGCAGCTGATGCCGTTCGTCATGCGTACGTGGATGTACGCGTCCGGCGTCATGTTCTCCATCCCGATCATGCTGGAGGGCAAGCCGGCGTGGATCGCGGACGTGCTCCAGTGGAACCCGGCGGCGGTCTACATGGACCTGATGCGCTACGCGCTCATCGACGGCTACGGCGGCGAGAACCTGCCGCCGCACGTGTGGGCCCTGGCGCTGGGCTGGGCCGTGGTCGTCGCGGTGCTCGGCTTCGTCTACTTCTGGAAGGCAGAGGAGCGGTACGGCCGTGGCTGATCTCGACAACCCCACCGACGCGCACGTCCCGACGGTCATCGCCGACGAGCTGCACATCGTGTACCGCGTCAACGGCGCGAAGACCGGCAAGGGCAGCGCCACCTCCGCGCTGAGCCGGATCGTCAAGCGCGGCGACGAGCGCGGCGTGCGCAAGGTGCACGCCGTCAAGGGCGTCTCCTTCACCTCGTACCGCGGCGAGGCCATCGGCCTCATCGGGTCGAACGGCTCCGGCAAGTCGACCCTGCTGCGCGCCATCGCGGGCCTGCTGCCGGCCGAGAAGGGCAAGGTCTACACGAACGGCCAGCCCTCGCTGCTCGGCGTGAACGCGGCCCTGATGAACGACCTCACGGGCGAGCGCAACGTGATCCTCGGCGGTCTCGCCATGGGCATGTCCCGCGAGGAGATCAAGGAGCGCTACCAGGACATCGTCGACTTCTCCGGCATCAACGAGAAGGGCGACTTCATCACGCTGCCGATGCGGACGTACTCGTCCGGCATGGCCGCGCGCCTGCGCTTCTCGATCGCGGCCGCCAAGGACCACGACGTGCTGATGATCGACGAGGCGCTGGCCACCGGAGACCGCAAGTTCCAGAAGCGCTCCGAGGCCCGCATCCGCGAGCTGCGCAAGGAGGCCGGCACGGTCTTCCTGGTGAGTCACAACAACAAGTCCATTCGCGACACCTGCGAGCGCGTCCTGTGGCTCGAGCGCGGGGAACTGCGTATGGACGGTCCGACGGCAGAGGTACTCAAGGAGTACGAGAAGTTCACGGGCAAGTAACCGCCCGCCTCTGGACCACGTCATATGAGGCCCTACCGGCTTCCGTCCGGTGGGGCCTCCGATGTGCCTGTAAACACCAAGTAATTGGCGATCACGGTCAAGGGCGGGTCAACTTCCTTGCCCTGAAGGAATCTTGGCGTCAATCGGTGTGTTGTTGTGATGTGCAGAACACCCCGACGCGAGAGCGGGCGTTGTACAACGTAAGCTGTACCGGCCTCAATCGCGGCATGTGGGGCGATAAGGCGCGACATCCCGACCCCTGCGGGGCTGGGCGGCCGCGCGGACGGCCGGGCGGCGTGTCCGAAATGGGATGCATTGGGTCCGCAGTGTAGAACGGGAGTCGTGACGGCAATGGCTATGGAAACTCTCCAGCTCCGTGGGGCTTTCGCCGTCCTCGGGGAAGCGGGCCGCATCCGGTGAGCGCGCGCCCCCGAATGCGCCCCGAGAGCCCTGACGCAACAGTGAGCCCGGTGAGCGCCACCCTCGACAAGGCCGCCGAGGAGAACTTCCCGGTGGCCCCCTTCTTCCTGCCGCGCGCCTGGCGCGACGACCTGATGGCCGTGTACGGCTTCGCGCGCCTCGTCGACGACATCGGCGACGGCGACCTCGCCCCCGGCGGCGCGGACGCCCGCTTCCTCGGCGTGTCACCCGACCGGGCGCACGACCGCCTCGCGATGCTGGACGCCTTCGAGGCCGACCTGCGCCGCGTCTTCGGCGGCTCCGACGGCCCGCCGCACCACCCCCTCCTCAAGGCGCTGCAGCCCACCGTCCGGCACCGCTCGCTGACCCCCGAGCCCTTCCTCGGCCTCATCGCCGCGAACCGCCAGGATCAGCTGGTCACGCGCTACGAGACCTGGGACGACCTGCTGGCCTACTGCGAGCTGTCCGCCAACCCCGTCGGCCGCCTCGTCCTCGCGATCACCGGCACCGCGACCCCCGAGCGCATCCGCCTCTCGGACGCGGTCTGCACCGGGCTCCAGATCGTCGAGCACCTCCAGGACGTGGCCGAGGACCTGGGCCGCGACCGGATCTACCTGCCGTCCGAAGACCTGAAGAAGTTCCACGTCGACGAGGCCGATCTCGCCGCGCCGAGCGCGGGCGCATCGGTGCGCGCGCTGGTCGCGTACGAGGCCGAACGCGCCCGCACGCTGCTGAATGAAGGCACCCCCCTGGTGGGTAGCGTCCACGGCAGGCTGAAGCTGCTGCTGGCAGGGTTCGTCGCAGGGGGGAAGGCGGCGGTCCACGCGATCTCCGCCGTTTCGTACGACGTGCTTCCGGGACCACCCAAACCCACCAAAGCGCGGTTGCTGCGCGAGGTGGGAGCGACTCTGCGAGGAGAGGGGTGAGCAAGACCGTGGAGTCTGACCAGACCGTGTCGGCGCCGGTGCTCGCCGCATACAGCTACTGCGAGACCGTCACCGGGCAGCAGGCCCGCAACTTCGCCTACGGGATCCGGCTGCTGCCGACCGCGAAGCGGCGCGCCATGTCGGCCCTGTACGCGTTCTCGCGCCGCGTCGACGACATCGGCGACGGGGGCCTGGAGCCCGACATCAAGGCGCACCGGCTCGACGAGACCAGGGCGCTGCTCGGCCGCGTGCGCGACGGCAAGGTCGAGGAGGACGACACCGACCCGGTGGCCGTCGCCCTCGCCCACACGGCGGAACGCTTCCCGGTCCCGCTGGACGCGCTCGACGAGCTGATCGACGGTGTCCTGATGGACCTGCGCGGCGAGACCTACGAGACCTGGGACGACCTCAAGGTCTACTGCCGGTGCGTTGCGGGCGCCATCGGCCGGGTCTCGCTCGGCGTGTTCGGCACCGAGCCGGGGGCGCGCGGCGTCGAGCGGGCGCCGGAGCTCGCCGACACGCTCGGCCTCGCGCTGCAGCTCACCAACATCCTGCGCGACGTGCGCGAGGACGCCGGGGACGGGCGCACGTATCTGCCCGCCGACGACCTCGCGAAGTTCGGCTGCTCCGCCGGGTTCCATGGTTCCGTGCCGCCGGCCGGATCGGACTTCGCCGGGCTCGTGCACTTCGAGGTGCGCCGGGCCCGCGCCCTGTTCGCCGAGGGCTACCGCCTGCTCCCCATGCTCGACCGGCGCTCCGGCGCCTGCGTCGCCGCCATGGCCGGCATCTACCGCCGCCTCCTCGACCGCATCGAGCGCGACCCCGAGGCCGTGCTGCGCGGCCGCGTCTCGCTGCCCGGGCACGAGAAGGCGTACGTCGCCGTGCGCGGCCTGTCGGGCCTCGACACCCGCACCGTCGTGCGCGGCGCCCCCCGCAGCACCACCAGGAGGCGCGCCTGATGGACACCGCGGGCCAGGGTGACATGGCGAGAACCAAGCGGCGGGCAACCCTCCGCCGCGGCGCCGCGTCCCTGCATGCAACGGTCGGTCGCGTGTTCGCCACACCCGTAGAACCCGGCCCCACACAGGCCGTACGCACCACCGAAGGCACCACCCAGGGGGAGGGCGCATGAGCGACGGGACCACGCCGGACGGGGCGCCCGAGGCATCCGAGGCGGACGCCGCCGCGGACCGCGCCCGGCCCACCGCGGTGGTCGTCGGCGGTGGGCTCGCGGGCATCACGTCCGCGCTCGCCCTCGCCGACGGCGGCATGGACGTCACCCTCCTCGAAGGGCGGCCCCGGCTCGGCGGCCTCGCGTTCTCCTTCAAGCGCGGCGACCTCACCGTCGACAACGGCCAGCACGTGTACCTGCGCTGCTGCACCGCCTACCGCTGGTTCCTCGACCGCGTCGACGGAGCCGCGCTCGCGCCCCTGCAGGACCGGCTCGACGTGCCCGTGCTCGACGCCGACAGGAACCGCCTCGGCCGGCTGCGGCGCACCGCGCTGCCCGTGCCGCTGCACCTGGCCAAGAGCCTCGCCACGTACCCGCACCTGTCGCTCGCCGAGCGGGCCGCCGTCGGCCGCGCCGCGCTCGCCCTCAAGGGCCTGGACCCCGCGGACCCGGCGCTCGACGCCAAGGATTTCGGCTCCTGGCTGGCCGAGCACGGTCAGACACCGCGGGCCATCGAGGCGCTGTGGGATCTCGTAGGCGTCGCGACCCTGAACGCGGTGGCGGGCGAGTCCTCGCTGGGCCTCGCTGCCATGGTGTTCAAGACCGGGCTGCTGTCCGAGCCCGGGGCCGCCGACATCGGGTGGGCCAAGGTGCCCCTCGGTGAACTCCACGACACTCTCGCCCGCAAGGCGCTCGACTCCGCGGGCGTACGCACCGAACTCCGTACACGCGTCACCTCCATCTCCCGTACGGACAACGGACGTTGGGCCGTCGAGGTTCCCGAGAGCCCGGACGGCCGCGGCGAGGTGCTGACCGCCGACAGCGTCGTGCTCGCCGTGCCGCAGCGCGAGGCGCACGACCTGCTGCCCGCGGGCGCCCTCGACGACGCGGACCGGCTGCTCGACATCGGCACCGCGCCGATCCTCAACCTGCACGTCGTCTACGGCCGCAAGGTCCTCAAGCAGCCCTTCTTCACAGCGCTCGGCTCGCCCGTCCAGTGGGTCTTCGACCGCACCGACGCCTCCGGCCTCGCCCGTACGCTGCCCGGCGCCCAGTACCTCGCCGTCTCCCAGTCGGCCGCCCAGGACGAGATCGACGCGCCGGTCGCCGCGCTGCGCGAGCGCTACCTGCCCGAACTGGAGCGGCTGCTGCCCGCCGCGCGCGGCGCCACCGTCCACGACTTCTTCGTCACCCGCGAGCGGACGGCGACCTTCGCGCCGACCCCCGGCGTCGGCGCCCTGCGGCCCACCGCCCGCACCAATGCCCCCGGCCTGTACCTGGCCGGCGCGTGGACCGCCACCGGGTGGCCCGCGACCATGGAAGGCGCTGTCCGCAGCGGCACCAGCGCCGCCGACGCGGCGCTCGCCGCGCTCGGCCGCCCCCGCGGCCATCTGTACCGGGAGGCGGCGTGACAAGCGAACTTCCCACGGTGGAAACGCCGACAACGGTGAATCCGGTAAATCAAGGAGAGACTGTGCCACCTGTGCCCTCGGCCCCAGAGGCTGCCGACGCGGTGGACGTGACCGCGCTTTTGGAGCGCGGCCGAACCCTGGCCACCCCCGTGCTCAAGGCGGCGGTGGACCGCCTGGCACCCCCGATGGACACCGTCGCCGCCTACCACTTCGGCTGGATCGACGCCGAGGGCAACCCGGCCGACGGTGACGGCGGCAAGGCCGTGCGCCCCGCCCTGGCCGTACTGTCCGCGCAGGCCGCGGGCGCGGACCCCGAGGTCGGCGTGCCGGGCGCCGTCGCGGTCGAGCTCGTCCACAACTTCTCGCTGCTGCACGACGACCTGATGGACGGCGACGAGCAGCGCCGGCACCGCGACACGGTGTGGAAGGTGCACGGACCCGCCCAGGCGATCCTCGTCGGCGACGCCCTCTTCGCGCTCGCCAACGAGATCATCCTGGAGCTGGAGACCGTCGACGCGGGCCGCGCCACGCGCCGCCTCACCACCGCGAGCCGCGCCCTCATCGACGGCCAGGCGCAGGACATCGGCTTCGAGCACCGCGAGCGCGTCAGCGTCGTGGAGTGCCTGGAGATGGAGGGCAACAAGACGGGCGCCCTGCTCGCCTGCGCCTCCTCCATCGGCGCGGTCCTCGGCGGCGCCGACGACGCGACCGCCGACGCCCTGGAGAAGTACGGCTACCACCTGGGCCTCGCCTTCCAGGCCGTCGACGACCTGCTCGGCATCTGGGGCGACCCCGAGTCGACCGGCAAGCAGACCTGGAGCGACCTGCGCCAGCGCAAGAAGTCCCTCCCGGTCGTCGCCGCGCTCGGCGCCGGAGGACCGGCCTCCGAGCGGCTCGGCGAACTGCTCGCCGCGGACGCCAAGATTGATTTTGACGAGCGGACTCCGTCCGCGGGCGACTCCGACCCCTTCACCGAGGCGGACTTCGCCGCCCGCGCCGCCCTCATCGAGGAGGCCGGCGGGCGCGAGTGGACCGCCGAGGAAGCGCGGCGCCAGTACGACGTCGCCCTCGAAGCCCTGGACTCCGTCCAGATGCCAGCCTCGGTGCGCGCCCAGTTCGTGGCGCTCGCCGACTTCGTCGTCGTCCGAAAGAGATGATCACTATCGGCCGTATATGACTCGCGTCGCCGGCCGGTGCCTCGCCAGGGCATCGGCCGACGGTTACCCAGCATCAGAACCACTGCATGAAGGGATAGCCATGACAGCGACGACCGACGGAAGCTCCGGAGCCACTGCCCCGCAGCCGACCTCGGCCACCACTGCCCAACCGACCGACACGACCCCCGGGACGGCCGGGACCGAAGCCGCCGCCGGACGAGCCATACAGCGCGCCACGGACTTCCTGCTCGCGCGGCAGGACGACCGGGGCTGGTGGAAGGGCGACCTCGACACCAACGTGACGATGGACGCCGAAGACCTGCTGCTGCGCCAGTTCCTCGGCATCAGGGACCGGGCCACCACCGAAGCCGCCGCGCTGTTCATCCGCGGCGAGCAGCGCGAGGACGGCACCTGGGCCACCTTCCACGGCGGCCCCGGCGAACTGTCCACCACCATCGAGGCCTACGTCGCGCTGCGCCTGGCCGGTGACGCCCCGGACGACGCGCACATGGCCAGGGCCTCCGCGTGGATCCGCGAGCGCGGCGGCATCGCCGAGAGCCGCGTGTTCACCCGCATCTGGCTGGCCCTGTTCGGCTGGTGGAAGTGGGACGACCTCCCCGAACTCCCGCCGGAGCTCATCTACTTCCCCAAGTGGATGCCGCTCAACATCTACGACTTCGGCTGCTGGGCCCGACAGACCATCGTGCCGCTCACCGTGGTGTCCGCGAAGCGACCGGTGCGGCCCGCGCCGTTCCCGCTGGACGAGCTGCACACCGACCCGAGCGATCCGAACCCCGCCAAGCCCCTTGCCCCGGCGGCGAGTTGGGACGGCGCGTTCCAGCGCCTCGACAAGATCATGCACGGCTACCGCAAGGTGGCTCTGCGGAGTCTGCGCAAGGCCGCGATGAACTCCGCGGCCCGCTGGATCGTCGAGCGCCAGGAGAACGACGGCTGCTGGGGCGGCATCCAGCCACCCGCCGTCTACTCCGTCATCGCGCTCCATCTGCTCGGCTACGACCTCGAACACCCGGTCCTCAAGGCCGGGTTGGCGTCCCTGGACCGGTTCGCCGTGTGGCGCGAGGACGGCGCCCGGATGATCGAGGCCTGCCAGTCGCCGGTGTGGGACACGTGCCTGGCGACCATCGCGCTCGCCGACGCGGGTCTGCCCGCCGACCACCCGGCGCTCGTCAGGGCCGCCGAATGGATGATCGCCGAGCAGATCGACAGGCCGGGCGACTGGTCCGTGCGCAAGCCCCAACTGGAGCCGGGCGGCTGGGCGTTCGAGTTCGACAACGACAACTACCCCGACATCGACGACACCGCCGAGGTCGTGCTCGCGCTGCGCCGGGTGGACCACCCCGACAAGGCGCGCGTCGAGCGGGCCATCGAGCGCGGTGTGCGCTGGAACCTCGGGATGCAGTCAAAGAACGGCGCGTGGGGCGCCTTCGACGTCGACAACACCAGCCCGTTCCCCAACCGGCTGCCGTTCTGCGACTTCGGCGAGGTCATCGACCCGCCGTCCGCGGACGTCACCGGGCACGTCGTCGAGATGCTCGCCGTCGAGGGCCACACCCGCGACCCGCGCACCCGGCGCGGCATCGAGTGGCTGCTCGCCGAACAGGAGGTGAACGGAGCCTGGTTCGGCCGCTGGGGCGTCAACTACGTCTACGGAACCGGCTCTGTGGTGCCCGCCCTGACCGCCGCGGGCCTGCCCGCCTCGCACCCCGCGATCAGACGGGCCGTCACCTGGCTGGAGTCCGTGCAGAACGAGGACGGCGGCTGGGGCGAGGACCTGCGCTCGTACCGCTACGAGGACTGGAAAGGGCACGGCGCCTCGACCGCCTCGCAAACCGGCTGGGCGCTGCTCGCGCTGCTCGCGGCCGGAGAGCGGGACTCGAAGGCCGTCGAACGCGGCGTCACCTATCTCGCCGAGACCCAGACCGAGGACGGCACCTGGGACGAGCCGTACTTCACCGGCACCGGCTTCCCCTGGGACTTCTCGATCAACTACCACCTGTACCGGCAGGTGTTCCCGCTGACCGCGCTCGGCCGGTACGTCAACGGCGAGCCGTTCAGCGACAAGGGCGCCGCCACCAAGGGGAGCTGATGACCGCATCGCCGGTGGCCCGCCCACCGGAGACCGCGCCGCTGCTGATCGCCTGCGCGCTCGGCATCGAGCACTTCGCGCTGCGCAGCGGCAGCCGGGCCGGGGCCGCGAGCCCTGTGACCGTGCTGCGTACGGGCATGGGGCCCACGGCCGCCGAGCGCGCCGTGACCGAGGCCCTGGGCGAGCCCGTGCTGCGCGACGCCGCCGTGCTGGCCACCGGGTTCTGCGCCGGGCTCGCGCCCGGCATGCACCCCGGCGACCTGGTCGTCGCCGAGGAGACCCGCGACACGCACGGCGCCACGCCGTGCGCGGGCACGGACCTCCTCGTCAAGGAGCTGGTGCGGGCCGTGCCCGGCAGGACCGTGCACACCGGCCCGCTGACCGGCTCGGACCATGTGGTGCGCGGTCACGAGCGCGCCGATCTGCTCGCGACCGGCGCGATCGCCGTCGACATGGAGTCGGCCGCGACCCTGCGGGCGGCCGGGGGCGCCGGGAGGCGTCCGGTTGCCGCCGTCCGGGTGGTCGTGGACGCTCCAGAACATGAACTCGTCAGGATCGGCACGGTTCGCGGTGGACTATCGGCTTTCCGTGTCCTTCGTGCCGTCCTGCCCGCTTTTTTTGAATGGCACCGTTCTTTGCCGCTCCCTCGGAGGTGAGCCCAGATGGCCATGCCGCTTCGTCAATCCATCAAGGTCGCGACCTATCTCGCTGAACAGAAGATCCGCCGGCGGGACAAGTTTCCGCTCATCGTCGAATTGGAGCCGCTCTTCGCCTGCAACCTGAAGTGCGAGGGCTGCGGAAAGATCCAGCACCCGGCCGGGGTGCTCAAGCAGCGCATGCCGGTCGCCCAGGCCGTCGGCGCCGTCCTCGAATCGGGCGCCCCGATGGTGTCCATCGCGGGCGGCGAACCACTGATGCACCCTCAGATCGATGAGATCGTGCGGCAGTTGGTGGCCAAGAAGAAGTACGTCTTCCTGTGCACCAACGCGATGCTGCTGCGCAAGAAGATGGACAAGTTCACGCCCTCGCCGTACTTCGCCTTCACGGTGCACATCGACGGCATGCGCGAGCGGCACGACGAGTCCGTCGCCAAGGAAGGTGTCTTCGACGAGGCGGTCGAGGCGATCAAGGAGGCCAAGCGGCGCGGCTTCCGGGTCACCACGAACTCGACCTTCTTCAACACCGACACCCCGCAGAACATCATCGAGGTGCTCAACTACCTCAACGACGACCTCCAGGTCGACGAGATGATGATCTCGCCCGCGTACGCCTACGAGAAGGCGCCCGACCAGGACCACTTCCTGGGTGTCACGCAGACCCGTGAGCTGTTCAAGAAGGCGTTCACGGGTGGCAACAGGCGGCGCTGGCGGCTCAACCACTCGCCGCTGTTCCTCGACTTCCTCGAGGGCAAGGTCGACTTCCCGTGCACCGCGTGGGCCATCCCCAACTACTCGCTGTTCGGCTGGCAGAAGCCCTGCTACCTGATGGCGGACGGGTACGTGCCCACGTACAAGGAGCTCATCGAGAAGACCGACTGGGACGCGTACGGCCGCGGCAAGGACCCGCGCTGCGACAACTGCATGGCGCACTGCGGCTACGAGCCGACCGCCGTGCTCGCCACGATGGGATCGCTGAAGGAGTCCATTCGCGCCATGTCCGAGACCGTCGCCGGGAACCGTGGGTGAGCGGGTCATGAACGGAGAGCCTGTCTCACTGGGCCTCCCCGAGGTACCGGTCCGACCCATCGCTGAACGGCGAGTCAGCCGTCAGATCCAGGTCGGACCGGTGGCCGTGGGAGGCGGGGCGCCCGTGTCCGTGCAGTCGATGACCACGACCCGCACGTCCGACATCGGCGCGACGCTCCAGCAGATCGCCGAACTGACCGCCTCCGGCTGCCAGATCGTGCGCGTGGCCTGCCCGACGCAGGACGACGCGGACGCGCTCGCGACCATCGCGCGCAAGTCGCAGATCCCCGTGATCGCGGACATCCACTTCCAGCCGAAGTACGTGTTCGCGGCCATCGACGCGGGGTGTGCGGCGGTGCGTGTGAACCCGGGAAACATCAAGCAGTTCGACGACAAGGTGAAACAGATCGCGCGGGCCGCGTCCGACGCCGGCACGCCGATCCGGATCGGTGTCAACGCCGGATCGCTGGACAAGCGGCTGCTCCAGAAGTACGGGAAGGCGACCCCGGAGGCCCTCGTCGAGTCGGCGCTGTGGGAGGCCTCGCTCTTCGAGGAGCACGGCTTCCGGGACATCAAGATCTCGGTGAAGCACAACGACCCGGTGGTGATGGTCAACGCGTACCGGCAGCTCGCCGCCGCCTGCGACTATCCGCTGCATCTTGGTGTCACCGAGGCGGGTCCCGCCTTCCAGGGCACCATCAAGTCCGCCGTGGCCTTCGGGGCGCTGCTGAGCGAGGGCATCGGTGACACCATCCGGGTCTCGCTGTCCGCGCCGCCCGCCGAGGAGTGCAAGGTCGGCATCCAGATCCTGGAGTCGCTGGGCCTGCGGCAGCGCCGCCTGGAGATCGTGTCGTGCCCGTCCTGCGGGCGGGCGCAGGTGGACGTCTACAAGCTCGCCGACGAGGTGACCGCGGGCCTCGACGGCATGGAGGTGCCGCTGCGGGTCGCCGTCATGGGGTGCGTGGTCAACGGCCCCGGCGAGGCGCGCGAGGCGGACCTGGGGGTCGCGTCCGGCAACGGCAAGGGCCAGATCTTCGTCAAGGGCGAGGTCATCAAGACCGTCCCCGAGTCGAAGATCGTCGAGACGCTGATCGACGAGGCGATGAAGATCGCCGAACAGATGGAGAAGGACGGCGCAGCGTCGGGAGCACCCGACGTCACCGTGAGCTGATTTCTTACGTACGTACGGACGGGAAGGGGGCTCGAGCGTGACGATTCTGGAAAGCATCCGGGGGCCGCGCGACCTGAAGGCACTGAGCGAGGAGGAACTCGACGAACTGGCCACGGAGGTCAGGGAGTTCCTCATTCACGCGGTCGCGAGGACGGGGGGACACCTCGGACCGAACCTGGGCGTGGTGGAACTGTCCATCGCGCTGCACCGGGTCTTCGAATCACCGGTGGACCGCCTCGTATGGGACACCGGGCACCAGAGCTATGTGCACAAACTCCTGACGGGCCGCCAGGACT
The DNA here is from genome assembly GCF_042730865.1 of Streptomyces sp. NPDC059897. NCBI lineage: Bacteria > Bacillati > Actinomycetota > Actinomycetes > Kitasatosporales > Streptomycetaceae > Streptomyces > Streptomyces sp. NPDC059897. The sequence goes on along the minus strand of NZ_JBHWKQ010000042.1, from coordinate 41,187 downwards.
TCTCCAAGCTGCGCGGCAAGGGCGGCCTGTCCGGCTACCCCTCGCGCGAGGAGTCCGAGCACGACATCGTGGAGAACTCGCACGCCTCCACCGCGCTCGGCTGGGCCGACGGCCTCGCCAAGGCACGCCAGGTGCAGGGCGAGCGCGGCCACACCGTCGCCGTCATCGGCGACGGCGCGCTGACCGGCGGCATGGCCTGGGAGGCGCTGAACAACATCGCGGCCGCCAAGGACCGGCCGCTGATCATCGTCGTCAACGACAACGAACGCTCGTACGCGCCCACGATCGGCGGCCTCGCCAACCATCTGGCGACGCTCCGGACGACCGACGGCTACGAGAAGGTGCTGGCCTGGGGCAAGGACGTCCTGCTCAGGACTCCCGTCGTCGGGCACACCGTCTACGAGTCGCTGCACGGCGCGAAGAAGGGCTTCAAGGACGCGTTCGCGCCGCAGGGCATGTTCGAGGACCTGGGCCTGAAGTACGTGGGCCCCATCGACGGCCACGACGTGGGTGCGATGGAATCCGCGCTGCGACGCGCAAAACGCTTCCACGGACCGGTACTTGTGCACTGCCTGACCGAGAAGGGCCGCGGCTACGAGCCCGCGCTCGCCGACGAGGCCGACCGCTTCCACACCGTCGGCGTCATGGACCCGCTCACCTGCGAGCCGCTCGCGCCGTCCAACGGTCCTTCCTGGACCTCGGTGTTCGGCGACGAGATCGCGGCCATCGGGCGCGAGCGCGAGGACGTCGTCGCGATCACCGCGGCGATGCTGCACCCGGTGGGCCTCACCAAGTTCGCGGAGGAGTTCCCGGAGCGGGTGTGGGACGTCGGGATCGCGGAACAGCACGCCGCGGTGTCGGCGGCCGGGCTCGCAACCGGCGGACTGCATCCGGTGGTTGCCGTGTACGCGACCTTCCTGAACCGGGCCTTCGACCAACTGCTGATGGACGTCGCGCTGCACAAATGCGGGGTCACCTTCGTACTCGACCGGGCCGGCGTCACCGGCGCCGACGGGGCCTCCCACAACGGCATGTGGGACATGTCCGTGCTCCAGGTCGTGCCCGGTCTGCGGATCGCCGCGCCGCGCGATGCCGACCAGCTCCGCGCCCAGCTGCGCGAGGCGGTCGCCGTCGACGATGCGCCGACCATGCTGCGGTTCCCCAAGGAATCCGTGGGCGCGCCGATCGCGGCGGTCGACCGGATCGGCGGCATGGACGTACTGCACCGGACCGAGGGCGCGCGGGTGCTCCTTGTCTCGGTCGGCGTCATGGCGCCGGTGTGCCTCCAGGCCGCCGGGCTCCTGAAGGAACGCGGCATCAACTGCACGGTCGTGGACCCCCGTTGGGTCAAACCCGTCGACCCCGACCTCGCGCCGCTGGCCGCCGCGCACGAACTGGTCGCCGTCGTCGAGGACAACAGCAAGGCGGCGGGCGTCGGCTCGGCGGTCGCGCTCGCCCTCGGCGAGGCCGAAGTCGACGTCCCCGTAAGGCGGTTCGGCATCCCCGAGCAGTTCCTGGCGCACGCCAAGCGGGGCGAGGTGCTGGCCGACATCGGCCTGACACCGGTGGAGATCGCGGGCCGGATCGCGACGAGCCTGAGCCCGGCAGGGGGCACCCCGAATCCGGCCGGGGGCGGGGGCACCACGAATCCGGCCGCGGACACCGTGAACCAGCCCGCGGACAAGGAGATCAACGCATGAGCAAGGAGTTCGACCTCGGCACGCTGCTCGCCGAGCGCGGCGCCGAACGGTACGAGCTGCACACCAAGTACCTCAACCACCAGCTGCCGAAGATGCTGCACACCATCGGCTTCGACAAGGTCTACGAGCGGGCCGAGGGCGCGCACTTCTGGGACGCCGACGGCAACGACTACCTGGACATGCTCGCCGGATTCGGCGTCATGGGCCTCGGCCGGCACCACCCCGTCGTACGCAAGGCGCTGCACGACGTCCTCGACGCCTCGCTCGCCGACCTGACCCGCTTCGACTGCCAGCCGCTGCCGGGGCTGCTCGCCGAGAAGCTGGTGGCGCACAGCCCGCACCTGGACCGGGTGTTCTTCGGCAACAGCGGTACGGAGGCGGTCGAGACGGCGCTGAAGTTCGCGCGGTACGCCACCGGCAAGCCGCGCGTCCTGTACTGCGCGCACGCCTTCCACGGACTGACGACCGGCTCGCTGTCGGTGAACGGGGAGGACGGCTTCCGCGACGGCTTCGCCCCGCTGTTGCCCGACACTCCGGTCCCGCTCGGCGATCTCGACGCGCTGGCAAGGGAGTTGAAGAAGGGCGACGTCGCCGGGCTGATCGTCGAACCGATCCAGGGCAAGGGCGTGTACACGGCGCCGCCCGGCTATCTGCGGGGCGCGCAGGAGCTGCTGCGCAAGCACAAGGCGCTGCTGATCGCCGACGAGGTGCAGACGGGCCTCGGAAGGACGGGTGACTTCTACGCCTACCAGCACGAGGAGGGCGTCGAGCCGGACCTGGTGTGCGTCGCGAAGGCGCTGTCGGGAGGGTACGTACCGGTCGGCGCGACGCTCGGCAAGGACTGGATCTTCAAGAAGGTCTACTCGTCCATGGACCGGGTCCTCGTCCACTCGGCGAGCTTCGGCTCCAACGCGCAGGCGATGGCGGCGGGCCTCGCGGTCCTGTCGGTCATGGAGGACGAGCAGACGGTCGCCAACGCGCGCGTCATGGGGGAGCTGCTGAAGGCGCGGCTCACCGAACTTGTCGACCGCTACGAGCTGTTGAGCGACGTACGCGGTCGTGGCCTGATGATCGGTATCGAGTTCGGACGGCCCAAGTCCCTGAAACTGCGCAGCCGTTGGACGATGCTGCAGGCCGCGCGCAAGGGCCTGTTCGCGCAGATGGTCGTGGTGCCGCTGCTCCAGAAGCACCGGATCCTGACCCAGGTCTCCGGCGACCACCTCGAAGTCATCAAGCTGATCCCGCCGCTGGTCGTGAACGAGGACGACGTCGAGCGGTTCGTCGCGGCGTTCACGGAGGTCATGGACGACGCGCACAGTGGGGGCGGGCTGATGTGGGACTTCAGTAAGACGCTGATCAAGCAGGCGGTGGCGAACCGCTGAGCGCTCGGCCGGCTGGTTGTGGGCTTTTGCCTCTGAGGCAAGAAAGTTGCCGCTGAGGCAAGGTTCTGGCTGAATCGAGAGCATGAGCCCTGCCCTCTCGCCGGACGAGGCGGACGGTGCGGAGGTTCCGGAATCCCCGGAACTTCCCGCCGTCGCGCCCCAGCTCCGCGAACTGCGCCGCCGCGCCGCCCTCACCCTGGAGACGGCCGCCGGATCCGCCGGCCTGTCCCCGGCGCACCTGTCCCGCCTGGAGACCGGACAGCGTCAGCCTTCGCTCCCGATGCTGCTCTCACTGGCCCGTATCTACGGTACGACGGTATCCGAACTCCTCGGCGAGACCCCCGCCGACCGGGACGCGGTCGTACGCGGCGGCACGATGGAGGCCACCGAGGCCGGCGGCTGGACGTACCGGCAGGCCGGATCCCCGGGGCGCGGCATGCAGGCCTTGCAGGTCCACGCGCCGTACGGGTCCCAGGGCGATGTCGTGCGCGTGCACCCCGGGGAGGAGTGGCTGTACGTCCTGTCGGGGCGGCTGCGCCTGCGCCTCGGGGACACCTCCTACCGGCTCGACCCGGGGGACAGCTCCCACTTCGACTCGCTCACACCGCACCGGATCGCCGCCGTCGACCCGGGCGGCGTCGACTTCCTGTTCGTCCACACCCTGCTGCAGAGCCCGACGGCCGCGCTGTGCCTCGGCCCGTCGTCGGGACCGGTAAAGGAGACCCGCCATGGCTGACACGGCCGACACGACCGAGCCCACCCCCGCCGCCGCCCCTGCCCCGGCCCGCCGCCAGATCGAGGACAAGCTGCCGCGCGGCATCCTGATCCGGGTCCTGGTGTACGTCTTCGCGGGGCATGCGCTGGCGGCGTTCATCTATCTGCTGTTCACGCTGGGCGGGAATCAGTGAGGGAGTCGCTGGTGGCGGGGGCGGACCCCCTACTGCGGTAGCACCTGCATCTTGGCTCCTGGGTATGACGCCAGGCGCCCGTTCGTCCTCGCACACTCCTCTCCGTCAGAACGCGGATGAGTCGGAGAGGGCGGGACAGGGCCATGGGGCTACGCAGGAACAAGCGGCGGACGGTGGCGGACGGCCGGCCGGAGGCGGCGGCCGGGACGCCGGGGCTCGCTGTCGAACTGCGCGGTGTGCGGCGGCAGTACGGGCGCGGGGCCGGGGCGGTGCACGCCCTCGCGGGTGTCGATCTCGCGCTGCCGCGCGGCACGTTCACGGCCGTCATGGGGCCGTCCGGGTCCGGCAAGTCCACCTTCCTGCAGTGTGCCGCCGGGCTCGACCGGCCGACGGAGGGATCCGTGCGCCTGGGTGGCACGGAGATCACGGGAATGAGCGAGAACCGGCTCACCGAGCTGCGCCGCAGCCGTCTCGGCTTCGTCTTCCAGGCGTTCAACCTGCTGCCGTCGTTGACCGTGGAGCAGAACGTGCTGCTGCCGTTGCGTCTCGCGGGGCAGCGTCAGGACCGCCGTCGCGCGGCCGCGGTGCTCGCGCAGGTCGGGCTCGCCGACAAGGCGCGGCGCCGGCCCGGTGAGCTCTCCGGTGGCCAGCAGCAGCGCGTGGCGGTCGCCCGCGCCCTGGTGACGAGCCCCGACGTGGTGTTCGCCGACGAGCCGACCGGCGCCCTCGACACCGGCACCGCCGCCGAGGTCCTCGGCCTGCTCCGGCACGCGGTCGACACCCTCGGGGCCACGGTGGTCATGGTCACCCACGACCCGGCCGCGGCCGCCTGGGCCGACCGTGTGCTGTTCCTCGCCGACGGCGCCTTCGCCGACAGCCTGGAGCGCGGTTCGGCGGAGCGGATAGCGGCGCGGATGGCGTCCCTCGCCTCCCGCACCTCCCGCCCGGGCGCGATGGCGGGGGCGGCGGCATGAGGCGCCTCGCCCCGAATGGTCTCGCGCGGGCGGCCGTCCGCTTCAAACCCGCCTCGTTCGCGGGGACGTTCGTCGCGCTGCTGATGTCCGCGCTGATCGTCGCGGCCTGCGGCAGCCTGCTGGAGACGGGGGTACGTGCCTCGGTTCCGGCCGAGCGGTACGCGAAGGCGCCGGTCGTGGCGGCGGCCGACCAGTCCGCCCGTGTCGTCGCCGACACCGTCGACGGCCCCGAGGAGACGGCCTACCCGCTGCCGGACACCGCGCGCGTGGACGCGGCGCTCGCAGCGAAGGCCGCCCGCGCACCGGGCGCCGAGGCGGCGGTGCCGGACTTCACCTTCCCGGTGCGGCAGGGCAGCGGCGCGCTCACCGGCCACGGCTGGGGCTCGCACGCCTTCACCGGCACCACGCTGTCCGGAGGAGCCGGGCCGCGCGCGGGCGAGGTGGTGCTCGACGCCGCGGCGGCCCGCACCGCGAAGGCCCACGTCGGCGACACGGTCGCGCTCGAAACGGCCGCCGGGCGGGGGCAGTTCCGGGTGTCCGGTCTGGCCGAGGCCGGGGCGGGCGACACCGCGGGTGCGGCGGGCGCGGCGTCCGGCGGCGGGGCCACGGCCTGGTTCGCGGACACCGAGGTCCCGGCGCTGTCCGGGCACCCCGGCAAGGCCGACGCCGTCGCCGTCCTGGCCAAGGACGGAGCGGACACCGGAGCCCTCGCCGTCGCCGTCGACAAGGCCCTGGCCGGGTCGGGCGCGCAGGTGCTCACCGGCGACGACCGCGGCGAGGTCGAGGACCACGGCCTGGCCTACGCCAAGGAGATGCTCACCGCGCTCGGCGGTTCCTTCGGCGGGATCGCCACGCTGGTCGCCGTGTTCACCGCGGCGGGCACGGTCGCCCTCTCGGTCGGCCAGCGCACGCGGGAGTTCGCGCTGCTGCGAGCCGTGGGCGCCACCCCGCGGCAGATCCGCCGGGCGGTCGCCGCCGAGGCGCTGCTCGTCGCGCCGCTCGCCGGGGTCCTCGGGTGCCTGCCGGGCATCGGGCTCGCCCACTGGTGGTTCGGGCAGTTGCAGGACCGTGGGGCCGTCCCGCAGGCGGTCGAGCTGCACGTGTCGTGGATCCCGCTGGCCGCCGCCGTCGGAACGGGGCTGCTCACGGCTCTCGGTGCGGGCTGGATTGCCGGGCGCAGGCCCGCGAGGATCAAGCCGGGGCAGGCGCTGGCAGAGGCCTCCGTCGAGCGGCTGCGCCCGGGCGCCATCCGTACCGTGCTCGGCCTCGCGGCCCTCGGTGGCGGCTCGGCGCTCGCGGGCGTCGCGGCCACGACCGGCGGTGCCGACGCGGCCAACGCCTCCCTCGGCGTCGTGATGCTCTTCATGCTCGCCGTGGCCCTGCTCGGCCCGCTGGTGGCCCGGCTGTGCGCGGCGATCTTCGGCCTGCTGCTGCGCGGCGGTGGCGCCTCGGCCTCGCTGGCGGCGGCCAACTCCCGTACGAACTCACGCCGGTTGGCCTCCGCGATCACGCCGATCGTGCTGGCGATGGCCTTCGCCTCGACGCTGGTGTTCATGCACACGAGCGAGAGCAGGGTCTCCGCGGACCAGCTGCGCGCGGGCCTCACGGCGGACCACGTCGTCACCAACCCGGCGGGCCTGCCCGCGGGCGCCGCCGACCGGGCCGCCCGTGCACCTGGCGTCGACGCGGCGGTGAGCCTGCTCCACACGCAGGTGCTCGTCCCGGTCGACTCGGGCGGCGAGACCTCGCTGCAGGCGACCGCGACGCAGGGCATCTCCGGCTCCGGCGCCGAGCTCGCCAAGGTGCAGGACCTGGATGTGCGCGGCGGCAGCCTGGACCGGGTGGGCTCGGGCCGCATCGCCATCGACCGGACCCTCGCCACGGCGGCGAAGGTGAAGGTCGGCGACAGGCTGCCGCTCCACCTCCCCGACGGCACGAAGGCCCGCCCTGAGGTTGCCGCGGTCTACGGCCGGGGCCTTGGCCTGCCGGCGGTGACCATGGACCGCGCGTCCCTCGCCGGACACGTCACGTCGGGCTTCGACGGCACGCTGCTCGTGCGCGGCGGCGACGCCGGGCCGCTCACCGCGCTCGGCCAGGTCACCGACACCTCGGGTTACGCCGTCGCGCGGAGCGTGGACGACGAACTGGGCGCCTGGTCCAACTACATGATGGCCGCGGTCCTGGGCGGCTTCGCCGCCGTCGCGGCGGTCAACACGCTGGTGATGACGGTCCTGGACCGCCGTCGCGAACTGACCGTGCTCCGCCTCGTCGGGTCCACGCGCCGCCAGGTGCTGCGGATGCTGCGCTGGGAGAGCCTGCTGGTGTCGGCGGCGGGGGTGGCGCTGGGCACCACCATCGCGATGATCACGCTGACCCCGATGATGCGCGGCTTGACGGGGGAGTCCCCGTACATACCGCCGCTGCTGTACGGCATGTTCGCCGGGGGCGCGGTGTGCCTCGGCCTGCTCGCCGTGACCCTCCCCGCCCGCGCGGCGCTCCGCGAGGGGGAGGGGTGAGGTCGGACACCCGGCACCGAGTGGCCCCGGCATGGTGTGACCTCCGGCACCGTACGGTGTCCGGCGGTCAGTCGAGCAGACGCTCGCGCAGCCGCTCGCGCGTGGCCGCGGTGACCTTCAGACCCTCTTCGAGGTAGCGGTCCGTGCTGCCCCACTCCTCGTCGATGGTCTCGAGGCCGGCGTTGAGGTACTCGATGCGGGCGTCGAAGAGCGGGCTGAGCAGCTCCATGACCTCGGGGGAGTAGGCGTCCTTCGCGGTGGCGGTGCGGCGGACGTTGTAGCGGCGGTGCTTCTCGTTCGACTTGAGGTAGTCCGCCTCGATGGCGTCGCGCTCCACGCCCACCGCGAGCAACGTCACCGCGATCGACAGGCCCGCGCGGTCCTTGCCGGCCGCGCAGTGCATCAGCGCGGGGAGGCTGTCCTCGGCGAGGGAGTGCAGCACGCGGCTGTGCTCGGCGGTGCGCTCCTTGATCATCGTGCGGTAGGACTCGACGAGGCGGTTCGCCGCGCGGCCCCCGGAGAGGATCTGGCGCAGCTGCTCGATGTCGCCGTCGCGGACCATGGCCCAGAATTCGGCGCCGTCGGCCGGATCGTTGAGCGGCAGGTTGAGATTGCGCACACCGGGCAGCTCGACGTCGGCGCCCTCCAGCTTCTGGTCCGCGGAGTTACGGAAGTCGAAGACCGTGTGCAGGTTGAGGGAGGAGAGGAAGGCCGAGTCCTCGGCGGTGGCGTGGGCGAGGTGACCGCTGCGGAACAGCACGCCCGGGCGCACGCGCCGGCCGTCCACGGTGGGCAGGCCGCCGACGTCTCGGAAGTTGCGCACTCCGGTCAGCTCGGGCTCGGTGGACGGTGCGTGCTGCGTCACAGGGGCTCCTCCCAATCGGTGCACCGGCGTTGGGTCGCCGGCGGGCGCGCTCCTGACGATACGACATCGGTTCCACAGGCAACCATCTGTCCGATTCGCACCGTTCTGTGTCAACTGTGCATGAATCGGAGGGGCTTGTGGGCCTGTGCGTGACCGGCCTCATGTTCGTGACGCTGTGTGGTGGGCGGCCCTGATTGCCTCCCCAGTAATCCCCGAAGGTATGGCGTTGGTAAAGCGGGGAATGTCGACGCAGGGTTACACGGGGGAGCCTCGGAAACCCAAGGAATTGCCGCCTCAAGTGAATTCGGCAGTTGTCGCCGCCATTGCGGTTCGCCTACGGTCACCAATCAATCCGGTCGGAACGCCTAGTCCTGCCGCCGCCCGGATTCCTTTCGACTACCCGTCACGGCAGGAGCGGGGGACCCACACGCAAGATGCCGCGTAGGGGGATTTCCCGAAGCGGCTAGGGGTGAAGCCGTGCCCGTACTCCGGGCGCGGCCGGGCATCTCCAGCCCGAACCCGACAGCTCACCTCGTAGGCGACGGAGAGGAAATTCAGCATGCCCGCAAAGGGAAAGCACCGCCTTTCGACCTCCCGCCGCATCGCCCGTGTCGCCGCCGTCGCCTCCGCCGGTGGAGTCGCCGTGGCGCTGCCGCTGATGGGCGCCACCGGCGCGCAGGCCGCGTCGTCCGGCGGTGCCGCCGACGCCACGACGTACACCGTCAAGGCCGGTGACACGCTCTCGAAGATCGCCAAGGCGCAGGACGTCGACGGCGGCTGGAAGAAGCTGTACGCGGACAACAAGGACGCCGTCGGCTCCAACGCCGACCACCTCAAGATCGGCGTGAAGCTCAACCTCGGCGGCGCCGCCGAGGGCGGCTCCGCGGACGAGGCCGCCGCCACGCAGACGAGCGCCAAGACCACCGCCTCCGGCGACTACGTGGCTCCGGTCGACGGTGCCAAGGGCACGGGCTACGGCAACTCCGGCTCCATGTGGTCCAGCGGCAGCCACACCGGCGCCGACTACTCGATCTCGACCGGCACCTCCGTGAAGTCGATCGCCGACGGCACCGTCGTGTCGACCGGCTCGGGCGGCTCGTACGGCAACGAGGTCGTCATCGAGCACGCCGACGGCCACTTCTCCCAGTACGGCCACCTGTCCTCGATCGGCGTCGCCCAGGGCGACACCGTGACGGCCGGCCAGGAGATCGCCAAGTCCGGCGCGACGGGCAACGTCACCGGACCGCACCTGCACTTCGAGATCCGCACCACCGCGGACTACGGCTCGGACATCGACCCGATCGCCTACCTGAGCGAGCACGGCGTCGACGCCTGAGACCTCTCGTAGCGGACGCGACGACCCGCTCTCTTCGGCGCCCGGGGTGGTTCCCCGGGCGCCGAAGTGCGTTCGTGCGCTTATTCCCCAGGTGGCGAGTGGGCTATCTCACCACGCGTCAACCCCTACCTACGATGGCGTAGGTCACTTTTCGCGAGCAAAAATACGTGAGTGGCACACGAATCGAGAGCACTCACGGACTCACTCAACCTCAACGGCACGATCCGGTCCTTCGCGGCCGTGGGCGACAGCTTCACCGAAGGCGTCGGCGACCCCGGACCCGACGGAAAGTTCGCGGGCTGGGCCGACCGGCTCGCCGTCCTCCTGGACGACCGCGTCCCCGAGGACACCTTCAAGTACGCGAACCTGGCGGTGCGCGGCAAGCTCCTCGACCAGATCGTCGCGGACCAGGTCCCCAAGGCGGTCGAGCTGGCCCCCGACCTGGTGACGCTGGTCGCCGGCGGCAACGACATCATCCGCCCGGGCACCGACCCCGACGACGTGGCCGAACGCTTCGAGAAGGCCGTCGCCCGGCTCGCCGACGCGGCCGGCACCGTCATGGTGGCCACGGGCTTCGACACCCGTGACGTGGCCGTGCTCAAGCACCTGCGCGGCAAGATCGCCACGTACAACATGCATGTGCGGGCGATCGCCGACCGCCACGGCTGCCTGATGCTCGACCTGTGGTCCCTGAAGTCCATCCAGGACCGCAGGGCCTGGGACGGCGACCGCCTCCACCTGTCGCCCGAGGGGCACACCCGCGTGGCGCTGCGCGCCGCCCAGGCGCTCGGCGTCGAGGTCCCCGCCGACCCCGAGCAGGCGTGGCCGCTGCTGCCGCCGCGCGGCACGTTCGAGGTGCGGCGCGACGACATCCACTGGGCGCGGGAGTTCCTGGTGCCGTGGATCGGGCGCCGGCTGCGCGGCGAGTCCTCCGGCGACCGGGTGCAGGCCAAGGGCTTCATCGACCCGCACGCGGTGAAGGCACACCTGGAGGCGGCATCCTGACGCCTGCCCCCGTGGCGGTACGGCGGCGCTGACGGGATTCCGTCAGCGCCCCACCGCCGTCAACTCCGCGCGCTCGAGCCCCAGTTCGCGGGCGAGCGCCTCGTCCACCCACTCCAGCATGCGGGCCCGCGACACCGCGGCGGGCCTGGCGCGCCCGCCGTCGTACGAAGTCAGCTGCACGGCGAGCCCGTCGAGCAGCGCCGTGATCCGCAGCGCCGCCCCCATCGGGTCAGAGCAGGTGAACTCGCCCGCCGCCACGCCCTCGGCGACCACCTCCGCGAGCGCCGCCTTCCACTGCCGGTCGAGGTCCCGCGTGACCTCCCGCAGTGCGGGCTCGCGCAGCGCCGCGGCCCAGCCCTCGATCCACAGCCGCCACCCCTTGGCCTGCCCCGTCGGCGCGTACCAGCGCACCGCGGCGCGCAGCCGCTTCAGGGCCGTCGTGCGGCGGCCGAGCAGCTTGCGCAGATGCGCCAGGTCGCTCTCGGCGGCGTGCGCGAACGCGGCCGCGACGAGCTTCTCCTTCGTCGAGAAGTGGTACAGCACCAGCGCGTTGCTCACGCCGAGCGCCGATGCCACGTCGGCGATGCGCACGGCGGCGACCCCGCGCGCCTCGATCTGCTCGATGGCGGCCGTCAGCAGCTCTTCGCGCCGCTCGGCCACGCTCAACCGGACTCTGGTCACGTCGCAAGCCTAGTTGTTTTTGTGTGCGGACTTGTTGCGTGCAGGACTCTTGACGCCCCGACGTCGTACAGGTCACAGTCACGTCACGTTCCACTACTGACTGTCTGTTCAGTCAATAAGTCGCTTGGACGGGGGTAGGCGCGGCCCCAGCAGGATCCCAAGAGCTGTCCGTGCCGCCCTCGTTCTGTTCTCGCCAGGAGCAATCGTGACCCAAGCGCCAACCCTCTCGCCGACCCCGCCCGCCGGGGACGAGCCCGACCTCTCCGAAGGCTGGGGCGAGCAGCGCTCACGGCTGCGCAAGGATCTGCGCCGGCTGGACGTGCTGTTCTTCCTCATCTGCACGCTCGTCGGCCTGGACACCATCGGTTCCGTCGCGGCCCAGGGCCCGCAGGGCCTGACCTGGATGGTCATCCTCGCCGTCGTCTTCTTCCTCCCCTACGGCCTGCTCGTGGCCGAACTCGGCTCGGCCTTCCCCGTGCAGGGCGGCCCGTACGTATGGACCCGCCTGGCCTTCGGCCGGCTCGTCGCGGGCGTCAACCAGCTCCTGTACTGGATATCCAATCCCGTCTGGGTCGGCGGCAGCCTCTGCATCATCGCGCTGACCACCTGGGAGGAGTTCTTCACGCCGCTGCCGGGCGTGTGGAAGTACGTCGCCGGGTTCGTGTTCATCTGGGGCGGCGCGCTCGCCGTCGTGCAGTCCGTGCGCATCGGCAAGTGGGTGCCCATCGCGGGCGCCGTCGCACGCGTCGTACTGCTCGGCTTCTTCCTCGTGTCCGTCGTCGTCTACGCCGCCGAACATGGCGTGCACGCCCTACCGGCGGGCGAGTTCACGCCTACGTATGCGGGCTTCGTGGCGCTCGTCCCGGTGCTCATCTTCAACTACGTGGGCTTCGAACTGCCCAGCTCCGCCGCCGAGGAGATGAAGAACCCGCGCCGCGACATCCCCCTGTCGATCCTGCGCTCCGGGCTCGCCGCCGTGCTCCTCTACGGAGGCCCCATCCTCGGCATCCTGTTCGTGCTGCCCAGCGAGGACATCGGCAGCCTCGGCGGCTTCATCGACGCCTGCAAGGCCGTCTTCACCGTCTACGGCGGCTCCATCGCGGCCGACGGCACGGTGACGCTGACCGGTATGGGCGCGGTGTTCGGCGGCGTCGCCGCGGCCGGCCTCATCGTCGGCCTGCTCACCTCCGGCGTCACCTGGGCGATGGGCGCCCACCGCGCGCAGGCGGTGGCGTGTGCGGACGGCGCGGGCCCGGCCTGGCTGGGCCGCATCTCCGAGAAGCACGGCACCCCGGTGCGGGTCAACATCCTGTCCGCCGTGCTCGGTTCGATCCTCTTCGTCGTCGCCCTCAACCTCACCGGCGGCGACGGCGAGAAATACTTCGCCGCGGGCCTCGGCCTGACCATCAGCACGACGTTCATCTCCTACGTCATCACCTTCCCGAGCCTCGCGGTGCTGCGCCGCAAGTACCCCGACCAGGAGCGGCCCTACGCCGTGCCCGGCGGCCGGCTGGGCGCCTGGATCGTGACCGCGCTCTCCACCGGCTTCGTGGCCTTCACCGTGATCGTCCTCGTCTGGCCCGGCTTCGGGGTGGGCTGGTTCGGCACGGCCGGCAACGCGGCGGACTCCCTGCCCGAATCCTTCGCGGACCAGCGCCTGCCGTACACGCTCAGCCAGGTGCTGCCGCTGCTGCTGTTCGTCGTGATCGGATTGGTGTTCTACGCGTGCGGGGCACCCGCGCGGCGGCGGGCGCGTGCCAACGAGTGACCGTGACGGAACAGCCCGAAGGGGCTCCCACCTGCGAGGTGGGAGCCCCTTCGGGCTGTGTCAGTGCCCGAGGACCGCGTGCGCGTCCAGCGCGATCGCCCCACCGGGATGCACAAGGAGCGGATTGACCTCCAGGTCCGTCAGTTCCGGGTGGTCCGCCGCGGCCTGCGCCACCGCGCACACCGCCGCGACCGCCGCCTCCAGGTGGACGGCGGGCGCGCCCCGCCAGCCGGTCAGCAGTGGCGCGTGCCGCAGTTCGAGGAGCAGGGCACGCGCGCGTGCCGGGGTGAGCGGGGCCAGGGCCAGCGCCGTGTCGGCGTGCAGCTCGGCGGTGACACCCCCTGCGCCGACCATGACGACCGGGCCGAACGACGGGTCCCTGCGCACGCCCACGATGAGTTCGCGCGCGTACGGAGGCGTCGCCATCGCCTCGACCGCGTACCGGTCCGCGCCCGTGGCCTCCCGCATCCGCGCGAACGCGGTCCGCAGGGCGACCGCGTCGGCGATGTGCAGCGCGACGCCCCCGGCCTCGGTCTTGTGGGCGAGCCCCATCGCCTTGAGCACCAGGGGGTAGCCCGTGCGGTAGGCGGCCTCCACCGCCGCGTCCGCGTCCGTCACGAACTCGGCCGTGGGGAACGCGACTCCGTAGGAGGCGAGCAGCTCGCGCACCCGCTCGTAGCCGCCGTCCTCGACCTCGTACGCCGCCGGGGGAGCGGTCCGCTCCTGCGGCAGGCGCGGCGTGGCGGAGGCCAGGTGCACGGCGCCCGCGAGCGCCGTCGCGGCCTGTTCGACTCGTTCGTGCACCGGGACGCCGCGTTCCTTGAGGACGGCGAGGGCCGCCGTGTCGCGGGCCATCGTGTGCACGAGCAGGGCTCGCCCGGCGGTGCGGGCGGCGTCGGCGAGGGCGTGCGCGATCTCGCACTCGCGTTCCTCCTGGGCCGGGTTCGCGCTCGCGTAGTCGCCGAAGTAGCCGGTGAGCACGACCGTGTCCGCGTCGCCGCTGTCCAGCAGGGTGGCCGCCACGCGCGCGTAGGTGGCCATGTCCCGTTCGCCCGCCCCGGCCAGGTCGACCGGGTTGGCGCGCCCCGCGCCCGGCGGCAGGTGCGCGCCGAGCGCTTCGACGGTGGCGGGGGAGAGCGCGGGCACGTCGAAGCCGCACGCGGCGAACGAGTCGGCGGCCAGTGCGCCCTGTCCGCCGCTGTCCCCGATCACGGCGATCCGGTGCGGTGGGGGCGGGGCGGCGCCGGCTGGGGCTGGGGTGGGAGCAGGGGGCGTTTCGTGGCGTGGGGGATGGGGGCGGGAACGTACGAGAGAAGGGGTGGGGGACATCAAGTGGAGGGCCGTGTCGACGAGTTCGCCCGCCGAGTCGAGGAGGAGGGCGCCGGCGTCGCGGCAGACCGCGGCGACCGTGGCGTGCGGGCTCACCAGGGCGCCGGTGTGGGAGGCGGCCGCGCGGCCCGATGCCGCGCTGCGGCCCACAGTGAGCAGCAGGACCGGCTTTCCGGCCGCGTGGGCGGCCGCGAGGACGTCCGCGAGGCGGCGGCCGTCCCGGAAGTCCTCCACGTACGCCGCGATCGCTCTCGTGGGCTCGTGGGCGATCAGGGACTCCAGGGCGTCGGCGGCGTCGATGTCGCGCTGGTTGCCGAGCGAGACGAAGCGCGAGAAGCCCGCGCCCGCGCGCTGCAGGTGGCGGCCGATCTCCAGGGCCAGGTTGCCGCTCTGCGAGACCAGGCCGAGACCGCCGGTCGGGAAGTCGCCCCAACTGAGCCGGAGTTGACTCGTCGTGTCGACGATGCCCATGCAGTTCGGGCCCAGCAGGCGGGCGCCGCGCGCGGTCACCAGGTCCGCGAGGGTGTTCTCCTCCGTGGTGCCGGAAGTGATCACCGTGAAGCAGCGGGCGCCCGCGTCCAGGCCCTCCTGGACCACCGGGCGCACCTGCTGGGGCGGGACGGCGACCACCACGTGCTCGGGCGGCGCGTCCAGGGCGGACAGCGCGGGACGGAACGGTTCGCCCTGAAGGTGGCCGCCCCGGTGGTTGACCAGGTGGACCGCGCGGCGGGCGCGGCCGGTGAGGGCGCCCGCCGCGAGCCAGTAGCCCCACTTCTCCGGGTTGTCGGACGCGCCGACGACCGCGACCGAGGCCGGGTCGTACAGCGCGTCCAGGCTCGTTGTCGTCGTCACCTGTACCACCCGAACCTCTCCGCGAGGATCGGCAGGCGGTCGGCGACGATGGCGTGCGCCGCGGCCCTGGGGGTCGTGCCGTCGCCCTCCGCGCGCGCGAGCATCTGGTCGATCAGGGAGCGCATGGAGCGCCGCGTGTAGGCGAAGGCCTCGTCCGCGTCCGCGCCGATGTCGCCGAACAGGGTCCACCACCACCAGGCGTTCGTACCGGAGTTGACGACCACGTCCGGCAGGACCGTGATGCCGCGCCCGGTCAGCAGCTCCTCGGCCTCCGCGAGCACCGGCATGTTCGCCGCCTCGACGACCCAGCGGGCCGTGATCCGCTCCTGGTTCGCCGCGTCGATCGCGTACGAGACCGCGGCAGGGACCAGCACGTCCGCGTCCGCCGACAGCCAGGCGTCGCCCGGCAGTTCACGGTCCCCGGCGCGCAGCCGCTCGCGGTCCACCGTGCCGTAGGCGTCGCGCGCCGCGAGCAGCGCCTCCACGTCGAGACCGGCGTCGTTGGCGATGGTCCCCTTCAGGTCGGCGACCGCCACGATCGTGAGCCCCGCGCGCGCGAGGAAGCGCGCGGTGGCGCCGCCCATGGTGCCGAGCCCCTGGAGGGACACACGGGTGCCCTCGTAGGAGCGGCCGGCCCGGTCGAGCGCGACCAGCACCGCCTCGGCGACGCCGCAGCCGCCCACCAGCTCGTCCAGGCCGATGCCGTCGACGTCCACCGCGAAGGCGTCCGCGAGCCGCTGACGGGCCGTCTCCTCGTCGTCCAGAAGCGGGTACACGGCCTGGATCGACGACACGAGACCCGCCTCGGCCGCCGCCTTGTCGACCAGGTCCTGCGTGAGCCCGAGGTCCTCACCGGTCGTCCAGAAGGACTCGATGTAGGGGCGCATCGCCTGCAAGTAGCGCACCAGGACGCCGTACGCCTCCGGGTCCTGCGGGTCGCAGTCGATGCCGCCCTTGGCGCCGCCCAGCGGGATGTAGCGGCCCTGCGGGTTGTAGTGCAGCGCCTCCTTCATCGTCATGCCGCGCGCGAGTCCGGCGACCTCTTCCAGGGTGCAGCCGGCCCGCATCCGCAGGCCGCCGCTGGAGACGCCGCGCACCAGGCGGTCGATGACCAGGTAGCCGTGGCGGCCGGTGACGTGGTCGGTCCAGGTGAGCTGGGTGAGGGGCGCCGTGGGAGCCGTCGGGGGCGTGGCGGTAGTGGCGGGCGTGGGGGCGGTGGTCATGCGGACTCCTCAGGGACGACGATCAGGGTGGGGGCGGGCGTGGTCAGGGCGGTGGTCAGCAGCCTGGCGAGCTCCTCGGGGGAGTGGGCGGTCGCGCCGTGGCCCCCGTAGGCGCGCGCGAGGGCGGGCAGGTCCACGCGCGCGTGGTCGACCGCGAGCGGCGCGTCGCCGCGGGCCTTCATCTCGTCGCGGATCTCGCCGTAGCCGGAGTTGTCGAACACCACGACGGCCAGCGGCTGTTGGAGGCTCGCGGCCGTGGCCAGCTCCTGGATCGAGAACTGCAGGCCGCCGTCGCCGCTGAGCGCCACCACCTGGCGGTCCGGACAGGCGGCCTTCGCGCCGATCGCGGCGGGCAGCGCGTAGCCGAGCGTGCCGAAGCCGGTGGGGTGCAGATAGCGGGCGTCCGGGCCCAGGGTGAGGTGCGGCAGCGCCCCGTAGTAGCAGCACTGGGCGCTGTCCGAGGTGACGACGGCATCCGGGTCGAGGACGCCGCCGATCGCCTCCAGGTAGGGCAGCCAGTGGGCGTCACGGGGGCGGGACTCGTCGTCGCGGGCCGCCTTGAGGGCGGCGGTTTCGGCGTGGGCGGGTATGGGGTCCGGGGTGGCGGGGACGGGGTCCGGGGGCGCGGCCGCGGTGTCGAGGGTGAGCGCGTCGAGGGCGAGCGCGTCGAGCGTGGCGGCCGCGTCGCCGACCAGCGGGACATCCGCCGGGACGCCCGCGTACATCTGCGCCGGATCGAGATCGATGCGGATCAACTGCCCCTGGAAAGGCAGTGGTTCGGCGGTCCAGATGTCGGACTCGGCCAGTTCCGTGCCGACCGCGAGGATCACGTCGCGGGTCGTGAGCCACTCCTGCACGGCCGGGCTGTGCAGGGACACGCCGAGGGAGAGCGGGTGCTCTTCGTCGACGATCGCCTTGCCGTTCGCCGTGGTGGCCACCGGGGCCGCCAACTGCTCGGCCAGGGCCAGGCATTGGGGCGCCGCGCCGCGGGCGCCGCCGCCGAGGATCAGGGCCGGGCGCTCCGCGCGGGCGAGGAGGGCGGCGGCCTGTGCGATGTGTGCGGCGTCGGGTACGCGCGGCGCGGCCGGGGGAGCGGTGCGGGCCGGACCCGCCGGCTCCGTCGCCTCCAGGAGGTCGAGCGGGATCTCGATGTGCGCGGGACGCGGCCGCTCCGAGCGGAACAGCGTGAACGCGCGCGCCACCGCCACCCCGATCTCCGCGACCGAGGAGACCCGGTGGCTGAAGGCGGCCACGTTGCGCAACGCCTCGCTCTGGCTGCGCATTTCGTGCAGCAGACCGGTCGACTGGCGCGGGTGGCGCAGCGGCATGCCCGGCGAGATCACCAGCAGCGGCACGCTGTCCGAGTACGCCTGCCCGACGGCCGCCGCGATGTTCAGGAGCGCGGGGCCCGTGGTCGTGATCGCCACGCCGGGCGTGCCGGTCACGCGCGCGTAGGCGTCTGCCGCGTATCCGGCTCCCTGTTCGTGGCGGGGTGCCACGTGCGCGACACCGTAGGCCGTCAAGTGGCGGTAGATCTCCAGGTTGTGGGTGCCCGGGATGCCGAAGGCCCGGGTGACGTCGTGGGCGGCCAGGGCGCGGACGAGGGCCTCGCCGCCGGTGAGGTGGGTGGGGTCCGCCGCGGGGGTGGGACTGTGACGGGCAATGACGGCAGGTGCGTGCTGGGACGTCACAGTGACCTCGCAATGATCAGGCGCATGATGTCGGAGGTGCCCTCTTCGATCTCCTCCAACTTGGCGTCGCGCATCCACTGTTCGACCGGGAACTCGCGCGAGTAGCCCCAGCCGCCCAGCGTCTGCACGGCGGCCCACGTGCAGTACGCGGCCGTCTCCGACGCGGTGAGCTTGGCCATGGCGGCCTCGGTGGTGGCGCTCAGGCCCGCGTCCAGGCGGCGGGCCGCGCGCCACGTCATCAGGCGCGACTGCTCGATGCGGGTACGCATGTCGGCGAGGCGGAACGCGACCGCCTGGTGCTCGATGATCGGCTTGCCGAACTGCTCGCGCGTACGCGCGTAGTCGCGTGCGTACTCGTAGGCGGCGCGGGCGACACCGGTGGCGGCGGCACCAAGGACGGCGCGCGAGATGTCGAAGGTGCGCATCAGGCCGACGAAGCCCTGCCCTTCGTCGCCGAGCCGGTTCTCCTCGGGGACGAACGCGTCGGAGAAGAAGATCTCCCGGCAGACGATGGCGCGTTGGCCCATCTTGCGCATCGGTTCGCCGAAGGTGACACCTTCGGTGTCCTTGTGCAGCAGGAAGGCGCTGACGCCGCGCGAGCGCTGGGTCGGGTCCGTCTTGGCGAACACTACGTAGCGGTCGGCCTCGCCCGCGTTCGAGATCCACGCCTTCTGGCCGTTGAGCAGGTAACCGCCCTCGGTGCGGCGGGCCGTGGTGCTGATCGACGCGGCGTCCGAACCCGCGCCCGGCTCGGTGGTCGCCAGCGACGTCATCGGGGTGTCGGGCCCTGCGAGCGGGGTGAGCCAGGTGCGCTGCTGCTCCTCGGTGCCGAGGGCGAGCACGGGGTCGGCGAAGAATCCGTTCGAGCAGAGCAGGTTGCCGATGCCCAGGTCGCCGACGCACAGCTCCTCCTGCACGAGGACCTGCGTGAACACATCGGTGAAGCCACCTCCGCCGAACTCCTCGGGGAGCATGAATCCGGTGATGCCGACCTTGGCCGCCTTGCGCCACAGGTCCCAGGGCGTCTCGATGTCCGCCTCGTCGACGGCACGCGCGCGTGGCCGGATCTCCTCGGCCGCGAAGGTCCGGGCGAGCTCGACGACGGCGTGTTGTTCGGGAGTGAGCGGGACCAGTTCGGTGGGGAGTTCCGACACGGTGCCTCCAGATGTTTTTACTGAATCGTCGGTCAGTATCCGGAGTCGTCGAGAGTGCTGTCAATCGAACTGTTACTGAATGATGGATCAGTTTCTGGGAGACGGTGGCGCGCGCCGCGATTCCGCGGCGGAGGGAGGCCGGTCACATGCGCGGGGATTCGGGCACACGGAGGACGCCCAGCGCGTTGTCAGTGGTGCCGCACATAATGGGAAACCTGATCGATCAATGGGAGGCGCCGTGTCACGTTCTCTGACTTCCGGGCTGCGCTCGCTCCAGCCCGATGCCTTCGGCGCCGAGCCCGCGGGGGCCCGCCTCGACCGCATCCGCCGGTCCCCGAACTTCGCGGACGGGTCCTTCCAGAACCCGGAGGGCGCCCGCGTCCGGCCCGACGGCTCGATGGTCGAGTTCGCGAAGAACTACTTCCGGAAGGACGAGCGCGCCCGCCGGGCCCCCACCGGGACCGTGCCCGTGCATGCCACGACGCTCGCCGATCTCTCGAAACCGCCGGTGAGCGGCCTGCGGATCACCTGGATGGGGCACTCCAGCGTCCTCGCCGAGATAGACGGGGTGCGGGTGCTGTTCGACCCGGTGTGGGGCGAGCGCTGTTCACCGTTCGCCTTCGCGGGGCCCAAGCGGCTGCACCCGGTGCCGCTGCCGCTCGCCGCGCTGGGCCCGGTCGACGTGGTGGTGATCTCGCACGATCACTACGACCACCTGGACATGCCCACCATCAAGGCGCTCGCCCACACGGACACCGTGTTCGCGGTGCCGCTCGGCGTCGGCGCCCACCTGGAGCACTGGGGCGTGCCCGCGGACCGGCTGCGCGAGCTGGACTGGCACGAGTCGACGAAGGTCGCCGGGGTGACGCTGACCGCCACCCCCGCCCGCCACTTCTGCGGCCGCGGCCTGCGCAACGCGCAGCACACCCTGTGGGCGTCCTGGGTCGTCGCCGGGCCCGAGCACAGCGTCTTCCACAGCGGTGACACCGGCTACTTCTCCGGGTTCAAGGAGATCGGCGCCGAGCACGGGCCGTTCGACGTCACGATGATCCAGATCGGCGCCTACTCGGAGTACTGGCCGGACATCCACATGACCCCGGAGGAGGGCATGCGCGCCCACCTCGACCTGCAGGGCGGGCCCGCTGCCGGGCCGATGCTGCCGATCCACTGGGGGACGTTCAACCTGGCGCCGCACGCCTGGACCGAGCCCGGTGAGGGGACCGTCACCGCGGCCCGCCGCGCCGCCGCGCGCCTCGCGCTGCCGCGCCCCGGCGAGCCCTTCGAGCCCGGCGCCGAGGCGCTGCCCACGGAGCAGTGGTGGCGGGCGGTCGCGGCGGTGCCGCAGGGCGGGTGGCCGGTGGCGGGGCCCGCGGCGGGGGCGGACGAGACGGAGATCGTGGTGGCCGGGTAGGCGGGAGGCGGCCTTTCCGGAGGGGGCGGACGCCGGTCGGCTTCCGCCCCCTTGAGACACGCCACTCCGATCACGCCCTCCGGTCACGCCACGCGGCGCGCTCGCAGGACCGTGTCGCGGTGGTGGTGGGTGCCGGGCGGGGCCGGGGCGGTGCGCCCGCGCGTCTCGTCGACCTGGATCTCCCAGGCGCCCGCACCGTCGGCGTCGAGGAGCTTGATGACGTCGTCGGCCCAGTAGTAGTCGGCGGGGTCGAATTCGGCGGTCACCGCGGCGTCGTGCGCCAGGTCCGCCAGCGCGTGCGTGACGAAGAGCAGCGTGCCGCCGGGCGCGACCGCGTCGACGAGGCCGCGCGCCGTCGCCGGGCCCGTGCTGCGCAGCAGCGGGAAGTACTGGATGCTCACCAGGTCGAAGGCGCCCGCCGGCGGCGGGGTCACCGCCAGGTCCGCCCGTGCCCAGGACACCCGGCCCGCCACGTCGGTACCGGCCGCGGCGGCGCGGCGCAGGGCCACCTCCGAGACGTCGACCGCCGTCACCTGCCAGCCGCGCCGGGCCAGCCAGAGCGCGTCGCCGCCCTCGCCGCAGCCGACGTCGAGGGCCTGGCCGGGCGGCATCCCGTCGACCTCGGTGACCAGCACACCGTTCGGGTTGCCGCTGAAGAGCTGCTCGCTGCCGCTGTACCGCTCGTCCCACTCCCGGGCGGTGGCGGAGTGCGTGGTGTCGGAGCGGATGGCGTCGGACTGAGCGGCGTCCGACTGCGGGCTGTCGTCCTGGGCGATGCCGCTGTTCATGTCGTCAGGCATGGCGTCCGGTCCTGTCTCTCGGCGGTGCGACGGTGACCCCCGTCGACGCCAAGGTCGCTCCACACCCGCGTACGGGCAAACTTCTTTGCGGAAAACGCAAAACGTGGGCCCGGCGGCCTCCAGGCGCGGAAAACGAGGGTCTGTCGGCGCGGCGCGATGACTTTCCTCGCCGGCCTCCGTCCTACCTGGTGACAGCACCTCCCTCTGATCCCGGACAGGCGGTACCCGTCATGGACAAGCAATTCATCGCGACCCTGCGGAAGAGCCCGAATAAGGGCGGCTGGACGTACGTCGTGTGGCCCGAGTCGGCGGAGTTCTTCGGAACCCGCGGCCTGGTGAAGGTGCGCGGCACGATCGACGGCCATCCGTTCCAGAGTTCGTTCATGGCCCTGGGCGACGGAACGCACAAGCTGCCGGTGAAGGCGGACGTGCGCAAGGCGATCGGCAAGGAGGAGGGGGACACCGTGACCGTCCGCCTCGAGGAACGCCTGAGCGCCTGAACGCCTGACGGCGGGTGCCGGGTGCCGGGTGCCGGGTGCCGGGTGCCGGCCGGAAACCCCCAGGCGAACGCGTGTATGAGTGAATCGCGGGCGCGTATTCGGGCATGGGTGCGAAGCCTCATACCAGAGCGGGACCTCAGTCGCCGGAGTTTGTCAACTGCCCCTCGCGTATATGCCGTTGGCGACTACCGTGTGTGCTCGCCGTGCGACGCCCGGTCGCGCTGCCTGCTGTCCCTCCCTGCTGTCTCCCCATCTGCCGAGCCACCCCACCTGAACGCACAGACCACCCCCCACTTGAACTCACAGAACCGAGGACGAGGTCGCCGTATGTCCCAGCCCCGCCAGCCGGCCGCCCGCGCAGACCGCCGCGAAGGCGGTCGGCACGGCAGGCCGGCCGGACGGGCCGCGCCGCAGCCGACCGAGACGCACATACGTTCCCAACTCCTGCGCATCGCCGTCCTCCCGCCGCTCGCGGTGGCCCTCGGCGCGAGCGCGGCCGTGCTGTTCGTCCTCCAGCACACGGGAGTGCGGCCCAGCCCGACGCTGTGGGCGGTGCTCGGCGGAGCCTGTCTGGTGACGCTCGCGGGCATCGTGATCGCCGCCGTCGCCGCGCGGCGCACCGCGGCCGTCGTACGCGACCGGGTGCTCGCGCTGCGCCAGAGCGCCGCGCACCGGCAGTCCGAACTGCGCGACCTGGTCGAGCAGTTGCGCAAGGGCGAGGCCCCGCCGCCGCGCCGCGCGCCCGCCGTCGGCGCGCCCGGCGGTGACGACTTCGACCGGCTCGCCGTCGACCTCGCGCGCGGTCACGACGTCGCGGTGACCGCCGTCGTCCAGGCCACCCAGCTGTCCAGCCAGGCGGGCAGCCGGCAGAAGGTCGAGGTGTTCGTGAACCTCGCCCGGCGCCTGCAGTCGCTCGTGCACCGCGAGATCAGCCTGCTCGACGAGCTGGAGAACCAGGTCGAGGACCCCGACCTGCTCAAGGGCCTGTTCCACGTCGACCACATGGCCACCCGCACCCGTCGGCACGCGGAGAACCTCGCCGTGCTCGGGGGCGCCGTCTCGCGCCGCCAGTGGAGCCACCCCGTGTCCATGACCGAGGTGATGCGCTCCGCGATCGCCGAGGTCGAGCAGTACTCGCGGGTCAAGCTCGTGCCGCCGATCGACGGCACCCTGCGCGGACACGCCGTCGCCGACTGCATCCACCTGCTCGCCGAACTCGTCGAGAACGCCACGGTGTTCTCCGCCCCGCACACCCAGGTCCTGCTCCGCGCCAATCAGGTGACCTCCGGGCTCGCCATCGAGGTGGAGGACCGCGGCCTGGGCATGCCGGTCACCGAGCAGAACAAGATGAACACCCTGCTCACCGACCCCGACCAGGTCAACGTGGCCAGCCTCCTCGCGGACGGCCGCATCGGCCTGTTCGTGGTCTCGCAGCTCGCACGGCGGCACGGCATCACGGTGCGGCTGCAGACGAACATCTACGGGGGAGTGCAGGCGGTCCTCGTACTGCCCCAGGACCTGCTCGGCGGCGACGGCGACACCGACGGCGCGGGCGTGCGCATCCCGCACGTGCGCAAGGCCGCCGCCGCGGCGACCGCCGACAGCGTGCTCGGCGGCGACCCCGCGGCGCCGTCGGCGAACGGCCACCGGGCGGGCGGCCCGCCGCCGCAGCCCGGCCGCCCGGACACCAACGGCACCCGCCCCGCCCCGCCCAACGCCCCCGCCCCGGCGCCCCCTTCACCCGCCCCGCTCCACGGAGCCGTCTCCGTGGTGCCCCGGCAAACGCAGATGGGCACGCCCCCTGCGGGCACGCCGGTGGTCACGCCTCCCGCGGGTACGCCCACGGTCACGCCTCCCGCCGCCACGCCGACCGGCACACCCGACCCCGCCACGGGACCGCCCCCCAACGGTGCGGCGCCCCGCCCCGCACCCCACGGCGGCGCCCCCCTCCCGCAGCGCATCGCCGGCGACCCCCGCCCCACCCCCGCCGACGCCCTCCCCGGCATCCGCCCGGAGGCCCGTGAGGCCGCGGCCCACGCCGAGCCCCCGGCCGCCGCCCGCCCCGAGGGCGTGGTGCGCGGCACCATGAGCGGCCGCCCCCAACTGCCGCGCCGCAGGGCCCAGGAGCACATCGCCCCGCAACTGCGCGGCGGCCCCGCCCCGCGCCACGACGACCCGGCCCCGTCCGTGCACGACCCCGGTCTCATGGCCGCCTTCCAGCGCGGCATCACGCTCGCCGAGTCGGCCGAACCGCGGGCCCCCGGCGGCCCGGGGCCGGACGCCCAGCAGTGGGAGCCGGGCCCCGACGAGCAAGGCGGCGCCCCCGCATGACCACCACGACGCCGCACACACGACCGCCCCCGCTCCCACCCCCGTACAGGCACGCGCACGCCACCACGCGCGCGTACCCGCCCGGAAGCCCGAACCGCACCCGCACCCGCCCCCGCCGATCCCCCACCTCCCCGCACCACACCCAGCAGTCCACCAAGGAGTCGATCCCCCATGGCGAGCGATGTGCCGACGGGTCATGTGTCCGATCTCGACTGGCTGATGAGCGGCCTCGTCCAGCGCGTTCCCCACACCAGCAGCGCCGTGCTGCTGTCCTCCGACGGGCTCGTCAAGTCCGTGCACGGGCTCGACGCCGACAGCGCCGACCACATGGCGGCCCTCGCCTCGGGCCTCTATTCGCTGGGCCGCAGCGCGGGCATCCGGTTCGCGGACGGCGGCGACGTACGGCAGGTGGTGGTGGAGCTCGACTCGGCGCTGCTGTTCGTGTCGACCGCGGGCTCCGGCACCTGCCTCGCGGTCCTCGCCGGGCGCGACGCGGACGCGGCCGTGCTCGGCTATGAGATGGCCATGCTCGTCAAGAGCGTGCGGCCCTACCTGGTGACCGCACCCCGGCAGCCCGCCGCCGAGCCCACGGCGATGAGGAATTGACGGTGGCGGCCCCGCAGGACGGGCCTTGGCTGGATGGCGCCGCGGGCCGGCTCGTGCGTCCGTACACGATCAGCAACGGACGCACCCGGCCCAGCACGTCGATGGATCTGCTCACCCATGTGATGGCCACCGGGGCGACCCCCCTCGGCTACCTGGGTCCGGAACACAGCCAGGCGCTCGACCTGTGTGCGCAGCCCACATCGGTCGCGGAGATCGCCGGTCATCTGAAGCTCCCGGCGGGCGTCACCAAGGTGCTCCTCTCCGACCTCGTCGACTGCCAAGCGATCACTACGAAGCCCCCCACGTTCCACGACAACCCCACTGACCGGTCCCTACTGGAGGCAGTGCTCGATGGACTACGACGCCAGCTCTGACCCTTTCCCCACCGCACTGAAGATCTTGGTCGCTGGCGGGTTCGGGGTCGGCAAGACGACCTTCGTCGGGGCAGTCAGCGAGATCGCGCCGCTCAGCACGGAAGAGTTGCTCACCACGGTCAGCGAGGACACCGACAATCTCGACGGCATCGAGAACAAGGTCGAGACGACGGTCGCGATGGACTTCGGGCGGATCACCCTGGACCCGGAACACGTGCTCTATCTGTTCGGCACGCCGGGCCAGGAGCGCTTCTGGTTCATGTGGGACGAGCTGTCCGAGGGCGCCCTCGGGGCGGTCATCCTCGCGGACACGCGCCGCCTGGAGGACTGCTTCGCCGCCGTCGACTTCTTCGAGGAGCGCGGCATGGGCTTCATCGTGGCGGTCAACGAGTTCGACGGCTCCTACCGTTACGAGGCCGAGGAGGTCCGCGCCGCCATCGACCTGGACCCGGCGGTCCCCGTCGTGCGCTGCGACGCGCGGATCTCGAGCTCCGGCATCCAGACACTGCTCACCCTCGTACGGCATCTGCTGGCGCACGCGCCCGCGACCGCCACGGGATTCGGAGCCCACACGTGACGTACGACGCCGCCAGGAGGCTGCTGCTGACGCCGCAGGACCAGGAGGGCGCCGAGCGGGCCGGCCGGTTGCGCAGGCTCGACCTGGGGCAGCGGGCCGAGCCGGTGTTCGACCGCTTCGCGGACCGGCTCGCCGAGGTGACCGGGGCGCCGTACGCGATGGTCAACTTCATCGACGAGAACCGGCAGTTCTTCGCGGGGCTGCACACTCCCGGGGGCGACCACCGGGGCGGCGAACTGGGCGCGGTGGCGGCCTCGGCCGCGACCTCCACGTCCACGGAGGGTGAAGTGGCGCGCTACATGGCGCGCGATCACGGCTACTGCCCGCATGTGGTCGTGCGGCGCAAGGCGCTCGTCCTTGAGGACGTGTGCGACTACCCGCGCTTCGCGGGCAACCCCGTGGTCGACGAGATCGGCATCCGCTCCTACCTGGGCGCGCCGTTGATCGACGAGCGCACGGGGCTCGCCCTCGGCACGGTGTGCGCGGTCGCGACGGAGCCCCGCCCGTGGGGACAGGCGGGGCTCGTGACCATCAAGGCGATGGCGGCCGATCTGATGGAGCTTGTACGCGGGCGGGGCGACCTGCTCGGTTAGGACGCCGGGGCCTGTCGTTCGGATCAGGCCCTAGGCGGTGACGGCGCGGGCGTCCCTGCGCTGCTTGGCGTAGCCGCCGGCGGCCAGGGCGACGACCAGGATCGCGGAGACGAAGAGCTGGTCGCGGCCGTCCGCGGTGCTGGCCATGACCACGAAGACGCCCGCGATGGCCGCCAGGGCGAGCCAGGTCAGATACGGGAAGGCCCACATCTTCACGGTGAGCAGCTCGGGCGACTCGCGCTCCAGGCGGCGCCGCATCTTCAGCTGCGCGAGGCAGATGAAGACCCAGCCGACGAGGATGGCGACACCGGTCGTGTTCATCAGCCAGGTGAAGACGGTGTCGGGCCACCAGACGCCGGCGAACACCGCGAAGAAGCCGAAGAGGCAGGACGCCACCACCGCGGCCACGGGCACGCGGCGGCGCACCCGGCCCAGGAAGCGCGGGCCGAGGCCGCGCGAGACGAGGGAGTAGGCCATGCGGGACGAGCCGTAGATGTTGGCGTTCATCGCCGACAGCAGGGCGACGAGGATGACGGCCTGCATGATGGTGCCGGCGGCCGGGATGCCGAACTCGTTCAGCACGGTGACGTACGGGCCGTCGGCGGCGACGTTCGGGTCGTTCCACGGCACCAGGGCGACGACCAGCGCCATCGACCCCACGTAGAAGAGCGCGATGCGCCACACGGCGGTGCGCACGGCGCGCGCCACGTTCTCGCGCGGCTTGTCGGACTCGGCGGCGGCGATGGACACCGTCTCCAGGCCGCCGTACGCGAAGACGGCGGTGAGCAGTCCGGCGATCAGGCCGGAGGTGCCGGTGGGGAAGAAGCCGCCGTGGCCGGTGAGGTTGGAGGCGCCGGGGGCGTCGCCGAAGACGCCGCAGATGCCGAGGACGCCCAGGACGAGGAACGCGCAGATCGCGGTGACCTTCAGGGCGGAGAAGAAGAACTCGAACTCGCCGAAGTTGCGCACGGCGGCCAGGTTGCTCAGGCAGAAGAACACCATGAAGACGGCGACCCAGCCGTAGGCGGGCAGGAACGGCACCCAGCCGTGCATGATCTGCCCGGCCGCGGTCGCCTCCGCGGCGACGCCGCAGGTGAGCATCACCCAGTACATCCAGCCCGAGGTCGCACCCGCCCAGGCGCCGAGTTCGCGCTCGGCGTGCACGGAGAACGAGCCGGTGGCAGGGCGGGCCGCGGACATCTCGCCGAGCATCCGCATCAGCAGCATGACGACGAATCCGGCGCCCGCGAAGAGCAGCACGACCGCGGGTCCCGCGGCGGCGATCCCGGCGCCCGAGCCTACGAAGAGGCCCGCGCCGATGACGCCGCCGAGGGCGATCATCGAGAGGTGCCGCTGCTTGAGGCCGTGGCCGAGTTCCGTGCCGGTGGAGGCGTCGGGGGCGTCCTCGACGTCGCCGGGCGTGGCGCCGACGTCGGATCCGGCCTGCGGCGGGTCCGTGACGGAGGTGCGTGTCATGGTCGTGCCTGTTCGCTGTCTGAGACGGGTTGAAGTGCGGCGACAGTATGCGCTGGTGGGACGTGGTGCATCGGCTGTCCGTTATTCGGACACTCTGTTCGCTGGACGGATTCTGGAAGGATTTTGGACGGATTAACGGGGCGTCAGGGAGTCCTGGGGGAGGGGTCCTTCGGATCGGCCGCCTGGCCGGGCCTGTAGGAAACCTGGGGCGCCGCTTAAGAAAACCTCGATGGACCGAACGCCCCGTGTACGGAAGAGTCTGCGGTGTCGGCGGACCGCATACGGGATGTATCCGGACGACTGCCGCAGCGCACCCCTCATCACCCACTCTCCCCGCACACGGGTCGGTTCGCCCTGCCCGCGTGCGCGACGACAGGAGTCGAACCCTTGAAGGCACTGGTCAAGGAGAAGGCCGAACCGGGTCTGTGGCTGACGGACGTCCCCGAGCCCGGCGTCGGCCACGGGGACGTACTGATCAAGGTCCTGCGCACCGGGATCTGCGGCACCGACCTGCACATCCGCAGCTGGGACGGCTGGGCGCAGTCGACCATCAGCGCGCCGCTGGTCGTGGGACACGAGTTCGTCGGCGAGGTCGTCGAGACCGGCCGCGACGTGAGCGACATCGCGGTGGGCGACACGGTCAGCGGCGAGGGCCACCTGGTGTGCGGCAAGTGCCGCAACTGCCTCGCCGGGCGCCGCCACTTGTGCCGCGCGACGGTCGGCCTCGGCGTCGGCCGGGACGGCGCGTTCGCCGAGTACGTGGCGCTGCCCGCCTCGAACGTGTGGGTGCACCGCGTCCCCGTCGACCTCGACGTCGCCGCGATCTTCGACCCGTTCGGCAACGCCGTGCACACCGCGCTGTCCTTCCCGCTCGTCGGCGAGGACGTACTGATCACAGGGGCGGGCCCCATCGGCCTGATGGCGGCGGCCGTCGCCAAGCACGCCGGCGCCCGCAACGTCGTCATGACCGACGTCAGCGAGGATCGCCTCGAACTGGCGCGGAAGGTGGGCGTGAGCCGCGCCCTGAACGTGGCCTCCTCGACCATCGCGGACGGCCAGCGCGAACTCGGCCTGCGCGAGGGCTTCGACGTGGGCCTGGAGATGTCCGGCAACCCCGTCGCCATGCGCGACATGCTCGCGAACATGACCCACGGCGGCAAGATCGCCATGCTCGGCCTGCCGTCCGAGGAGTTCGCCGTCGACTGGGCCCAGATCGTCACCTCGATGATCACCATCAAGGGCATCTACGGCCGCGAGATGTTCGAGACCTGGTACGCGATGTCGGTCCTCCTGGAGGGCGGCCTCGACCTCTCCCCGGTGATCACCGGCCGCTACGCCCACACCGACTTCGACGCGGCGTTCGAGGACGCGGCGAGCGGCAAGGGCGGCAAGGTCATCCTCGACTGGACCGCCTGATTTTTGGGCTCGGTTCGCCTCCGGGGCGACAAAGCCGGTGTCGAGACCCCGACCGTGCTCGACCCTCCTTCGTCGGGCCTCCGCGCGCTCGGCATCTCGACACCGGCGCGCCCCTTCGGCTCACTCGCCGCCGCTGCACCGTGGAACGCCGCCAACGCCCCCGTACCCGTAAGGAAGACCCCATGTTCGACAACGTACGCGCCGACTTCCAGACGACCCTCGACGAGATCGCCGCCGCGGGCCTGCACAAGCCCGAGCGGGTCATCGGCACCCCGCAGTCCGCCACGGTCGACGTCACGGCCGGAGGCCGCCCCGGTGAGGTGCTCAACTTCTGCGCCAACAATTACCTGGGCCTCGCCGACCACCCCGAGGTGATCGCGGCGGGCCACGCGGCCCTCGACCGCTGGGGCTACGGCATGGCGTCCGTCCGCTTCATCTGCGGCACCCAGGAGGTCCACAAGGAGCTGGAGGCGCGCCTGTCGGCCTTCCTCGGCCAGGAGGACACGATCCTGTACTCCTCCTGCTTCGACGCCAACGGCGGCGTCTTCGAGACCGTGCTCGGCCCCGAGGACGCGGTGATCTCCGACGCCCTCAACCATGCCTCGATCATCGACGGCATCCGGCTGTCCAAGGCCAAGCGCTTCCGCTACGCCAACCGCGACATGGCCGACCTGGAAGCGCAGTTGAAGGCGGCCTCCGGATCCCGCAGGAAGCTGATCGTCACGGACGGCGTCTTCTCCATGGACGGCTACGTCGCGCCGCTCACGGACATCTGCGACCTCGCCGATCGCTACGACGCCATGGTCATGGTCGACGACTCGCACGCGGTCGGCTTCGTCGGCCCCGGCGGCCGCGGCACCCCCGAACTGCACGGCGTCATGGACCGCGTCGACATCATCACCGGCACCCTCGGCAAGGCCCTGGGCGGGGCGTCCGGCGGCTACGTCGCGGCGCGTGCGGAGATCGTCGCGCTGCTGCGCCAGCGTTCGCGCCCGTACCTGTTCTCGAACAGCCTCGCCCCCGTGATCGCGGCGGCGTCCCTCAAGGTCCTGGACCTCCTGGAGTCGGCGGGCGACCTGCGCGAGCGCCTCGCGGCGAACACCAAGCTGTTCCGCACGCGGATGACGGAGGAGGGCTTCGACATCCTCCCCGGCGACCACGCCATCGCCCCCGTGATGATCGGCGACGCCTCCGTCGCGGGCCGCATGGCCGAACTCCTCCTGGAGCGCGGCGTCTACGTGATCGGCTTCTCGTACCCGGTGGTGCCGCAGGGCCAGGCGCGGATCCGCGTGCAGCTGTCGGCGGCGCACTCCACGGAGGATGTGAACCGGGCGGTGGACGCGTTCGTGGCGGCGCGCGCCGAGCTGGGCTGAGACCGGCGGTGCGGGGGCTGACGTCGCCGGTGCGTGGGCTGACACCGCCGGAGCGTGGGCTGACGTCGCCGGTGCGGGGGATGTCGGACCCGTTTGGGAGAATCGCCCCATGATCGAAGCGCGGCGGCTGCACATCCTCCGTGCGGTGGCCGACCACCGCACCGTCACGGCTGCGGCCGCCGCGCTGTACCTGACCCCGTCGGCGGTCTCGCAGCAGCTCACGGCGCTTGAGCAGGAGACGGGCCACAAACTGGTCGAGCGCGGTGCGCGCGGCGTCCGCCTGACGTCGGCGGGCGAGATCCTGCTGCGGCACACCAACGCCGTCCTCGCCCAACTGGAGACGGCGGAGGCCGAGCTGGCCGCGTACAGCACGGGCGAGGCGGGCACGGTGACGCTGGCCTCCTTCGCGACGGGCATCGGCCTCGTCGTGGCCCCGGCGCTCGCCCTTCTGTCGCGCTCGGCACCCGGCATCCGCGTCCGCGTCCAGGACGCCGAGGGCGACGCCAGCCTGCCGATGCTGCTCGACCGGCAGATCGATGTGGCGGTCGCCGTCGAGTACCGGGGTGCACCGGGCGCGGACGACGACCGGATCACGCGCGTGCCGCTGTACGCGGAGCCGTTCGACGCGGTCCTGCCGGTCGCGCACCGCCTCGCCGCCGCGGAGCGCGTGCCGGTCGCCGACCTCGCCAAGGACACCTGGATCGGCCCGTACCCCGGGAACCCCTGCCACGACGTGGTGGTCCTGGCCTGCGAACACGCCGGATTCTCCCCGCAGTTCGAGCATTCGTCGGACGACTTCCGCGCCGTCGTCGCCCTCGCCTCCGCGGGCGCGGGCGTGGCGCTGGTCCCGCGCTCGGCCCTGCACGGCGTGGACCTGAGCCAGGTCGTGGTCCGCCCGATCGACGGCGCGGCACCGGCCCGCAAGGTCTTCGCGGCGGTGCGGCACGGGGCGGAGGGGCATCCGCTGATCCGGCCGGTGTTGGAGGCGCTGGGGGAGGCGGCGGAGGGCTGAGACGGGGAGCGCTACTGGGCCTCATCGCTTCCGTCCGGCCCGGCGCACGGAGCGCGGTGCACGTCGGAGTGCTTACACCTGCGCGTAGCCGCCGTCGGCGAAGAACTCGGCGCCGTTGACGAAGCTCGACGCGTCCGAGGCAAGGAATGTCGTCACCGCGGCGATCTCCTCGGGCTCGGCGAGCCGGCCGAGGGGGATGCCATCCCCGGTCTGCTCAAGCATCTCGGGCGGGAGCAGCTCGAGCAGCCCCGGGGTGCGTGTGCCGCCCGGGGACACGACGTTGACCCGGAAGCCATGTGCGCGCGAGCTGTGGGCCCAACCGCGCGCGAGGTTGCGGATCGCGGCCTTGGAGGCCCCGTAGACCTCCAGGCCCTGGTCGGGCCGGGTGCCGGCGGTCGAACCCGTCAGAATCACCGAAGCACCGGCAGTGAGGTGCGGTAGCGCTTGCTGGAACGTGAAGATCGTTCCCTTGACGTTCGTGTCGAATATGGAGTCGATCAGCTCCTCCGTCACCTCGCCCAGCTGAGCCACTGTGCCGACGCCCGCGTTGGCGACCAGCACATCGATGCGTCCGGCCTGTTCGCGCACGTTCTCGTAGAACGCGTCGAGCTGCGAGGGGTCCGAAACATCGCAGACCGCCCCGGTCACGCCGCTGCCTAGTTCGGCGACCGCGGCGTCGAGCGCGCCCTTGCGGCGTCCGGTGATGAATACCTGGGCGCCCTCGTCGCGGAACGCGCGGGCGGTCGCGAAACCGATTCCGCTGCTGCCTCCGGTGATCACGGCGACCTTGTCCGTCAAGACGGGCATGCCGTCCTCCTTCGAGTTATGGACCGTTGCGTCAATAACCATCCTCGATATGGACCGTGCAGTCAAGAACGTCGACAGGGTCGCCCCTGCCGGGGCGTGCGAGGGCCGCGGCGGGGTTCGCCTTACGGAGAGAGGGGGGGGAGAGGTGCTGCTAGTGCGCGTGGACGGGCAGAAGCCGCGCGAGAGTGGACTGGGCCGCCGCAGTGAGCGAGCCGATGTCCATGCCGGTGCGTCCGAGCGCGACGAGGCCGAGCTGGGCGACGAGGACGGTGCGGGCGGTCTCGGCGGGGTCGGCGTCGGCGGCGAGGTCGCCTTCGCGCTGGGCACGCTCCAGCGCCGCGGTGAGGATGGCGGTGATCGCGTCGTAGCTGCGGCGGGCCTCGGCGGCCACGTCCGGAGCGCTGGTCGCGAGTTCGGCGTTGCTGTTGGCCAGCAGGCAGCCCCGACGCGCGACGGCGCCGGTCGGGTCGGTGGTGGGGCCGAGCATGAACTCGCGCACCAGGTCGATGCCTCGCGCCGCGGACTCCAGGCGCTCGCGCAGTGCCAACAGATTCGCGTCGTCGTAGTCGCGCAGCACCCGCAGGAAGAGGCTGTGCTTGTCGCCGAACGCCCCGTACAGGCTGCCCTTGCCCAGGCCGCTCACGCGCAACAGATCGTCCAGTGACGTCGCCGCGTACCCCTTGTCCCAGAACTCGTCGCGGACAGCGAGAACCACGCGGTCTTCGTCGAACTTGCGGGGGCGGGCCATGCCGCCCACGGTACTTGTTCTGGACCGCGTGGGCCGTAATGGGTGGCCGCTTCCGGGTTGGGTCACGGGCGTCCGGGTGTCGATGGTCGACCGCGTAACACGCCTGTTTCATATCTGGGATACCGTGCCGAATATGAGACGCGAGAGTGGTGTGCCGCCGCGCGATGCCAATGACCCGGAACCAGACCCCGTGGACGCCCGACTTGGGTCCCGGCTCGCCGAGCTGCGGGCCGAACACGGCCTGTCCCTGGGGGAGTTGGCGGACCGCAGTGGCGTGAGCCGCTCGACCCTGTCGCGGGCCGAACGCGCCGAGATCAGCCCGACCGCCGCCCTCCTCAACCGCCTCTGCGCGGTCTACGGGCGGACCATGTCGCAGCTCCTGAGCGAGGTCGAGTCGGCCCCCGCGCAGGTCGTACGCGCCGCGGACCAGCCCGTCTGGCGCGACGACTCGACCGGCTTCGCGCGCCGTTCCGTCTCCCCGTCGCAGGCCGGACTGCGCGGCGAGGTGGTGGAGGGCGCCCTCGAGCCGTACGCCGACATCGCGTACGACCGCCCGCCCGTCCCCGGCCTGGAACAGCACATCTGGGTGTTCGACGGCCTCCTCGACCTCACCGTCCAGGGCACGACACACCGCCTGGAGACGGGCGACTGCTTGCGCTTCCGCCTCTGGGGCCCGACCCACTTCCACTGCCCGGGCCCCGACCCGGTGCGCTACGCCCTGGTGGTGGTGCTCCCGTGACGATCACCTGCACGCGTCTTGCGCCCGCGGAATTCCCCGCCTACGTAGACGAGTTGGGCGCCCTACTGGCCGACGTCGTACAAGGAGGCAGCTCACTCGGCTTCCTGCACGGACTGACGCTCGATGAGGCGGCGGCCTGGTGGCGCGACTCCGTGGGCCCGTCCGTGGAGCGCGGCAGCACGGCCGTATGGGTGGCTCTGGACACGGACGAGACCGGCCGGTCCCGCTGCCTCGGAACGATCTCCCTCGCCTTCACTGAGAAGCCCAACGGCCGCCACCGCGCCGAAGTGGTCAAGCTGATGGTGCACGGCGGCACCCGCGGCACCGGCCTCGGACGCGCCCTCCTGGCGTCCGCGGAGCGCGCCGCGGCGGAGGCGGGCGTGACGCTCCTGGTCCTCGACACCGAGACCGGCAGCCCCGCCGAGAACTTCTACCGCAAGGCGGGCTGGGACGAGGTCGGCATCATTCCCGACTACGCGGCCGACCCGGCGGGAGTCCTGCGGCCCACGACCCTGTTCTGCAAGCGCCTCGAACCGCTCGTGCCGGTTCGCCTCGAACCGCTCGTGCCGGTCGGCGATTGCCAGGAATGAGGGCCTACGGTGCGGGGGAGGTGCAGGCCAGCACGCACGCGTACCCGCACCTGCACACCCCCGCCCACAGGGCCGTACGGACTGTCCGAGAGGAAGCCGCCAGATGACCGCCACAGACCCGACGTACACGACGAGCGCGCTCAGCACCGGCGACGGCGCCGCCGTGGCCACGTACACCTGGCTGCCCGAAGGCGGCAGGCCCCGCGCCTTCGTGCAGATCGCGCACGGCGCGGCCGAGCACGGCCAGCGCTACGACCGCTTCGCCCGCCACCTCACCTCCCACGGCTACGGGGTCATCGCCTCCGACCACCGCGGCCACGGCGCCACCGCCCAGTCCACGGGCGGCTACGGGGTGACGGACGACGCCGACCCCGACACCGTCGACGCGTGGGTGTCGATCGTCGAGGACCTCAAGGCGATCGGCGACCAGGCCCGCGCCCTCCACCCGAACGTCCCGTTCGTGCTGCTGGGCCACAGCCTCGGCTCGCTGCTCGCGCGCGACTACGCGCAGCGGTACGCGGACGACCTGGTGGCCCTGATCCTCTCCGGCACCTTCCGCTCCCTGCCCGGCGCCGACAACGAGGGCGACATCGCGGCCCTGGAGGCCCAGGTCGCGGCGGGCGGCCGCGCCGCCGCCTCGTCCTACGTGGGCAACCTCTTCTCCTCCTTCAACGACCCGTACGAGCACCGCACCGGCTTCGAATGGCTCTCGCGGGACGAGGCGGAGGTCGACAAGTACGTCGCCGACGAACGCTGCGGCTTCGACTTCTCGGCGGGCCTGTCCCTGGACTGGGTCCGCGCGGTGCGCCGCGTCAACGACCCGGCGAACCTCGCCCGCATCCCCGCCGACCTGCCGATCCACATCGCGGTCGGCACGGAGGATCCGTGCAACCAGCGGATGACGCTGGTCCACGAACTCCTGGAGGACTTCCGCTACTTGGGCGTCGAGGACCTCACCTGGAAGGGCTACGAGGGCGCCCGCCACGAAATCCTCAACGAGACGAACCGCGACGAGGTCCAGGCGGACCTGGTGGCGTGGCTGGACAAGCGGGTGCCGTGACCCCGAGCGGGGCGCCTTACGTGGCTCCCGGCCATTGTCAGTGGCGTTGGCTACGGTTCGTTGCATGCTGGACGCCGAGGATGTACGCACCGTAGCCCTGTCCCTTCCGGACACGACCGAGAAGGTCGCCTGGAGCATGCCCACGTTCCGGGTGGCGGGGAAGATGTTCGCCACGCTGCCCGAGGACGAGACATCGATAGCGGTGCGCTGCCCCAAGGAGGAGCGCGACGAGCTCGTCCTGTCCGAGCCGGACAAGTTCTGGATCGCCGACCACGAGGCGTCCTTCGCCTGGGTCCGGGCCCGCCTCGCGGCCCTGGAGGACACGGCCGAGCTGCGCGACATCCTCGCCGACTCCTGGCGCCAGGCGGCCCCGACCCGACTCCTGGACGCACACCCCGAGTTGGGCGTTCCACGTGCAGGATGAAACCAGATGAGTCGCCGCCCGTCCGCATGGCATCATCCGCTCGCGAGGGCCCACCGCGCGCGTGCGGTGCGCCATGGGGACGACGAACGGGGATGGTGGATGGCCGACCGGGCGGTCGACGGCGAGGACGCCGGGGTCGCGCCCCGGCGCGGCATCTGGACCCGCGACTTCGGCCTCTTCTTCACTGCGAGGGGCGTGGCCAAGCTCGGCGACAGCATGCTGCCGGTGGCCCTCGCGGCGGGCCTGCTGCAGTACGGCTACGGGGCGGGCGCGGTGGGCCTGGCCATGGCCTCCTCGGTGGCCTGCTTCGCCGGTCTGGTCATCTTCGGCGGCGTACTGGCGGACCGTTTCAACACACGGCTGCTGATGACGGGCGCCGACCTCGTCCGCCTGGTGACACAGTCCCTCGCGGCGGTCATGTTCTTCACCGGCCATGTCGTGCTCTGGGAGATCTGCGTCATCGGCGCGATCAACGGTTTGGCGGCGGCGGTCTTCCAGCCCGGCGTCGCCGGCACGGTGCCGCGCCTGGCATCCGACGTCCAGGCGGCGAACGGCGCGATCCGGGTCGCGGAGTCCGGCGCGCAACTGGCGGGCCCGGCGGTGGCGGGCATGCTGGTCGCACTGGCCTCACCGGGCCTGGTCTTCGCGGCGCACGCGGGCACGTACGCGCTGAGCGCCCTGTGCCTGCTCCTCCTGCGCCTGCCACCGCTGCCACGGGACGCGGCCGCCGGCAAGCCCCGCACCCGAGGCGCCTTCCGCTCCGAACTGGTCGAGGGCTGGCGGGAGTTCAGGTCCCGAAGATGGCTCTGGGGAGTCATCTCGGTCTGGTGCGTGCTGATGATAGGAGCGTCGGGCCCGGCCGTCCCCCTGGTCGCCGTACAGGTCACCCAGGAGTACGGGTCGAGCGCATACGGCCTGGTGAACTCGGCGCTCGGCGCGGGCACGGTCGTCGGCGGCGTCCTGGCCCTGCGCCTGCGCCCGCGCCGAATGCTGCGCGCGGGCGCCCTGGCCCTGTTCGGCTTCGCCCTGTTCCCGGCGACGGCGGGCGCGGGCCTTGGTGTGCCGTGGATGATGGCGGGCTGCGCGGTGGCCGGGGCCGGCATGTCG
The DNA here is from genome assembly GCF_042730865.1 of Streptomyces sp. NPDC059897. NCBI lineage: Bacteria > Bacillati > Actinomycetota > Actinomycetes > Kitasatosporales > Streptomycetaceae > Streptomyces > Streptomyces sp. NPDC059897. The sequence goes on along the minus strand of NZ_JBHWKQ010000042.1, from coordinate 3,859 downwards.
TTCTGGGGCGTGATGTGGGCGACGAGCGTCCAGACCCAGGTCCCGCGCGAGGTCCTCAACCGTATCCACGCCTACGAGGTCGCCGGCTCCATCGCCATGCAGCCGGTGGGCCAGGCCCTGGCGGGCCCGGCGGCAGCCACATTCGGCACGCAGCAGGTCCTGCTGGCGGGCGGCGTGGTCACGCTGCTGGTGGCGACGACGATGATCTCGATCCCGGCGATCAGGGGCTTGGTGAGAGCGGACGCGCCACCGCAGACCTCGCTGGGGCTCCCTCCTGTTACGCCGGAACCCCGACAGCGCCGACGCTCCGGGAAAGCAGAAACCCACTGATCCGCTTCCGCAGAGCCGCCGCGTCGAGCCCATGCCCGACGATGTGCTCCTCGACGCTCCCGTACCGCCGCAGCTCCCGCCGCCCGACACCGAGCCCGAGGACACGGTGCGGAAGATCGGCGAGCGCGTCATTGGCGGCGCCGGTGGAGGTCCCGGCGAGATAGGGCTCGACGACCACGACATCAGCGGTGCCACTCGCGCCTACGGCCCGCCGCAGCCCGGCACCATCGAAGGGCCGCACGGTGGTCGCGTACAGCACACTCACATCGAGCCCTTCGGTGGCGTCCAGCACGTTGTCCAACATGGGCCCAACGGCGACGACGACTCCCCGCCGCCCTTCCCGCACACTCAGGAACCGCTCCCCATCAACAGGCAGCGCCTCCCGATTCCCCTGCACGGAGAGCCGCACGTATTCACGGGAGTCACTAACGGCCTCGCCCCCGGCCCCGACAGCATGGCGCAGCAGGACGTCGGCCTCATCGGGATGCCCGGGCACGTGCACCCGCCACCCATCAACGGTGTCGAGCAGCGCGACATCACCGGGGGACATGTGCGTGAACCCTCCGGAGGACACGTCGTACGACGCCCCGGCACTCACCAGCACACCCCCGACCCCCTGATGCCCGAAGTCCAACTTCACCTGCTCAAAGGGTCGTTCGACGAGGAAGCTGGCGAAGGTGTGCATCACGGGCCGCATCCCGGCGAGCGCAAGCCCCGCCCCGGCCCCGACGAGCAACTGCTCCCGGATCCCGACATTGATCACCCGCTCCGGATGCCGCCGCGCGGCCCCGGCAAAGGGCGCGGCCCCGATCTCGGCGAGAACGACGGCGACGCGCGGATCCTCATCGAGAATCTGGCTGAGGACGGGGGCGAACCGATCACGCATGGTGTCCACGAGAACTTTCCTTCCGAAGGGGGGCTAGAGGGGGAGGGGGGCTCACTCAAACTTGGGATCGACGCGGGCGACGACGGCGTGGGGCCGCCCCGGATGGGGCGCGGTGAACGCCTCGTACAGGGCCTTGTGATCCCGCCCGTCGACGGTCACGGTGGACCACCCGGCGGCCTCGAACCGGGCGGCGATGCCCCCGGCCCGGCCATAGGTGGCGGACAGGTTGTCCACGACAACGGTGTGCAGCCGCTCGAGCCCGAAGGCGCCGGCGAAGGCGATGGCCTCGTGATTGCTGCCCTCGTCGAGCTCGGCGTCCCCGACCAGGGTCCAGACGGCGGGCTCGTCGAGCCCCTGGGCGCGCAGCCCGAGCGCGGTCCCGACGGCGATCGGCAGCCCGTGCCCGAGCGACCCGCTCCCGATCTCCACGCCCGGCACGAGCACGCGGTCGGGGTGGTGCCCGAGCCGCGACTCGTACGCCCCGAAGTCATTCAGCCACGCCTCGGGCACAAACCCCTTGGCGACGAGCACGGCGTAGTACGCCATGGGCCCGTGCCCCTTGGACAACAGAAACCGGTCCCGCCCGGCGTCCTCGACACTCTCCGGCCCGACCCGCAGAACACGGTCGTACAGCACCCACAGCACGTCGAGGGTGGAGGTGGCGGCGGGCCCGTGCTTCTCGTCCCCGGTCATGAGACTCATGAGCCGAGTCAGATCTTCGTAGCGATAGCCGGTGTGCGCGACGGCTCCGGTGGCACGGGTCGCGATGGCGTGGTCATCCGCTGTGGTCGTCATGGAACAAAGCGTGCAACCTCAACTTTGCTTGAGGTCAACCCCCGCCCGTGCGGCGTGCCGGATCCGTCCGCGCGCCGGAAGTGATTCACGACCACCGCCCCGAGTGCGGTATGGTTTCTCTGCGCGTGAGGCCAGGGGGAAACCCCAGGTCAACGAGCACCGGGACGTGGCGCAGCTTGGTAGCGCACTTGACTGGGGGTCAAGGGGTCGCAGGTTCAAATCCTGTCGTCCCGACTTTTTTAGTCGGTTAAATATGCAGGTCAGCGGCCGGTTCGAGGTTACTCGAACCGGCCGTTGGTCGTTTGACCGGCCGAATGCCCCTTAACGGATAGGCGCTCCCAAAATCGAATATCTTCGGCGTGAGGTCGAGGTGGGGCGCGTCGTTTGTGCAGGTCAGCGGGGTGGTGTGGTGTGGGAGCTGTTCGATGGTCACCTTGTCTGGCGGGGAAGGGGTCGCGAGGCAGCGAATGGGTGCTTACGGCTGCGTACGGGCCTGAGCGGCCGGTCGGCTGGGAGCGGGTGGCGCCCTCGAGGCATGGAATTGCCCCATTTCTGGGAGCGAATTCCGACGGGTAAAGGGGTTTCCGGTCTTTCTGCTCGCAGGTGTGCGATTTCCGCTTTCGATTTCGGGGCGTGGTTCGTGGTGCGTGGATCTACCAGTGCTGTGGGATGCCGGGGATGGGCTGGCAGTTTCCGTTGAGGTAGTCGGTGAGGGTCTGTCCGGCGGTGGTGAGGTGGCGGATGCTGGGGTGGAGGTAGCGCTGGGTGGTGGTGATGCTGCGGTGTCCCGCGATTTGCTGGAGGACGTGGAGGGGGACGCCGGCGTCGGCCATCCAGGTCAGGGCGGTGTGGCGGAGGTCGTGGCGGCGCAGGTGGCCGAGGCCGAGGCGGGCGGTGACGTCGTCCCAGTGGGTGGCGCGGCGTAGGCCGGCGGTGGTGATGCGGCCGCTTTGAGGCCCGGTGAACAGGCGGGCATCGGGTGCGCCGTTCACGGCGGTGATGCGGGCCGTCAGGAGCGGACGGAGGGGTTCGATGATGGGGACGAGTCGGTGCGGTGGCCCTTGGTGGGCTTGTCGACGAGGCCTCCGGGTGCCGACGTGGTCTGGCGTCGGGCGTGCCAGAGCCAGTGGCGGGTGTCGATGTCGCGGACCTGGACGCCGGAGATTTCGCCGATGCGGGCGCCGGTGCAGGCGGCAAAGATCACGGCGTGGGCCCAGCCGGGATAGTGCTGATGAGAGGCGCTGGTGAGCGCGTCGGCGAGTTCGCAGAGGGTCGTGAAGTCGGGCAGTGCCAGGCCGCGTGACCCGGCGTCGGTGTCCTGGGTGTCGAGGTAGAGGCGTTGCCAGCCCTTGAGGGGAGCTGGGGGTTGGGGGAGCCAGCCGTCGCGGGTGGCCTGGCGGGTGATGCGGGCGAGCATGGCCAGGGTGTTCTTGATGGCAGATTGGTGGTGTCCGGACTCGGCCCAGGCGTGGACGGCGCGGTCGATCAGCCCTGGGGTGAGGTGGTCGATGGGGAGGGTGCCGAGGGTGGGCAGGATGCGTTGGTGCCAGGCGGCGAGGTAGGCGCCGCGGGTGGTGGGCTGGAGGCCGGCGAGGGCGAGGTCCATGACGCGGGCTCCGTAGCCCGCGAGGGTGGGTGCGTCGGGCAGGTGGGGTGTTGGGCGGTGCGCGAGCTCGGTGAGCGCGGACAGCAGGGCGGATGCGAGATCCGGCAGTGACTGAGCGGGACGCTGTCCGGGAGGCGACGGCTGGGGGCCCCTATGACTTTGGTCAAGGGGCAATCGGGGTTGGTGGTTGGTAGTAGGTGCCGTCGCGGAGCATCGCGAAGAGGACATCGGCTCGGCGGCGG
>NZ_JBHWKQ010000041.1:0-69819 GCF_042730865.1 Streptomyces sp. NPDC059897 | reverse complement strand
TGCGCCCCCTTTTTGTGGGTTGGGGTCGGGGCGCCGCCCCCCCCCTCCGAAGAGGTGCGGGCCGTCGCCTGGGTGCTACGGGACGTCACTTGTCGGTGTCGTCCTTCGCCTCGTCGCCCTCTTCGCCCTCGATCACGGGGATCAGGGAGAGCTTGCCGCGGGAGTCGATCTCGGCGATCTCGACCTGGACCTTCTGGCCCACGCCGACGACGTCCTCGACGTTCTCCACGCGCTTGCCGCCGGCGAGCTTGCGGATCTGCGAGATGTGCAGCAGACCGTCCTTGCCCGGCATGAGCGACACGAACGCGCCGAAGGTCGTCGTCTTCACGACGGTGCCCAGGTAGCGCTCGCCGACCTCCGGCATGGTCGGGTTGGCGATGCCGTTGATCGTGGCGCGGGCGGCCTCGGCCTGCGAGCCCTGAGCGGCACCGATGTAGATGGTGCCGTCGTCCTCGATCGTGATGTCGGCGCCGGTGTCCTCCTGGATCTGGTTGATCATCTTGCCCTTCGGGCCGATGACCTCACCGATCTTGTCCACGGGGATCTTGACCGTGATGATCCGCGGGGCGTTCGGGGACATCTCGTCCGGGACGTCGATCGCTTCCATCATCACGTCGAGGATGTGGAGGCGGGCGTCGCGGGCCTGCTTGAGGGCGGCGGCCAGGACGGAGGCCGGGATGCCGTCGAGCTTCGTGTCCAGCTGGAGCGCGGTCACGAACTCCTTGGTGCCGGCGACCTTGAAGTCCATGTCACCGAAGGCGTCCTCAGCACCGAGGATGTCGGTGAGGGCGACGTAGTGCGTCTCGCCCTTGATCTCCTGGGAGATCAGGCCCATGGCGATACCGGCGACGGGGGCCTTCAGCGGCACACCGGCGTTCAGCAGCGACATGGTGGAGGCGCAGACCGAGCCCATGGACGTCGAGCCGTTGGAGCCCAGTGCCTCGGAGACCTGGCGGATCGCGTAGGGGAACTCCTCGCGCGTCGGCAGGACCGGCACGATCGCGCGCTCGGCGAGCGCGCCGTGGCCGATCTCGCGGCGCTTCGGGGAGCCGACGCGGCCCGTCTCACCGACGGAGTACGGCGGGAAGTTGTAGTTGTGCATGTAGCGCTTGCGGGTCACCGGCGAAAGGGTGTCCAGCTGCTGCTCCATGCGGAGCATGTTGAGGGTGGTGACGCCCAGGATCTGGGTCTCGCCACGCTCGAACAGCGCCGAGCCGTGCACGCGCGGGATGGCCTCGACCTCGGCGGCCAGGGTGCGGATGTCGGTGACACCGCGGCCGTCGATGCGCTTCTTCTCCTTGATGACGCGCTCACGGACCAGGGACTTGGTCAGCGAGCGGTACGCGGCGGAGATCTCCTTCTCGCGGCCCTCGAACTCCGGGAGGAGCTTCTCGGCGGCCAGACCCTTGACGCGGTCCAGCTCGGCCTCGCGCTCCTGCTTGCCCGCGATGGTGAGGGCGGCGGAGAGCTCGGTCTTGACCGCGGCGGTCAGGGCCTCGAGCACGTCGTCCTGGTAGTCCAGGAAGATCGGGAACTCGGCGGTCGGCTTGGCGGCCTTCGCGGCGAGGTCCGACTGGGCCTTGCAGAGGACCTTGATGAAGGGCTTCGCGGCGTCGAGACCGGCGGCCACGACCTCCTCGGTGGGCGCCTCGGCGCCGCCCTTGACCAGCTGGATGGTCTTCTCGGTGGCCTCGGCCTCGACCATCATGATCGCGACGTCGCCGTCCTCCAGGACGCGACCGGCGACGACCATGTCGAAGACGGCGTCCTCGAGCTCGGTGTGCGTCGGGAACGCGACCCACTGGCCGTTGATCAGCGCGACGCGGACGCCGCCGACCGGGCCGGAGAAGGGCAGACCGGCCAGCTGCGTCGACGCGGACGCGGCGTTGATCGCCACGACGTCGTACAGGTGGTCGGGGTTGAGCGCCATGATCGTGGCGACGACCTGGATCTCGTTGCGCAGGCCCTTCTTGAAGGACGGGCGCAGCGGGCGGTCGATCAGGCGGCAGGTGAGGATCGCGTCCTCGGAGGGGCGGCCCTCGCGGCGGAAGAAGCTGCCGGGGATCTTGCCCGCGGCGTACTGCCGCTCCTCGACGTCCACCGTGAGGGGGAAGAAGTCGAGGTTGTCCTTGGGGTTCTTCGAGGCCGAGGTGGCCGACAGCACCATGGTGTCGTCGTCGAGGTAGGCGACGGCGGAGCCAGCGGCCTGGCGGGCCAGACGGCCCGTCTCGAAGCGGATGGTGCGGGTGCCGAAGGAGCCGTTGTCGATGACGGCCTCGGCGTAGTGGGTCTCGTTCTCCACTAGCGTTTTCTCCGTTACTTTCGTCTGTTACGTCTTTTGTCCGCTGCTGCCCGTGTGGCAGAGGGACGAGGTGGAGAAGCGCGCCTTGGGTGCGGGCCGGTCTTCGATCGAAGCTCCCGGGGATCCTCTTGCGTCTCCGGGGGCCACTACCGAGGACCGGCGGCGGCGAGGTGGCACTTCTCCTCAATATGCGCAGTCGTACGTCACCAGACTACAAAGCCTCGGTGACAGTGCGCACGTACAGCAAAGGGAGCGGCCCCCACAATCGGGAACCGCCCCCTCTCACAGCGTCTTATCGGGCGCCGGCCGCACCGCGGCGGATGCCGAGGCGCTCGACCAGCGTACGGAAGCGCTGGATGTCCTTCTTGGCCAGGTACTGCAGCAGGCGGCGACGCTGGCCGACCAGGATGAGCAGGCCACGACGCGAGTGGTGGTCGTGCTTGTGCGTCTTGAGGTGCTCGGTCAGGTCCGAGATGCGGCGGGAGAGCATGGCGACCTGGACCTCGGGGGAGCCGGTGTCGCCCTCCTTGGTGCCGAACTCGGTCATGATCTGCTTCTTCGTAGCGGTGTCGAGAGCCACGCTTACTCCTCGTAGAGTCTGATTGCCGCCGAGTGCCCCTGGTCTACATCTCAGGAGAGCTTCCGAAACTCGGGAGGCGGGGATCCGCTGGGCGCTGCCCCCAGGAATGTCCTGCAATGCCGGGGGCGCGTACACAAACGGCCGTCACCCAGCGTACCAGCAGCCCGGCGGCCGGCCTGACGGCGGCCGCCGGGCCCCGGATCAGCTGACCATGCTGCGCACCTGCGTGTAGAGGCCGAGCACCGCGAGGCACAGCGGTACGAGGGTCAGCAGCACGAAGCCGTCGAACAGGTCGAGCATCCGGCCCCAGAACGGGGAGACGCCCTTGCGCGGCACGGACAGGCCGACGATCACCAGCAGGGCCGCTCCCCCGCCGATCGCGGCGGCGAACCAGAGGATGTGGATGTTGAGCGGCGCGCTGTCGCCCTGGAGGAAGCTCTGCAGCAGGTCGCTCGGGGTGTTCAGGGTCACGCCGAGGATCAGCAGGCCGAGGATCAGCAGACCGCCGACGACCAGGGACGCGACCTGCGCGGTGTAGTCGAACAGCCGGGCGCGCAGCATGACGGCGATGCCGGCGGCCAGGGCGAGCAGCTGCGCCCAGACGTCGTCGGAGAAGCCGAGGACGACACCGGCCGAGGAGACGGCGAGGGCCGCGCAGCCGATGACGAGGCCGAGAAGCAGCTCGTGGGCGCGCTTGACCTGGGCACCGATGCGGTCGAAGTCGATGTGCTCCTCTTCGTCGCGACCGTAGTCGCGGCCCTGGGAGATCTGGTCGGGCGAGCGGTAGCCGATGGGCAGCCGGGCGGAGCGGGCGGACATGCCGGGCAGCCAGGCCATCGCGATGATCGAGACGACCGCCGTGACGGCGGCGACCTCGCTCGGCGAGGCCTCGGTGACGAGTGCGCCGAACGTGGCGAGCGCGCCGACGGCCGAGCCGAGGGCGGCGGCGACGAAGACTGCGTCCCCGTGCGGCAGCAGCACGACGAGCAGCGCGGAGGCGATCAGCACCACGACGCAGCCGGACAGCAGCTGGAGCCGTCCCGGGCCCTCGGCGGCGCCGGTCCCGAAGATGCCCGACCCCGCGATGAGCAGGTGCGGCAGCGAGGCGAGCCCCAGCGACGTGGACGCTGCGCGGTCGTCGTACACCCGCGCGCGCACCACGGAGAACGTGACGAGCAGGACGCCGACGACACCGGCGATGATGCCGGGCAGGCTGTGCATGTCGCGGTCGACCGGGTTCGAGAACCAGAGCGCGAACGCCATGAGCGTCAGCAGCAGGACACCCGCGCCGAGGCCGACGACGCTCATCAGGCCGTCGCTCCAGCGGCGCCGGTCGCGGCGGACCGCGGAGGCGACCGCGTCGGAGACGTCGTCGAACACCGCGGCGGGCAGCGACTCGGCGAACGGACGCAGCAGCAGCACGTCGCCGTCGAGGACCCGCTGGTCGGCGAGGGACCGGCCGGCGTCGAGTACGGTGCCGTCCCGGCGGACCAGGTGGTACCCGGTGGGGTCGCCCTCGGCCTGGCTCTGCCCGGAGAGCTGGAGGATCTCCGGGTAGATGTCGGCCAGGGCGGCGTCTTCGGGCAGGGCCACATCGATACGTGCGTCCGGTGCGGCGACGGTGACCCGGCAGAAGCCGGTTCCGCCCCCGGCAAGAGCTGTGGTGCTCACCTCGCGGTTCCCCCTAATGTCATGACTTGGTGTGGCATCGGTGCGGCGGCGCGGCGTCCGGACGGCGTCACGCGCGGTGCGACAGCGTAGCGTCCTGAGCCCATCTCACCCCACAGACCCCGCCACTTGACGAGAGTCAGTAGGATCACCGGGCACGCCGGAGCTCTGTTGTCTTCGGCCTGGGGGAACCGCCAGTAACGGGGGCGGTCCGACATGTCCCGACGTGCACGACATCCGTGCGCGCCAACTGATCGACGACTGAAGATTTAAGGACTGGTGCTTCGGTGAGCGTGGTCATCGTCAAGCGACCGCCTCGGGTGTTGCCACCCGACGTACCGACGGATGAGGTGCGTCTCGAGCCGCCGCCGGAGCTGGCACGGCCCGAGGACCAGAACCTGATGATGAGCCTGCTGCCCATGCTGGGCATGGGTACGTCCTCGGCGTTCTTCTTCACCTCGGGCCAGTCGATCATGAAGATCATGGGTGGCGTCATGATCGTCTCCACCCTCGCGATGGCGCTCGCGCAGCTGGTCAAGGCCCGGCAGGGCGGCGGGGCCGAGATGGCCCAGGAACGCCAGGACTACCTCAAGTACTTGACCCAGGTCCGGCGTGACGTGCGGACGACCGCGCGCATGCAGCGGGACGGGCAGTACTTCCTGCACCCCAACCCGGAGCAGCTGTGGGCGCTCGTCGCCGAGGGCCGCCGGGTGTGGGAACGGCGCTCCAGCGACTCGGACTTCACCCAGGTGCGCCTGGGACTCGGCCCGCAGCAGCTGTCAACTCCCCTGATGGCGCCGGAGACCGCGCCGCTCGACGAGCTGGAACCGCTCACCGCGCACGCGATGAAGTCGTTCCTGGAGACCCACGGCACGCTGGACGCACTGCCGTTGGCCGTCTCGCTGCGGTCCTTCTACCACGTGAGCGTCTCCGGCGATCCGGACACCACGTACGGCGCCGCGCGCGCCATGATCTCCCAACTGTGCACCCTGCACTCGCCGGAGGACCTGCGGGTCGCCGTCGTGGCCTCGCCCGGCGCGATGGCCGAGTGGGAGTGGACGAAGTGGCTGCCGCACGTGCAGCACAGCAGCAACGACGGCGCCGGATCGCAGCGCGTGATCGTGGGCGACCTCGGCGAGGTCGAGGAGCTGCTCGCCGACGAGCTGGAGGGCCGCGGCCGGTTCAACCCGCAGGGCACGCCGGTCGTCGACCAGCCGCACCTCGTCGTCGTCATGGACGGCGGCGGCATCCCCGACGACTCGCTCATCGCGGGCGCCGAGGGCCTGCAGGGCGTGACGATCATCGAGGTCGTCCCCGGCATCGTGGAGGAGCTGCGCGGTTCGCTCTCCGTGCAGGTGCAGCCGGGTGAGCTGCTGCTCGAATCGCAGGGCGGCACCCAGTACACCGGCACCTGCGACACCCTGTCGCTGACCGAGGCCGAGGCGCTCGCGCGCCAGCTCGCGCCGCTGCGCGCCGGTTCGGCGGACGGCGACGAACCGCTCCTCGCCAACCTGGACTTCACCGAGCTGATGGGCATCGGCGACGCCGGTTCGGTGGACGTCGCGCGCACCTGGCGCCCCCGCACCCTGCACGAGCGGCTGCGTGTGCCGCTCGGTGTGGACCGCGACGGGCAGCCCGTCATGCTCGACATCAAGGAGGCCTCGCAGGAGGGCATGGGCCCGCACGGCCTGTGCGTCGGCGCCACCGGTTCCGGTAAGTCCGAGGTGCTCCGCACGCTCGTGCTCGCCCTCACGGTGACGCACTCCTCGGAGACGCTGAACTTCATCCTCGCGGACTTCAAGGGCGGCGCGACCTTCGCGGGAATGTCCGAACTCCCGCACGTCGCCGCCGTGATCACCAACCTGGCCGACGACCTCACGCTGATCGACCGCATGCGCGACTCGATCACCGGTGAGCTCCAGCGCCGCCAGGAGCTGCTCCGCTCGGCGGGCAACTACGCGAACATCACCGACTACGAGAAGGCCCGCGCGGCCGGCGCCCCGCTGGACCCGCTGCCCTCGCTCGTCATGGTGCTCGACGAGTTCTCCGAACTCCTCACCGCACGCCCGGACTTCATCGAGATGTTCATCCAGATCGGCCGCATCGGCCGTTCCATGGGTGTGCACATGCTGCTCGCCTCGCAGCGTCTGGAGGAGGGCAAGCTCCGCGGTCTGGACACCTTCCTCTCGTACCGCATCGGTCTGCGTACGTTCTCGGCCGCCGAGTCCCGTACCGCGATCGGTGTCCCCGACGCGTACCACCTGCCGAACGTCCCCGGCTCGGGCATCCTCAAGTACGACACCGAGACGATGATCCAGTTCAAGGCCGCCTACGTCGGTGGTGTCTACCGCGCCGGTGGCGGCGGTGGCGGTGGCTCGCGCACCCACCGGCAGCCGGTGCTGTTCACGGCGGCGCCCGTCGCCGAGCAGATCATCCACGAGCCGGAGCCCGAGGTCGTTCCCGACCAGGTCGACGACGCGCTCGCGGACACCGTCCTCGACGTGATCGTGGCGCGCATCGTCGGCCAGGGCCCGCCCGCCCACCAGGTGTGGCTGCCGCCGCTGGAGGAGTCGCCCTCGGTGGACTCGCTGCTCCCGCCGCTGTCGACGACGCCGGAGCGCGGTCTGCACGCCGCCGACTACCCGGCGCTCGGCAAGCTCGTCGTGCCGATGGCGCTCGTGGACAAGCCGTTCGAGCAGCGCCGCGACATCCAGTACCTGGACTTCTCCGGTTCGGCCGGTCACGGTCTCGTGGTCGGTGGTCCGCAGTCCGGCAAGTCGACCCTGATCCGGTCGATCATGACCTCGTTCGCGCTCACCCACACCCCGTCCGAAGTGCAGTTCTACTGCCTGGACTTCGGTGGCGGCGGCATGCTCGCGATGGAGGGCCTGCCGCACGTCGGCGGGGCCGCATCGCGCCTCGACTCCGAGAAGGTGCGCCGTACGGTCGCCGAGGTCCGCGGCATCCTCAACGAGCGCGAGGAGTTCTTCCGCGCCAACAACGTCGACTCCATCGGCACGTTCCGGTCCCGGCGTGCCGCCGGGCAGTACCCGGACCAGCGGTGGGGCGACGTCTTCCTGATCATCGACGGCTGGGCGGCCTTCAAGACCGACTACGAGCAGCTCGACCCGGTCATCCTCGACCTGGCCTCCCGCGGTCTCGGCTTCGGTGTCCACCTGATCATCGGCTCCGGCCGCTACACCGAGGTCCGGCCCGCGCTGCGCGACCAGCTCCTCAACCGTGTGGAGCTCAAGCTCGGTGACCCGATGGAGTCGGAGTTCGACCGCAAGAAGATGGAGGCCGTGCCGCTCGGCATGCCCGGCCGCGGTCTGACCCCCGACAAGCTCAGCTCGCTCGGCGCGCTGCCCCGGATCGACGCCTCTTCGGAGGTGGAGACCCTCGGCCAGGCCATCGAGCACATGGTGACGACGGTCTCCGAGCACTGGCAGGGCCCGCCAGCCCCGCCGGTGCGGATGCTGCCCACCAAGCTGCACATCAGCGAGGTCCCCAAGGGCAACGACTTCCCCGAGCGGGGCGTCGCGATCGGTGTCGACGAGACGACGCTTTCGCCGTCCTTCATCGACTTCGAGACCGACCCGCTCATGGTCGTCTACGGAGAGTCCGAGTCCGGCAAGTCCGCGTTCCTGCGCATGATCGCCAAGCAGATCTCCGAGCGGTACGCGACCGACAAGGCGCTCATCGTCGCCGGTGACTACCGGCGCGCGCACCTGAGCGAGCTGCCCGAATCGCACCTCTACAAGTACTGTGCCTCGGGCCCGCAGCTCCAGGAGGTCGTCACCGGCCTCGCGGGTTCCATGGGCCGCCGTATGCCGGGTCCGGACGTCACGCCGGAGCAGCTGCGCAACCGGTCCTGGTACGACCTGCCGGACGCGTTCGTCATCGTCGACGACTACGACCTGGTGGCGACCAGCTCCGGCAACCCGCTCCAGTCGCTGCTCGAGTACCTGCCGTTCGCCCGCGACCTGGGCCTGCGCATCATCATCGCGCGCAGCTCCTCCGGTGCGGCACGGTCCTCCTTCGAGCCGGTCATGCAGCGCATGAAGGAGCTCGGCGCGACGGGTCTGGTGCTGTCCGGAGACCCGGCCGAGGGCCAGATCTTCGGCCCGCTCAAGCCGCAGAAGCTGCCGCCGGGCCGAGGCATGCTCGTCACCCGCAAGGGTGGGGCGCAGCTGGTGCAGACGGCCTGGATGCCGATGCGAAGCAACTAGCGTCCGCGCAGGCGACGCGTACCGTACGGCGCCGGGGATCGGAGAACCGATGCCCGGCGCCGTACGCTTTTGCCCGAACCGACGTGAAGGAGACGAGAGTTGAGCACGCCGCCCCGCACCGCCGATGAGGCACTCGCGATCGCCCGGACGACCTTCCAGCCGCAGTGCGCGGACGGAACCCCGGCGACCCTCAACGTCCAGGAGTTCGACCTGGGCTTCCTGGTCTACGCGACCTTCCCGCCGACCGAGCCGCCCTCCTACGGGGGCAGCCACCTCGTCATCTCCAAGACGGACGGCTCGACGATGTACGTGCCGAACTTTCCGCCGGAATCGGCGATCAGCCTTTATCGGCGGCAGGTTGAGCGGAGCTGACGGCTGACGGCTGACGGCTGACGTGTGACGCCGGACACCGCCAGTTCTCGCCCTGCCCACTGTCACCGTGCGGCACTAGACTTTGCGGGCACCGCACTGCGGCCCTCGGCCGCCCCGCGAGGTGCTGTGCCGGGCGGTCGGCCGCCTCGACGCACTACTTGACCGTTCACCACCCCGTCCGATGGAGACCCAGCCGTGACCACGCACGACCAGGACGAACGGCAGGCCGCGCAGCCGGCCGGCGAGGACTCCCCCGCCGCCACGGGGCCCGGCAACACCGTGGTGTTCACGTACGTCGATCCGCGCACCGGGGAGGAGACGTACCTGACGCGCGTCTCGGGCCCGGGCCTGCCGCCCGTCGAGTACCAGGGGTGGGCGGACCTGCGCGCCGCGGACGTGCCCGCGAGCAATGTGGTGGCGGTCCACACGGACCTCAGCCCCAGCTCCCTGCCGGGCGGCTACACGCTCAACGCGCTGAGCGCCGGTTTCCCGAACGCGGCGCTCTCCTCCAGCCACCCGTACGGCGGGGACCCGGCGGAGCGCGCGGAGGGTGTCGCCGCGCTGACCGCGCAGGTGGAGTCCATGGCGCAGCTCGCGGGCCAGGCGCCGCCGCCGCGCCCGCAGCGCGTGCCGCTGCCTGCTGCGCCTGCCTCGGCGCTGGTTCCGGGGACGGCTCTCCCGGCCGGCCTCCCGGTGCAGGCATACGGCGAGGAGTCGCTCGCTTCGGCCGCGCTTCCCGACTCCGCGCGCGCCGCCCTCGTGAGCCCGGGCCTCCCCGCCGACGTCCGCTTCTTCTTCACCGCGGACCGGCCCGACAACCCGCCGCGCGGCGGCCTGTTCGTGGACGCGGCCACCCATCTGCGCGGGCTCGGCGCCGAGTTGTCCGACGCCGCCGCCGACATCCTCTCCGCACACACCCGCATCGGCACGGACGGCCAGTACGTGATCACGGTGCAGCAGGAGGCCGGCAGCGTATGGGCGGCGAACCCGGCGACGGGCAGCGGGCGTTACATGAACGACTCGGTCGCGGCCTTCGCCCACTGCCTCGCCGCGCTCGTCACCACGCGTGGGCTGATGCTGGGCATGAATCCGTACGAGGCCGGTTCCGCGGTCGCCGACTTGCAGGCCCGCCTCATCGCGCTCGACCCGACGTGCTTCGACGACGCCGACAACTGGTGGTCGGTGATCATCGAGCAGATGTGGCACGGCCTGTTCTGACCCGCTGCCGTACGCCCGTACACCTGTCCTTCTGCCCGACTGTCCGACCCGTCCGCAGCCCGAGAGGACCCTCATGCCCCGCGAAGGATTCCGTACCGATACGACGTCCCTGGCCACCGAAGGCACGAACTTCCAGGACTTCGGGAAGGCGTTCGCCAGGGCGGCGGCCGCCCTGCAGAACGGCCTGGCGTCCGTGAACGCCTGCGCCCCCACCAGCGGCGAGGCCCCCGCGCCCGAGAAGGGCCAGGTCGAGGGCTTCGTCCAGGGCCTGACCACGTTCGCCGACAAGGCGGACATGCCGCCGTGGGGCGACGACGAGATCGGCGAGAAGTTCGGCCTCGCCTACGAGGGCTTGCAGACCGGCATGTTCGAGTCGATGCAGCACCTCGCGCAGGAGCTGACGAACATCGGCGGCGCGCTCGGCGCGATGGCCAAGAACCACAGCGAGAACGAGTCCTTCAACGAGCAGCTGATCCGCCAGGAACAGAACGACGTCGACTTCGCGGCGGGCGGGGGCGAGACGATCTCCAGCATGAGCAAGATGACGTGACGGGGGCCGGGCCCGGCGGGCAGGCCTGCCGGGCGGGTCCGCGGCGCTGGTCCGCGGCGGGGCGGGCCGAGGCGCGGGTCAGATCGCCTGACCCACCCCGATGACCAGCAGCGATCCGACCATCAGCCAAAGGCCCTGACGGCCCATGCCGCCCGCGCCCCGCACGGCGAGCCACAGCGCGCCGCAGCCGCCGACGACGCCCAGGGCATTGGCCCCGATCGCGACCGCCCCCGCGCTCCCGACGGCCTGGCCGATGAGCGCCGCGACGGCCGCCGCGAGGAAGACGGCCGCGCACACGATCCCCCGCAGCCGCTCGCGCCGCACCGCCTCGGCGACGCGCTCCCGCTCCTCGGCGAGCGCGCGCTCCTCCGGCGGAAGCTCGGTCTCCCACTTCCGCGAGAAGTCCGCCTCCCACTGCAGGCCAGTACCGTCTCCACCCGTACGTGTCATGCCCGCGACCCTAGCCGACCAGGGGGCTGCGGCTCATCCCGAGCCCGTCGCGCGACAGGCGGCACTCTCGTACCTGCCTTCGCCTAACCCTCCCGCAGGGCCACGCCCCACATACCGGACGACGCCCCCACGGGGTCGATCAGCGAGTGGAGCCCACGTACGCGGTCGGCGAGGAGGCGGTTCCCGTCCCGGTCGCGTTCATTGCCGCGGAGACGGAACGCCAGCAGCCACACCACGATCATCGCCAGGAAGCTCTCCAGGCTCCGTGCCACCACTTCCGCCTCGCGGAACATCGCACGGTCCGCGCCGGGCAGGATCAGCACCTGTCCGCTCGGGCCGTCGATCACCACGTCCGTCCCCATCCACGTACCAATGACGAAGAACGGCCCCTTGGCCTCGATGGCCCGGCCCCAACGGTCGGTGTCACGCGGCACGTCGACGGGCCACTCCGCCTCGCGCAGGAACCTCTCGGGCAGCAACGCCGGGAGCGGCCCCGTGTGCGTACCGTGCGCCACGCGCCACCAGGCGGAGTCCCATTCGCGACCGTGGAAGCCGAGGCCGTACCGGTCCCGGAACGACGGCACGCCCCGGGTGGTGAGGAACTCACGGGTGGCCTGGTCGGTCAGCTCGTCGGGCAGGAGCGGCGGCGGGACGGGCACAAGGTCCCCGGGCTCGCCCTGCTCCTCGTCGGCGTCGGCGTCGGCGAGCAGGACGTTCAGATCGGCCGCACGGGGCACCGGGGCGTGGTGCGGAACGTTGGCCGGCGCCTCCAGCCAGTACGGGCAGGCGGCCAGGGACGGGGCGAGGGTGATCCCCGTGAAGGGCGCATCCGGAGCCGGTTCGATACAGAAGAGACCACCGAAGCCGCCCAGCACCACCAGCCCCGCCACGGGAACGGGCTGGAGCTCCAGGAGATAGGGCTTCAGCATCTCCTCCCCAACGACGGTCAACGGGTCGGGCAGCGGTGCCACCTGCGCGTACTCCTCCGGCGTGAGGGTCCGCACCGCCGCGACCAGCTCGTCGTTCTCCTCGGACTCCGGCCACAGCTCGGAGGAGAGCAGCTCGCCGGTCGCCACGTCGTAGATCTTGGTGACGTCGCGCCGTTCCACGGCCACCAGCACCGGCCGGTCGTGCAGGCGCGCCTGGAAGACGTCCGACACATCGTGGAAGGGCAGGTACGACATGTGGATGCCGCCCGGCGGGCTCCAGTGCGACCAGCGCACTCGCCACGGCAGCGCGATTCCGCTGTCCACGACCGCCTCGGCCAGGTCGGTGTCGCCGCGCACCGCCGCCTGGAAGTGCAGCCACGCGGCCCACGTGGGCTGCGTACACGGAAGCAGCCGGTACTGGCGGGCATACGCCGCGTCGGCGAGTGCCGAGCCCACGGGGATGTCCGCCATCCCCATACCCGCGCCCTCGGCCGCCTCCAGCAACGACTGCGGTGGAATGTGGGCGATGTGCCGCCCCTCGCGCAGCAGCGCCGCCAGCTCCGCCGAGCCCTCGTTCCCGTTCCCCTGCGCGTTCCCGTCTCCGGCCTCGGCCCCGGCCTCATCGGCTGCCACGCAGTGCGCGGCGAGCGCGGTCGCCGCGTAACGGCCCTCCGGTCCGGAGGCGGCCCACCCTTCGGGATGCGCGAAGTTCGCGCTCAAGTCCTTGATACGGGCGACCAGTTGACGGTGCGTCCGCGCCCGCTCGTCCGCGGAGACCAGCGACCGCAACGCGTGCGCCGCGCCCTCATCGGTGAACGACACGACGTCGTCACCGGCCTGTGCCTTCACCACCGCGGGATGAGCCTCGGCACGTTCCAGCAACGCTTCCCGGTCCGGGCGCCGACCGGTGAGACCTGCCACCAACTCCCGCCAGATACCGACCGGCACCTCGTACGCCTCCCCGAGCGCCAGCGCACGCAACTCGATGGGCAGAACGTCCACGTCCGTGTCCGGCGACTCGGCGGCGAGGCGCAGAGTCTGCCCACTCGCGTCGAATGCCTCCACCTCCCCGGCATGGACGGTGGCGACGACGGTGTGTCCCCGGCGGGCCACGCGCTCCAGCGCCGCCATGAGCCGCTTCGGATCCCCGCTCGTGCGCGTCAGGCCCGCGAGATCGGGATGGCGCACCAGGATCAGTCGCGTCGGCCGCTTCGGCACATGCCGCGCCGACCACAGTCCCGACGGCGGAATCCGCACGTCCAGGGCACGCAGGACCTCGGTGATCGCTTCATCCGCGGTGCCTGCGGACGCGTCGACGAGAACGCTGCCGGGCACGCGCTCGTGCACCGCGTGCAGGACCTGCTCGCCGTGCCGTCCGGACGGGTCCACAACGCAGTTCACGCCTCCGCCTGTGAGACCGGCGTACCCGCCGACGATCCGCTCGATCACGTCACTCACGGACAGCCTCGTCACGGCCACCTCCCCACTTGCTCGACCAGCGCGGCATCCGCGTACCTGCCCAGGTCCGAGTCCGCACCGACGTGCTCGACCAGCCACCGCGCCATCTGGGCGTGCACCTGCCGTGCCAGGCCCGGGTCCACCGAGCGCGCCAGCTCACGTGACCGCTTGAAGTTCCGGAACCGGTACCAGCCGCGCCGGTCGACCTCGATCTCCTCGTCGACGTCGACCGGCAGTTCCAGCTCGTCGTGGTTGAGCGCCCACGACAGCTGCCGCCACACCTCCAGCGGCGCTCCGCCGCCCTCTTGCAGGGCGAGCGCCTGCAACGCCCACTGCCTCGACTCGGCCGCGGAACGCCCGGGATCCGGCCCCCGCACGGGGCTCTCCAGCTCCAACTGCGCCCGGGTCCCGCCCCGTACCTCGTGCCAGTCCACCTCAAGGACCAGCAGCACACCCAGCGCCTCCGCGACCTCCCGCTCCAACTGCTCGAGGACCGCCGTCGGGCACCCCCACTCACGCCTTCCGGTAACCCGCTGCCCCTCGGTCAGGACGACCAGCCGCACCCCGACACCGGCCCCGGCCTCCGCGGCCTGCCACACCCCTTCCCGGATACGAGCGACCAGCGCGTCACCGTCGAGCGCCGCAGCATCGACACACACGACTCCCGGTACGGCGTCGCGTACCTGGGTGCGTACGTCGGCGCGCGCAGCCCCGGTCGAGCCCATCAACTCGACGACGCGGCCGCCGCCTTCTTGATGCCAGGCAGTGATGCGCTGGACGGCGGTCGCTGCGGTGACGGTCTCGTACACGGTTACTGGTTCTCCCCGCCCATTGCCTGCTGCCGTACGCTCGACGTCCGTGCGGTAATCCTGTCAGACCCCCTTGGGCATCTCTTGCCGACCGCTGGACCGGGAAGAGGGGCAATGGCCAGTGCAGCCCTGCCTGTCAGATGACCTCCTGCAGCCCCTCCGTCCACCAGCTGTGCGCCGCGTGCGGGCCGATGGAGCGCAGGAGGTCCTCCAACTCGTCGCGTAGGTCGAAGAGTTCGGGCTGCGTGTACGCCATCGGGAAGTGGGCGCGGAGGACTGCCCAGGTGGTGACGAGGCGGACGAAGACGTCCAGGTTCTCGGCCATGAGGTGGGGGGCGTCGTGGTCGACGTTCCATTTGCCGGAGTGCCACTCGGGGTACCAATCATCGCCGGGTGGGGTGTCGTCGGGGAGGTCGGACTCGGTCCAGTGGGCGTGGCGGGGCAGGCGGTGGACCCGGCCGGTCGTCGCGTGCACGGCGATGGGGCCGCCGTTCCAGTCGCCCAGTACGTACAGGGGGAGATCGCGGAGGCGGGGCAGCGGGGTGCCGGCCTCCGGGGCGATGCCCAGGTGGAGCTCCGCGGTCACCAGGGCCGGGAGACCGGTCGTGGTCAGGGTGTGGCGGGCGGTGGGGTCGGTCAGGTCCTCGGGAAGGTGAGCTTCGGGGAGGCGGGTCATGGATTGCGGGACGAACACCTTCCCGGGTGACGACGCGAAGTCGGCCTGGGCAGGGGCGAGATGGCAGGGGCGGACGTTGATCAGTGCGGCGCTGTTCGGGGACGGCATGGCCAGGCCGAGGCCATCGCCGCCATCACCGTCGGAGTCGTCGGAGTCGTCGGAGTCGTCGGAGTCGTCGGAGTCGTCGGAGTCGTCGGAGTCGTCGGTCCAGTCCTCGTCGAACTCGTCGTCCTCATCCACCGTCCGCGGTCCCTGGAACCCGTCCGGGAAGCGCTCCGGGTCGGTGGCCTCGACCGCGAAGATGCCGCCGGTCGACGCCACGACGACCAGCTCCCCCACCTGCAACCGGTCCCGTACGAGACCGGGGTCCGGGGGAAACGGGTCGAACGCGGCCCACGCCCGCAATCGGCCCCCGCCGCCTCCGACACTGCCCCACAACGGCTCATGCTCCCCATAGGCGGGCACCGCGCCCGTCCACGGCCCGGCGAGCACGTCACCCGTGGCCGCGTCGTACACCCAGTAGCGCGGCTTCGGCCGAGTGTCGTCCCGCGCGACGACCGCCGTCCGGCCCTCCGGGTCCCAGCCGTCGGGGGCGAGTTCGAGACCGGTCACCGGGCCGGGGAACACCCGCCGCGGGTCGACGACGCCCGGTGGACGCCAACGCGACCAGCGCACGGCCCACGGCCGGTCGGGGTACGCCTCGGCCACGGCCTCCGCCGCCGCCTCGTCACCCTGTGCCAGCGCCGCCAAGGCGAGCCAGGACGCCCATTCGTCGAACTCGAACATGCGCAGGCCGGCCGTTTCGAGGTCGCGTGCGCGGCCGGCGGTCGTGGGGGCCGACCAGGCGGCGTAGCGGTCGCGGTAGGCGGGGTCCATCCGTACGGCGTCGAGGTCGGCGCGTACCGTCTTGTCGGCCTCGATGAGGCTTTGGGGCGAGAGGCGGGCCAACAGCCGTGTGTCACCGGACAGTTCGTGGAAGGACTCGCCGTACCTCCCGCCGCGCGCCGCGTGTGCGGCCAGCGCGAGGATGGCGTAGCGGCCGACTCCGTCCCCTCGCTGGTCGACACGTTCGCGCAGCCACTGCGTCATGTCGGCGTGGACGTGGCGGGCGTGGGCCAGGTCCACCGAGGCCCGGAGTTCGTCCCGGCGCGACCAATCGGTGAACCAGACGCGGCCGTCCGACGCGACCGTGATCTCCGGGGCGTCCAGGGGGAGTTCGAGGTCGCCGCCGTTGAGCAGGCGGGAGAGTTGGCGCCACACCGCGACCGAGGCCGCGGACGACTGGGCGAGGGCGAGGGCCTGGAGGGCCCACTCGCGCAGTTCCGCCGGGGAGCGGCCGTGGTCGGGCTGACGCCGCGGTGCCTCGATCTCCAGTCGCGGCCGGGAGGTGAACCATCGGTCGTGCCAGCCGACCTCGACCACGACCAAGGCACCGGCTCCGGCTCCGGCTCCGGCATCGGCATCGGCATCGGCATGGGCCGGCCTGGCGATCTCGCGGTCGAGGAGGTCGAGCGCGGCCTCCGGGTAGCCGGTTCCGCGCCCGCCGGGTACCCCGTGCCCACCCGCGACCAGCACCAACGCGGGGCCCGCTCCGGTGTCCGCACCACGCTCCCGTAGCGCCTCGCCCACCCGATCGACCAGCTCCCGCGCCCCGAGCCCCGAGGCCTCGACCCACACCGCGCCGGGCACGGCGTCGCGTACCCGGGACAGGATCTCGGCGCGACTGCCCGGCCCCGGCCCGGCCGAACCCATCAACTCGACCACCTGACAGCCGCCTTCACGGTGCAAGGCCATGATGCGTTCGACCGCCGTCGCAGCGGTGACACTCTCGTACATGACTGGTGGTTCGCTCCCCCGACCTGGCGCGCCTGGAAGTGCTGAGCCGTGACCGGCTGCACCTAGTGCTGCGCCGCGGAAGTTCCGCCGATGGCCATCAGGCGGCAAGGCGTCTGTTGATGTCCTCGGCGTTGAACTGGGTGGGGTCGAATGCGCCGCCGACCCACTCCAGGAGGTCGTCATGTTCCTCGTGCCCGGGATCGGTGATGGCCTCGACGAAGTTTGCGTAGCCCCACGGGCCGCCGCAGTCCTCGGGCGGGCAGGCCCGGCGGCCGGTCAGGCAGCGGGGGTAGGTCGTTCCCGTGTCCCGGGGCAGGACCTTTTCGACCTCGATGTGGTGCGCCCAGTCGTCCCCGAAGTCGTAGGTGTAGCGGATCTTGTCTCCGGCGGCGGGCGCGGCCGCGCAGAGCGGGACCTTGCGTTCGTCGCGGTGACCCAACTCGCTGTCACGGCGTCCGTAGGCGCCGGCCGGGGTTTCGAAGAGGTGTATGTGGTAGTTCTCCCAGCCCATTGCGGTCTGGATCACCAGGTGCAGGCGGTCGAGGGTGAGGTCGGCCGGCACCTGCAGCCGCCGCCAGATGGGCGGGCGGATGTCGGCCAGTGTCACCTTGATCTGCAGGATGGAGTCAGCGGGCATGGAACGGTTCCTTCGCAGCGACGGCGATTCCCGCCTCAGTCTGGCGCGGGCGCCCCTCGTAGTTCCAACTGAACGGGCGAGCCGTCTCGTTGTGGACGGTGGCGAAGTCGGTCACCTTGCGAAGCAGGTCGGCGCGGGAGGAGAAGTCCCCGTGGCGCAGGACGGCGCGGGCCAGGAGGGAGAAGAAGATCTCCACCTGGTTGAGCCAGGAGGCGTGCTTGGGGGTGTGGTGTGCCACGATCCGCGGATGCCTGGCCAGCCAGGCCCCGGTGGCCTTGGAGGTGTGCGAGGAGCCATTGTCCAGGACCAGATGGATCGTCAGCCCGGCCGGGATGCGCCGCTCCAGCCGCGTCAGGAACCGGATGAAGTGCGCGGAGTCGTTGCGCGGGAGGTCCTCCACGACGACCTGCCCGGTGTGCACGTCCAGCCCGGCGGTGACCGAGACGGTGCCGTGCCGGACGTACTCGAACTCCCGCCGCCGCGCCCGCCCGGGACCGGGCGGCCGGTCGGGGAACTTGCGGGAACGCGCAGCCATCGCGGTCTTCTCGTCCACCGACACCACCACCGAACGCGGCGGTCGACAGCAGTAAAGGGCACACGCCTCGGCCGCCTTGGTAAAGAACTGCGGGTCGGCGGGCCGGGTCAGCCAGCCGCGGACCCGGTGCGGCTTGACCTGGAGCGCCGCGAGAATCCGCCCGACCTGGGAGGCAGAAATACCCGTGTCCGCCAGGTGATCGGCGATCAGCCGGTGCGACCAGCCTCCGTAGGGGCGCGGCGGCGTACTGGTGGCTGCCGCCACGACCCGCAGCCGGACTTCGGGCCCGTAGACGGGCGGTCTCCCCGAACGGGGCCGGTCCTCCAACCCTGCCAGCCCCTGCCGGGCATACCGATCCCGCCACCGGACCACCGTGGAGACGTCCACCCGGACGATCTCCGCTATCCGCCAGGCCGAACACCCTCCAGCAGCCAGCAGAACTATGCGCGCACGACGGGCCACCCGCTGCGGGGCAGTGTGCGCACGAACCCGGTCCTCCAATACACACCGATCATCAGGATCAAGCACCATGCCCGGTCAACGAGCCGATGGCCATCGGCGGAACTTCCGCGGCGCAGCACTAGTGATCCGTCAACGCCACTCCCCAGACCCCCGCCGCCGCGCCGAGCGGATCGACCGCGGACTGCAGGCCCTTCACCCGGTCCTCGAGGTCGCGCGTCTCGATCTCGTCGCCCGATGTCGTGAACACCTGGACTCCGAGGAGCCAGACGGAGACCAGCGCGAGGAAGTCGTGCAGGTTCCGGCCGACGATCTCCGCCCTGTGGAAGTCCTCGCGGTTCTCACCGGGCAGGTGGAGGATCTGCCCGGTCGGGCCGTCGATCACGACGTCGTCGCCCATCCAGAGGCCGATGGCGTAGTACGGGCCGCTGGGGGTGATCGGTTCGTGCTGGTGGTCGGTGCGCGGGACGCCGTCCGGCCAGGGCACCTCGCGCAGGAGATTCGCTGGGCGGGGCGGCAGCGGGCCCGTGTGGGTGCCCTGCGCGACGTCGGTCCAGCGGTGGTCCGGTTCCAGGCCGTAGAAGCCGAGGCCGTGCACGTCGCGGAAGGACGGCAGGCCCAGGGTGGTGAGGAACTCGCGGGTGGCCGGGTCGGTGAGGCCGTCGGGGAGCAGGGGCTCCTGCACCCGGTACAGGGTCCCGGAATCGGCCTCGAAGATCGTGTCGAGGTCCTCGGGGCCGGGGGCGGGGGCGTGGGCCGGGACGGTCGCCGGGGCGGTGAGTACGGGCGGGCACAGGGCCTCTGAGCGGTGGCGGAGGCTGAGGCCACTGAATGGCGGTGCAGCCGCTTCCTGCGTGGTGGGCTCGATGGCGAACAGGCCGCCCCAGCCGCCGAGTACGACCGTGTCGCCGATGGTCACCGGACCCGCTTCGAGGAGGTAGCGGCTCGCCGGGTCCACGTCCGGGCGGTCGTCCTCGCCGCCGGGGGTCGGCCAGCGCAGACCTGGTACGGCGTCCTCGGGAGGCTGGTTGCGCGGCCAGGCGCCGGTGGCCAGCACCTCGCCGCTCCGCGGGTCGTACACGGTCACATGGCGCTCCCGGCCCCGGTAGGCGAGGGCAGCCACCACCGGGCGGTCGTGCAGGCGCAGTTCCAGCAGGTCGTAGGCGTCGGGGATGGCGAGGTACGGCACGTGCAGGCCGGCCGGGGGCCGCCACCGCGACCACCGCACCCGCCACGGCAACCGTACGCCGCTGCGCTCCAGCTCCTCCGCCAACTCCGTGTCGCCACGAACCGTCGCCTGAAGGTGCAACCACGCCACCCACGTCGGCTGCGCGCACGGCAGGATCGCGTAGTCCCGGGCCAGCACCGCGTCGGCAAGCACGGAACCGGCGGGCGCTTGCTCCATGCCCGCGCCTTCGGCGGCCTCCAGCAGGGCTGTGGGCGGGATGTGGGCGACGAGACGGGTGTCGTGCAGGAGTTCGGTGAGCAGGGGGAAGTGCGGGTCTGCGGTGGCCATGCCCGCGGCCGCGGCGTGGGCGGCGAGGGCGATCGTGGCGTAGCGGGCCAGTGGGTCCGTGTCGGCGTCGGCGTCGGCGTCGGAGTCGGCGTCGGAGTCGGCGTCGGAGTCGGCGTCGGAGTCGGCGTCGGAGTCGGCGTCGGAGTCGGCGTCGGTGTCGGCGTCGGTGTCGGCGTCGGCGTCGGTGCGGCCCTCCGGGTGGACCCACTGTGTACTCGACTCCGCGAGGTGGGCGTAGAGGTGGCGGTGGATGCGTGCGCGGTCCTCGGGCGGGAGTTGGGCGCGCAGCTCGCGTGCAACGGACTCGTCCCGGAAGGAGACCGTCCGGCTCTCGGTCCCGGCCAGCAGGAGCTCGCCGTGCTGCTCGACCACCCGGGACAAGTCGTCGACCTCGACAGGCCGCCCGGTCATGGCCGTGACGAGTTCCCGCCAGATGACGTACGGCACCGTACGCGCCTCCGCCTGCGCCAACGCCCGTACGTCTACGGGCACTTCGCGCTCCGCCTCGGCCTGCACCGACAGCTGGAGCGGGCGGTCGCCGCGGCCGAGGTGGCGGGTGTCGCGGGTGACCACGACCACGGCGTGGCCCTTGCCGCCGATCCGGCCCAGGGCGCGCAGCAGCCGCTGCGGTTCGCCGCTGGTGCGGGTGTGGCCCACCAGTTCCAGGTGGGATACGAGCACTGGCCGCGCAGGCTTCTTCGGCACCTGCCGGGTCCAGGAACGGGGCGCCTTGGCCCGCGCGCCGAGAGCGTCCAGCACCTTGGTGAGCGCCTCGTCCGCGGTGCGGCCGGCCACGTCGACGAGGACGCTGTCGGGCACCCGTTCCCGCACGGCGTGCAGGACCTGCTCGCCGTGCCGGCCGGACGGGTCCACGACACAGGTCACGCCGCCGCCGGTGAGGCCCACGTCCCCACCGACGAACCGTTCGATCACGTCACTCACGGACAGACTGATCACGGTCGCTTCACCTGTCTGCCCGCACGTGCCGTTCCTCCCCCACTGAGCGCCGCTGCCGCAGCACCACCCAGGCGGTCACCAGCCGCACGAACGTACTGAGGCTCTCCGCCATGACGTGCGGGCGGTCGCGGTCGACGTTCCACCGGCCGGAGTGCCAGTCGGGATCCCAGTCGTCGCCGGACGGGGCGGTGTCGGCGAGTTCCGCCGGGTCCCAGTCGTCGTGCTCGGGAAGCCGGTAGCCCCTGCCGGTGACGCCGTGCAGCGCGACGGCGACGCCCGCGTGGGCGGCCGAGGTGAACTCCCATACCGGAGGTGCATGCTTCCACCCACTCCCGGGTGGGGGTGCGGAGGCGGGCGACAACGGTGCTGAGGCCGGACAGGATCGTCAGGGGCAAAAGGACCTCCGTTCCGAGGGTGCGTTGATCGTTGGGACAGCTGCTGAGTACCCATGCCCCGAGCCCCGAGCCCCGAGCTCAGAAGCCGTCCACGTCGAGCTCGGTGATGCCCGCCCAGATCCAGCTCCACAGCACACCACTGGGCACCTGCGGATCGAAGAACCCCGGTGCCAGCGCCTCCAGTTCGTCCAGGAACTCCTGTACCACCGTCTCCTGTTCCCCCTCCACCGGATAGGGGTGCCAACAGGCGTTGGAGTAGCGATACACCGCCTCCAGAACACGCGTGAACACATCGAGATCAGGCGCCAGGGGCACGAGCGTGCGGTTCGTCGGCCCTTCCAGTCGGCTCCAGATGTGCACGGATCCGTCGCGACCATGTACGTACAGATCGCCGAAGTCGCAGACCCCGAAGCCGACCAGGTCCTGTGGCAGATCATCGGCGGCGGTTGCGGGCCGCAACTCCTCGGGGGCGTACGCCGTGAACCCGACCCCATGGCACGCCCACCGCGCCGGGATGCCCACATCACGCAAATGCCGCCTGCTTTCCGGGTGCTCAAGGGCCTCTGAAAGCGCGCTGTCGGGAACGCGCAGCACGTTGCCCACTCCGAACGCGTCGTCGATCCGGGCGGCAGTCAACGGCCCCACCGGCCGCTTTCGCCCTGGGGTGGGGCCCAGCGGCAGACCCTCGGACGAAGAGGTGTCGATCCCCGCGCTTCGCGGCCAGTTCCGGAGCACCTCCGCATCCGTCTCGAGCATCGCGATGCCGTGAGAGTCCACTACGAGGTGGCGCGCCCGCCCACCCTCGGCAGACCATGCGACGGCGGCCTGCCAGCTCTCCGGTGCGGTCAGATCCCATCGGTACAACTCGGCCGGGCCGAGCGACTCCCATGACACCGTCGGTTCGCCCGCCCCTTCTTCACCGCCCAGCGGCGGCACAGGCACCCTGCGTCCCGACTCCGCATCGAGGCGGATCGGCCCCCGATGGTCCACCACCTCAACGAGGCCCGCCCCCTGGCGGCGACAACGCACCTCGAAGTAGTCACCGTTCAGGCTGGGCTGGGCAACGAACCAGCTGGCCGGCCGCCACCACGCCCACCGCGTGCTCCACGGCATCCCCGGCTCGGCTGCCAGGACTCGCGCGGCGTACTCGTGGTGCCCCGTAGCCATGGCCGCGAAGTGCAGCCAGGAGGCGAACTCGGCGGCCGGCACATCCGCGCTCCCGAAGACGGCCTCGGCCTGCAGGAAGACCTCGCGGCCCACCTCCACGCCCGTGGGCTCGGCTGCGATCCGCTCACGCACGTCCGCGCGGTCGACCGTCAACAACCTTGCCGGGTCTGCAAGTACGGCATCAAGGTCCATGCTCATCGGGTAATCCTGTCAGACTCACTTCCCCGCGGAAAGTTGCCGAACTTCTCTCCCATCCGGACTCCGTCAATGAGTAGTCACCAACGGCCGGATTCCTCTTCCAAACTGTCCAGTGAGACACACTCTTGAGGTTCCTTATCGGTGATGCGCCCCATTCCCGTCAAAGGCGGCTGAGCGACGAGCCAGTTGAGAACTGTTGATGCAGGGAGGCCGAGAGCATACGCGTCACGCAGCCGCTGAATCCAGAGACGTCCCGCTTCGAGTGCGACTTCGCCGGCTGCGGTTCGAGGTTCGAATCCAACCGCATTGTCCGTTTGCGCCGCCCATACATAGCCCAGGACTCTCCCACCGTCGTCCCGTACGGCGAGATAGGAAACGGCGTCATCGGTGACATCAAAGTATTCGCCCTCCGACGGCGGCAGTCCGAACCGAAGCCGTTGAGCCCGCGCGGGCACTTCGAAGGTCCCCCAAGCATCGATGTACGCAGGCCCCTCGACCCTGACGTCCTCGAATCCGGACTCCGTAGGCGTGGCGTACCGGTTTTCGTCGCCCGGAGTCGGCTGGACTCCCAGCAACTCGGAGATCTGTTTCAGGGCGAGTTCGAGTCGAGGAGAATTATCGGCATGAATCGCCAATTGCTCCCGGCCTCGGGTGTCAATCGTGAGCCACGCATCGCAATACGTCTCCAGCGTCACCGTCGCCAGGCTATTCTTCCAGACGTCCGCCTGGATGGTGAAGAGTTGTTCAGCGCGGTGCTCCACCCCACCGACCGTCCACACTCCAGGGCAGCGCACACGCGCATCGACGATGAAGTCGCCCTGGAAATCTTGAACTTGTTCGATGGCGCGAGTGAGTGCGCTCCTGGCCGCTTGCGTGCCATCGCCCACTGGTGCAGCGGTCTCCACAAGTCGAATGTCCCGCGCGGCACCCACCTGTCTGACCGTGACACCGACCTCGGCGACCGGAACCGCCACCCCCACACTCGCCAAGACGCTCCACACCTCTACAGCCAGTTCGATGGCGCGCGACGAGTGGATACGACCATCGACAGGGACCACTTCCCAGGTCCAGTCACCAATCGGGTCTGTAGTGATCACAGCATGTCCTTAGGGTCGGTCTTGGCGCCGGGCGGGATCACCAGTGTGCCGTCACTGAGACGTACAACAAATGTGATTCCTTCCCCCTTCGGCCCTCCCCCACCGTTGTGGATGTTCATGAGAGCCTCGTGCGAACCGTTGGACATCCAGTCGGCGCACGTGCCGCTGCCACCATCGATCAGCATGATTCGGTGATCTGCTTCGGTCCGGGCCAACTGCAGCAGGTACTTCCCCCTGGTGATCTCCGAAACCTCGTCAAGGGGGTTGTTTAGATGCTTCATCTGATAGGTGTATATTGCGCCGGATTCATCGGTGATACGAATATCGGCATCGGCACCGACAGGGATCTTGTACTCGAATTCAATGCTTTGCGCAGGTACTCCACTACGCACCAACTCATCGCCGAAGAGAATCTGATCGGCGCCGGGCTGGAACATCGCTTCCTTACGGGCACCCAACGATGAGACGACCTGCCCAAACCCCTCGCTCCGGCTGAAATTCCCAGCGGCGATGGCTTCAGCCACACGCTGCCCACCGGGCTCGGATGCCAAGCGTTCGAGCGCCCTTTCCAAGACATCCGGCTTTGGTCGCTGCTTACCTGGAATCTCCTTGATTGCTTCACGGAGCTCCTGCTCGGTGGAACCCCCACGCTCCATGGGCGGCTCAGAGTACCCCGACTGCTCGGACTCTACGTCTGGGCCCGTTCTTTCGTCCCCGTTCGAGCCAATTCCCTCCGACCCTTCCGGCCCAGGCGTCGACGACGTCGTTCCGGCGCCGCCATATTCCGGCGGGTTGCTGTTACCTGTGGGTGGCTCGGAGCTTACGGGTGGCGCATGGAGAGGGCTGGCCTGGTCGGCTGCACCTGTCGGCGGGACCCTCAGGTCCCCAGCGGCCATCGCCCCGACCCAGACTCTGCCAAGTCGCTCCAGGTTCCTGGCGAGATCTTGGTCGAACTGCTTCTTACGCTTGGCGCTACTGGTGTCCCCCTCGACCACTTCCGCGTTCTTTCGATACCCGGTGCCGTAGTAGACATCGACACCAGGAATGCGGTTCGACAGCATCCGTGAGCAATTCGCGTGCCCAGCACCAAAACCACACGGCTCCCGGTCCGTGAACAAACCCTCGACGGTGTACCGTTCACCGCGCTCGCGCCGACTGTTGAGATGATCCAGGTAGTCCAGGACGTTCTCTTCCGAATGCTTCCCCTTCTCACCGGTGCGGTTCGGGTAGGAACTGTCGACAAGGTAAGTACTTTCGTCCGTTATGGGATCACGTACTTCAATTACCGCGTAGTTCCGCCCAGTGAAGTCCGGGCGATGCTTTCCCGCATCCCGCAGCGCGCCTGCCACGCCGGAGCGCTGGTACTCCTCCTGGATCGCGGCCCTGAGCACGTCGTCCTGGCGGTGGCCGGCGTTCCATCCCGCGCGTGCATGGGCAGCGGCGCCGTGCGCGGGATGGTTGGGGTCGGCTTCCGGACTGACGCCGACGCCATGAGCGGTGTGAAAGTTGTGGCTCAATCGGGCGAGCGACGCGACGACAGCTCCTTGCTCTCCGGGGTGCATGTTCTCGAAGCCGGGGAGAATCCGGGCGAGCTCGGCCTTCGAGAGGGGCTTCGGCTTGGGAGGTGTCCCGTCCTGGTCCGGCGGCGCGTCCTGATGGGCGGCCCGCACCAGTTCCATCGCGTCGATCAAGGGGCGCCGAGGCGTCGGTGTGCCGTTCGGGTATCCGTCGGTGACGGGTTCCAACCAGGAATCGAGCTGGTTCAGGACGTGATCCATACCGACCTGCCGGACGTCGTTCGTCTGGCGCAGGTTCTGCTGGTCGGGCATGGGAAGCATTCCGTGGTGCGGGGTCGAGTCGACCGTCTCTGGAGGCGGCAGCCTCGGGTGGTCGGTAGGGGCAGGGTCAGCCTGCGGATAGTTGGGCTTGTGCGTCTGTGCGACAGCTTGTTGCTGTGTTGCTTCTTGTTGGGATGGGGTGTGCCCTGCACCAACAGGGTCGGAGGCGCCATAGGGTGTCTGGCCTGAACCCGGTGCGGGACTGCCAGCATGGTGGGAAGGCGATGCCGTAGGTGTCTGGCCGGCAGATTCATGTTCTGTTGGCGTCTGATCACCTTCAGTGGCCGCCTGGCTCTGCTCCTGCCCCTCCTGTCCTTCCGTCTCGTTCTTCTTCTCCCATGGGGCGTCCATGGTCTGGCCGTTGGGGTCGAAGGGGACGTAGCGGACGCCGGCGGCGCCGGTGTGGATGGGGTTGGGGCTGACCTCGCCGGTCTGGTGGTCGACCCAGATGATCTGGCCGTTGTGGTTGTAGACGTTGAAGGCGTGGCCGCCGCCGCCCGGCCACTGCACGCCCACCACGGCCGCCGAGCCGGGACCCGCCTCCTGGAGGTGGTGGGCGATGCGGCCGTAGGGGCTGGGGTGGTCGGCGCCGGCCCAGATCTGGGGACGGCCCGCCCAGGCGTCGAGGTTGTTGTACGAGTCGCGCTCGGGCGACATCGTGTCGAGCGAGCCGTCCTGGTTCTTGTCCGGGGTGCGGGGGGCGGAGACCTGGGGGTCACCGAACCAGGTGGACAGGCCTGCGCGGGCGTTGTCGAGGCAGTTGTTGGAACGGCCCGGCTGCGAGAGTCCGCCGTCGTTCTGGAGTTGAGCCCACTCGCCGTTGGGGTCGGGGTGGCGCTGGGGCGTGCCGTCCTCGTTGCGGGGGACGGCGTTGGCCAGGGCCTGCTGGTGGGCGGGGTCCGGCGTCAGCAGGCCGTACGGGGCGTGGTTGAGGCTGTCGCGGATCTGCTGGAGGCTCTGCCCCTGCGACAGCGGCGCCGGCTGTTCTTGCTTCGGCGGGGTGCTGTCGGGCGACTCCTGGGTGGGCTGGTCGTTCGAACTGGGCTGCTGGGTACCGGGGTTGTTGGATGTTGGCGTCTGGGGCGTTGCCTGGGTCGGGACCTGGGGCGTCGGCTGGGTCGGCGACTGGCTCGGGGTCTGATTCGGCGTCTGCGTAGGCGACTGGTTCGGGACCTGGTTCGCCGGCTGATTCGGCGTCTGCCCTGGGACCTGGCTCGGAGCCTGGTTCGGCGTCTGACTCGCAGGCTGGCTGGGCGTCTGCCCTGGGACCTGGCTCGGAGCCTGGTTCGGCGTCTGACTCGCAGGCTGGCTCGGCGTCTGGGGCGTTGCCTGATTCGGGACCTGGGTCGTCGGCTGGTTAGGAGCCTGGCTCGGCGTCTGATTCGGCGTCTGCGTAGGCGTCTGATTCGGGACCTGATTCGCAGGCTGGCTCGGCGTCTGCCCCGGAGTCTGGTTCGGCGTCTGGTTCGGCGTCTGCCCCGGAGTCTGGTTCGGCGTCGGATTCGGAGTGGGCGTCGAAGCGATGCCGGGCTGGTTCGGGGTGGTCGAGGGGTTGGGCGTGGTGGCGCCCGGCCGGGTGTTGGTGGGAGTCGTGGAAGGGTTGGGCGTGGTGGCGCCCGGCCGGGTGTTGGTGGGGGTGTTGGGGCGGGAGGTCGGCGCAGCGCCCGGCTCGGAGCGGGGTGGCGTAGGGGTCGTACGGCCGGGGCCCTCGTTGCGGGGCGTGTCCGTACGGGGCGGCGTCGTCGACTGGTTGGGCTGGCGCGTCGGGCCCTGGTTCGGCGTGGTGGGGGCGTTCGCCACCGGGCCGGGAGTCGCGGTCGGTGCCGCGTTCGGCGTCTGATTGGGGTTCGGTGTCGCGGCGTTCGGGTCGCCCGCAGGTGTTGGCGTAGGAACAGGGCGAGGCTGGGCCTCGGTGGCCGTGGCGCTCTGCGAGTGGAACGTCGGGTTGGACGACGACGTACGCGACGGTGAGTCGGAGGAGCCGCCATGGGCTCCGGCGCCGACCCCCGCGCCGGGTATGGAGCCCGGCGTCGCGGATGTACCGGTCGACGTAGAGGTGGGTGAGGAGGTGTCGGCGGGCGTGGGGGTGCCCGCCGGCGTCGCCGTGGGAGTGGCGGGCTGCTGGCCCTGGGTACGCGGGTCCGTCGCGGTCGACGGATCGTTCCCGCGGTCCGGCGAAGGGGTCTGCGCGGCAGGGCCCGTGGCCTCCTGCGCCGGGGCCGCGCTCTCCGAGGCCGTGTTGATGCCCTGGGCCTGATTCGGCGGACCTGCCGACGGCGCCGGATCCGGCGTGGGGGTCGGCGCGGGCGACGGCGTCGGCGTGGCCGTGTCCGAGTCCCCGCGCGCGGGCGGGACCGTGGGCGTCTCGTTGCTGCTGCGCGGTGCGTCCGTGCCGGTCGATACGTCCGGAGCGCCGGACGACGGTGCGGCATCCGGCGTGCTCGACGGTCCGGGCGAGCCGGGCGATCCAGGTGACGAGGAATCCGGCGCGTGCGACGGGCCCGTGGAACCCGGCGAGCCCTGTGAGCCCGCGGTGTCGGACGACGAGGAGGCCCCGGGCCCGTTCTGCTGCTCGTTGTAGCCCGCGTCGAACGGGGTCAGCGGCCGATCGGACGACGGTGCCGGGGAAGGGGGCGGTGTCGATGTAGATGTCGGGGAGGACGTCGATCCGGAGTCGCCGTTCGAGCCGGCCTGCGTACCAACACCCGTGCTGCCAATGCTTGTTGAGCCCGAGCCGCCGGTGTCTCCGGCGCCTCCGGAAGCCGAGGAACCGGCCGTCGCACGTCCCCCGTCACCGCCGGACCCGGAAGACCCCGAACCGGCGCCACCACCACTCGTGTCCGCCCCGGCTCCGGAACCGGCCCCAGAATCACCGGAACCGGAACCGGAACCACCGGATGCCGTCCCACCAGAACCAGCTCCCGCCCCGGCCCCCGATCCGGAACCGGACCCGGCACCAGAACCAGCCCCAGAACCGGAGCCTGTACCGGCCCCCGCACCGGCATCCGCCCCCGCATCCGACGACGACCCATTCCCCGCCGCACTGTCCAACCCGCCCCGCGCATGCGACCCGGCCCGGCTCCCGGCCCCGTCCCGCAGCGACTCACCCAGCGTCTGGCCGAAGTTGTCGAAGCCGTCCTTGACCGCCGTCTTGCCCGCATCCGCCGTGCGGCCCAGGTTGTAGCCGTCCTGCGCACCGAAATTCTGGTTCACCGTCTGCGCGACGAGGTCCTTGCTCATCTCCTCCAGCGCGGACACGAACGGCTCCTTGACCGCCTCCAGCGCCGCCTCCAACAGCGCCTGCGCGGCCTCCTTCAAAATCTTGCGCACCGCGATCCGGGTCACCTGCGTCATCGCCGCCGACGCCGCCGCCGATATCCCGAACGTGACCACCGCCGTCGCCGCCGCCACCGCGATCTGGACCGCCAGCACGATCAACTGAATGATCACCGCGATCTTCATCCCGATGATCAGCATCGCCGCGACATCGAAGACCGACGCGATCACCTCGGCCGCCTGCCGGGCATCGTCCAGATACCCCGAACCGCCGGAGAACTTGTCCCACTTCTCGACGAACGCGTCGATCGACTCGCCGTAATTGTCCGACGTCACATTCCCGGCCGACCGCATCGCATCCGACTGGATGTCCCCGACCTGCGCCCCGAAATCCCGCCACGTCTGCGCGGCCTGCATCATGTGGTCCTCATTGGCCGTCGGCCAATCGAAACCCAACATCTCCAGCAGCCAGGCCAACTCGTCCGGCAGCATCATCGCCATGGCGGCATCTCCCCCGTGTCGCCGTACATCCGAAGGACCCCGTGTGCCTCAACAGACGTAAATTTGCGGCGAGTTTACCAAGTCACCCTGACACCCGGGCAACCCCCGCCAGCCTCACGTACCCCGTTGTCAGAGCTCGCCCGTAGAGTGAGCAGGCACGTGTTTACGGGGAACCAGGGAGAGTCGTGAGCTGGCAGAACAGCCCCATGGCGGCGCCGCAGCAGCACCCCATGGCAGGGCCGCAGCAGGTCGCCTACGAGCCGCATCCGTTCATCGGCGGCCGCGCCTCCGCCCTGCGCGCGCTCGCCGCCTGGCGGGCCGCCGTGCCGGAGGCGCCGCGCGTCGCGCTGCTCACCGGCTCCCCGGGGTGCGGTAGTTCGCGCCTGCTGACCGGTTTCCTGATGCTGTGCGACCCCGGCCACCGCGAGCGCATCGACCTCGCGCGCCTCGACCCGTGGACCGTTCCGCCGCCACTGCCCGCGCCCGCGGTGCCGAGCGCCGCGGGGCGCACGCCCGCGCAGGTGCTGTGGCTGCTCGCCGACCACTACGGGATCGACGTCGCGCGCGACGCGGAGGTCTACGAGGCCCTGGGCGCGAGCGAACCCGTGATCGTCGTGCCCGACGTGGCCGAGGCCGGTCCCGTACGGGCGGGGCGCGGGGCCGAGCGGATGGCGCGCGAGCTGCTGCTGCCGCTCGCGGGGCTCCCTTCCGTACGACTGCTCGCCGAGGTCCCGCGCGCGGTGGCCGCCGAGATCGCCGCCGCGCTCCCCGCCGGGACGGCGCAGGTCATCGACCTCGACGCACCCGAGCACGCCGACCTCCACGGCCTCACACTGCAGACCCAGATCGCACTCGACCCGAACTTCGGGGCGCCCCGGCTGCCGTTCACCGACGACCCGCAGATGCGGCTCTGGCTCGCGCAGGGCATCGCGTCACGGACGGCCGCGGGCCCCGGCGGCAGCCGCCTCACCGCCCAACTGGCCGTCAGTGCACATCTGTTGGCGCCGGAGCCGCCGCCCAACGGTGCGCTCCTGCCCGCCGGTCCCGCCGAGGCCGTCACCATGCACGCCCAGCGCCTCGGCGCCGACCCGGCCCTGCTGACCGCGATGCTCGCCCCGCTGGCCCTCGCCGAGGGCGAGGGGCTGCCGCTTCCGTTGTGGGCACCACTGGCCTCGGCACTGGCCGCGCGCGACCTGTCGCAGGACATCGCGGGCGGAATGCCCCTGGCGGGCCCGTTCGTCACCACGGTGAACGACGAGGACGAGGCGGAACCCACCCTCGTCGCCCTCACCCACCCGGCGCTCGCCGAGTCCCTCCGCGCCACCCTGCCCGACGTACGCGCCGCCCACCTCTGCCTCGCGATGGAGCTGGCCGACCGGGTCCCCGACGAGGGCTGGGAGCAGGCCGACCCCTACGTACGGGACGGCATCGTCGGCCACCTCCTGGGCGCGGGCGAACTGCCGCGCCTGCTCAAGGACCCGTGGCTCCTTGTGCACGCGGACCCGGTGGTGCTGCGGGCCGCGCTGGAGGAGATCGCCCCGGACGACCGGACGCGCGCGTCGCTGCCCGCTCCGGGACGTACGTATCTGCGGATCGCCCCGCTGATGACGCGCACACAGGCGGGTCCGGCGCAGCGCGCGCGGATGCTGGCGTCGGCGTTCGAGGAGGACGGACTCACGCAGTACGCGAGCGCGCTGGGCTCGACCGCCCGCGACACGGCCCCCGCGGCCCGCCCCGAGGTGCAGGGCCCCACACCCACCGTGGTGGATTACCCGCTGGCCCCGCCGGCGCCATCGCCGCAGCCCCACCAGTCGACCCCCGCCCCGACCCCCGCCGGCCCACCACCCGGCCGCCCGGCGACCGGCCCGGGCAACACCGCCGTGTTCACCTACGTCGACCCGCGCACCGGCCAGGAGGCCTACGTCACCGCCGTCTCGGCGCCCGGCAAGCCACCGGCCGAGTACCAGGGCATGGGGCAACTGGGCGAGTTGCGGGTGCCCGTGGAGAACGTCGTGGCGATCCACACGGACCTGTCGCCCGGCTACTTCCCGGGCGGCTACACGGCGAACGTCCTGCTGTCCACGTTCCCGAGGGCCTCCCACTCGCACGCCCACCCGTACGGCCGGGACCAGGCCTCCCGCATCGAGGGCATCACCGCGCTCGCCTCGCACGCGCAGATGATGGCCCAACTCGCGGGCCAGCAGGCACCGCCGCAACCCTCCCGGGCCCCGCTCCCCCACCCCGTACCGCCCACGCATGTCCTGCCGGACGCGGAGCTCGGCCCGCTGCTCGTACAGGTCTTCGGCGAGCAAAAGGTCCGGCGTTACGCTCCCCAACTCCTGGCCACCGCGGCCCTCCCGGACGCGGCACGCGCGACCCTGGCCACCGTCGGCCTCCCCGCCGACGTCCCCCTCTTCTTCCTGGCGGACACGGACGCGCCCGGCGTCCCGCCCGTCATGGGCGGCATGTTCGCGGACGTGAGCACCCACCTCGTCGGCACGGGCGTCCAGTTGTCCCCCGACGCCGCCAACACCCTCGCGACCCACACCCGCATCGGCACCGACGGCATGTGCGTGATCACGGTGCAGCGCGACAGCGGCCAGGTCTGGGCGGCCCTGCCCCTGGACGGCCGCCTCCAATACGTGAACTCCTCGGTCGCCGCCTTCGCGTACTCCCTCGCCACCCTGTACGCGACGCGCGGCCACATGGTCGACGCGAACCCGCACACGGCAGGCAACATCGTCGCCGACCTCCAGACCCGCCTCCTGACCATCGACCCGAACGCCCTGTCGGAGCCGGACAACTGGTGGTCGCTGATCATCGAGCAGATGTGGCACGGGTTGTTCTGAGCGTGCCCCGGAAGATGGAGGCCCTCAGGAGCACGGCCATGTTGTCACCGGCGAGGGCGCCGGTCCGGGCTGCGTAGCGTCGACCCCCTACGAAGGGTCTGTCCGTGGTCGGCCGCATTTCGCTGCGCGGGGCGTTCCTCGCCTACGAACGGTGCAGTTGCAGCACCATGAACCTGTCCCCGCCCGGCTCGCTGATCACGCCCGCCCGGCCCGGCTCCCCCACGAACCAGGCCCCGTTCTCCAGCTCCGACACCCGCCGCCTGTGTCGCCGCGGCGCCCGCACGGCGAAGATCGGAGCCGTCGTCTTGGCGGTCGCGGTGGCCGACGCAGGAACAGCGCTCACCTGTCCCTCGCCCACCACACCCGCACCCGCACCCGTCGATCCGACCCGAAGCTCAACGGCCGGCCCCGCGCCCACCTTGACGTCCGGACGCACCACAGCGACCGCGTTCTGCCACGGCCCCGACTTCAGCACTCGGCCGACCATCGCGTACCAGCGCACCGAGTTGGCCGGCCCGATGAGGAAGAACGACCACACCATGACACCGAACGACGCGACACCCTGCACGAGTTGTGTCTCCTCCTCGGGCCCAAGAGTCGCGACACCCAACAGCACGAACCACACCACGCCCCTGATCAGCAGATTGCTGAGAGCTCTCCGCTTGGCACGCTCAAACGCCTGCCGCGTACCGGGGTCGTCGAAGGCGACCTTGCACATGGGGAGGGGGACCGTGGCCTTCACTCGTGCTGCTCCTCAGCGTCTCGTCGCGATGTCCGGCGCCACATGGTCACATACTCACGCACGGCACAGCGGCCGCACGAACCTCCCGGACCTACCGCCCCAACTCCCAAAGCCTGGGCCCCGACCGCCAGGGGCAGTTGACGCGTACGACCGACTGGTCACTGAAGGTCAGGTCACAGGCATCGGCGCCCGCCTGCGGCTGGTGGGTGACCGACACGAGGTCGCGCGCCGGGACGCTCCAGCCGGCCTCCGCCGCGCCGAGCCGGTCGCCGCGGCGTGACCGCTGTACGTAGACCAGGGTGACGTCCCGGTCCGTGAGCAGGAGGACGGTCGCGGCGCCGGTGGTCGGGACCCTCGGGTACAGCGCCGACGCGAGGCGGCCCGCGAGGCTTCCGCGCCCGCCCGTGAGGGGTTTTCCGGCACGGCGGGTGCGGTTGCGGTGCATCCACCAGAACGGGTCGAGGTCCGGGGCGACGATGTCGTAGAGGCGGAAGATTCCCCAGATGCCGCGCTTGAATCCGGCCCAGCGGTCGCCGGGCAGTCGTTCACCGACCAGTACCCGTGGCCGGTGCCGGCGTGTGGGCCTGCGCAGCCGGGGGCCGGGGTGCACCACGGTCGCCGCGTGCACGTGGGTACCCGGGGGCAGGGTGTTCACGGCGCGCTGCTCGATGTCGGAGTGGGTCGGACCGCTGAGCAGGTTTCCGGGGCTCATCCGAAGACATCCTTCACTGGGCGTTGCTGCTCGGGCACCTGTTCAACGAGGCGGTCCCGGAAGGACTCCGGCTCGGGCCGGTTCGCGTACTGCTGCTCCTGCGGGGGTTTCGGCTCCTCGCCGTCCGGCGTCTGGTGCGCGACGTCCCAGGTCTTGTCCCCCATCCTTACGGAGTCCAGCCCGGTGGCCTCGTGCAGGGTGCGCTCGGCGCCCTCAGCCGCCGCAGAGACCTTGGCGCCGACATCCACGCCCGTGGCGTCCCTGAGCATGTCGTTGGCGAGCGGCGCGGCATCCATGGCGGCCCCGCCGAGCTGTGCGCCCAGGCCGACCTTGACGGGGTACTTCACCGCGTTCTTGACCATCTTGTAGTTCTTGTCCTTGTGCCGCCAGGCTCGTTTGGCGGCCACGCGCAGCTGCCGCAGCTTGCGCAGCGCGCGCATCCTTTCGGCAAGGTCCTTGAGCTTGTCGGCGAGCTTCGCGGTGATCCGGGTGGCCTTCATGATCCGGCTCGCCGTTCCGGCCGCGCCGATCAGCGGGCCGATGGCCGCGCCGACTCCCGCCGTGAGGACGGCGACGATGGCCGCGGTGGCCGCCGCGGCGAGCAGTGCCTCGACGATCTCGACGACCAGATCGAGCATCACCTCCTCGGCCTCGGCGCAGCTCTCCGCCGCCATCTCGAGCAGCTCGGCGACCGTGTTCATGTCCTCGGCCTCGCCGCGCAGGGCCTCCTCGAATGCGGCGAGCTTCCCGCTGAAGGCCTGCGCGGCGTCACCCGTCCAGGAGGCGACGAGGGTCTTGCGCTCGGCCTCCAGGTCGTCGACGACTCCCTGCATGTCACGGGCGGCGGAGCGCCACTCCACCGCGGTCCGCGTCAGGAGTTCGTTGTCCCCGCTGACCTTCTCGATGAGTTCGTCGAGGCCGAGTTCCTTGACGGCGCCGCGGATGGTGGAGTCCAGCGCGTCGGCGAGCGGGTTGCTCCAATCGACCGAGAAGCCGATGCGGTCGAGTACGTCAGGCATCAGGAAGCGCCCCCGAACGACTGGGTCTGGGCTTCCTCGCCCTGGTCGTAGGCATCGGCCGAACCGCGAACGGTTTCGGAGATGACCGTCAGGGCGTCCTGGACATCCTTGAGGTCGGTGGCCGCTTCCTCGGACTGTTTGTCGTAGTCGGCCTTGAGCTCGTCCGACTCGGGGAGCTTTCCGAAGGTCTGCTGGTGGAGGTCGAGCGGAGCC
This sequence comes from Streptomyces sp. NPDC059897, assembly GCF_042730865.1. Classification (NCBI taxonomy): domain Bacteria; kingdom Bacillati; phylum Actinomycetota; class Actinomycetes; order Kitasatosporales; family Streptomycetaceae; genus Streptomyces; species Streptomyces sp. NPDC059897. The sequence continues at coordinate 34,631 of NZ_JBHWKQ010000041.1, read as the reverse complement.
AGTCTTCTGCGAATGCTCTCGACTTTGTCTGCCGCCTGTTCGGCCGCCTGCGCGTAGCGTCGAAGTGCCACGCTCTCGACGTCGAAGCCAGTCCCGGACATGAGACCCTTCCTGAGGTGAATTCCCGGCAGGCCCGGCCCGGTCCGACGGAACCGGCCGACGCCACCGCCGAGTTGTACGACCGTGCCGGCGTGCGGGCCGAGTTGTGTTCTCGTGCCGCCGCGAAATGACCTTGAACGATCCTAGGAACCGGCCGTCGGGCGCTACAACCTTGTGACGCGTGTTGTGAGTCACGACGAACGCCCCGGCTGTCGAGCGGGGTTCACGTCGACGCCGGTCTTCACCGAAAGTCCTTACACCACGGGCAAGTTGGCTTTTGCGCACCCGCGTGTGTCTCAAGGGCGCAGATGACACCTCCGTGCCCCAGGTAAACGTCTGATAAGAATATGCGGCGTCCCCTTCATCGGATGCATGACAAGCGTCGTCACGGGGGACGGACGTGTGTCCCCCCATTAACGAGGGATCCATGTCGTTTCAACCGCCGCAGGGATACGGGCAGTCGTATCCCCCGCAACAGCCACCCGGGCCACCGTCCCAGCCACCGGCACCGCCGACACCCCCGACTCCGGCTGGGGCTACGACGCCGACGCCGACGGGACGTTCGGTCCTGAAGTGGGTGACGGCCGCCTTCGGTGCACTCGCCGTCGTCTCGCTCGGCCTGATGGTGTTCGGCATCGCGCGGGCGGTCAGCGACGACCCGCTGCCGGTGGCGGGCGAGGGCGGCCAGGCGATCGAGATCACCCAGGACGACATGTCGTCTCTCCTGAAGGGTCACTCCGAAGCGCTGACGGGCGGTGACAAGGACGCGTACCTCGCCCCGTTCAAGGGCAGTTCGGCGCAGCTGAAGGCCAAGCAGTCCTCGCTGTTCTCGAACCTCCGCAAGGTTCCGTTCTCGGTCTCCGAGTACCAGTTCCTGAAGATCGACGGCCGCGCTGTCGACCACTACGGCGCCGGCGCATCCGCCTCCGTCGACGTGGCCTTCGTGCACCAGGTGAAGGGCGCCGACGCCGGCCCCGTGGCCGAGTGGTACCGCTGGACGGTCGAGAAGAAGACGAAGGACGCGGACCCGCAGGTCACCGCGGTCGGGCCGGCCACCCCCGAACTCGCCGGCTTCGGCGAGATGACCAACTACCCCGCCCCCTGGGACGCGTACGACGAGATGGCGGTCACGGTCAAGCCGCACACCGTCATCCTCTCGGACGCCGCGCAGGCCGCGGACGCCCGCCGCTACGCCCCGTACATCGAGAAGGCGGCGCAGGACAACCTCGCGACCTGGAAGGCCAAGGGCCCCAAGAGCGGCAGGACGATGCCCGGCTTCGTCGTCACGCTCGAGAAGAACCGCAAGGTGTACAAGCAGATGTACCGGCAGGGCACGAGGGACGAGGGCGACGAGTCGATCGCCGAGGCCGGTGTGTCCATCCAGATGCCGGCCGTGTCGGCCGGCGGCAACCAGGCCAAGGTCGACATGGAGAACGGCGGCGCCCGCATCGTCATGGACACCGCGGAGAGCCGCTTCACTCGCCCCGACTACGCCGCGGGCGTGCTGGAGATCAGCCACCACGAACTGGCGCACACCCTCGTGGAGCCGCTGACGGGCCCCGACGGCCAGGCACAACTGTGGGTCGTGGAGGGCTTCGCCGAGTACATGGCGATGCGTGACGACCCGAAGGCGGCGGCCAGGGAGCTGCGCGGCCTGAAGGCGTACTACGGGGGCCGCTTCGTCGACCCGTTCGACGGCAAGCTTCCCACCAGCGACAACTTCCACAGCACGATCGACGAGGAGAACAGCGCGCACTATTCGCTCGGTTGGCTGGGCATCCGGTTCATCGCCGAGAAGTACGGCGAGGACAAGGCGCTCGCCTTCGTCGCCGAGCAGTACAAGACCCCCAAGGGGATGGACGCGCAGCTGCGCAAGGCCACCGGCATGGGAATGAACGAGTTCCAGGACGCCTGGGCCGACTACGTGAGGAAGCAGATCTCATGACGACGCCCGGCTACCCCAACGGCATGCCGCCCGCCCCGGGCCAACAGCCGCCCCCACCCCCGTACGCACCCCCACAGCAGGCGCCGCACCAGCAGCCCCAGCAACCACACCAGCCGTACCAGCCGTACCAGGCACCCCAACAGCACTCGGTACCGCCGCAGTTCACGCCCACGCACCCGGCCGCCCATGACCTCGGCGGCAAACAGCGCGGCAAGGGGCTGATGATCTTCCTGCTGGTGCTCAGCGTCATCATGACGGGCATCACCGGCCCGGTGGCCTGGATCCTGCTTGAGCCCTCCAAGACCTCGGTCGAGTGGAGTCTCCCGTACTACGGTGGCGCGGCGGACACCCAGAACTACCTCGGTACGTGGTTCACCGGCGACAACGTCGTCCGCGCCCAGACCGACGGCATCAGCGCGCTCGACACCGGGACCGGAGAGCTCCAGTGGGGCCTCGCCGCTCCCGGCAAGGGCGCCTCCACGATCTGCCACGCGTCATCCGTGACGAGCGAGAACATCGCCGTCCTCGCCGTCGGCGCCGTGCACGACTGCGACAGCCTCTTCGCCCTCGACCTCAAGACCGGCAAGAAGCTGTGGCAGCACAAGATCCCGAAGAGCGACGACGGCCCGAGCACGGCGGTGAGCGGCGGCACGGTCGTCGTCAACGACCAGACCGCGTACGACCTGCGCTCCGGCAAGCAGCTCTGGAAGGACACCAAGGGCGGCGTGTACGGCGGCAAGCCGTGCAACGGCCAGGGATACGTCGGCGGCAAGCAGCTGATCCGCGTACAGATCTGCACCACGCGCTGGTCGTCCTACGGCTCGCCGGACGGCCGGAGCTCCGCGGCCGCGGCCGTCGACCCGGCCACCGGCAAGGCGAAGTGGACCTTCTCGATGGGTGACGGCGAGTGGGACTACGGCGGCGACGCCCAGGTCCTGTCCACCTCCCCGGTCATCGTCCGGGTCCCCCAGGAGGTGAAGGAGAACGGCTTCACGGTCCTGCGCGACAACGGCAAGGTCCGCAGCAGCCTGGCACTGGACCAGGGCGGCGACGAGTTCGTCTCCGCCGACCGGCTCTTCTCGCAGCAGGAGGGCGCGACGGCCGGCGACCCGGAGGCCGCCCTGAAGGTCATCGGCGACACCATGTACGTAGCCCAGCAGCACAAGGGCTCGGACCTGGAGACGGCGATCGACGCGTACGACCTCGACAGCGGCAAGCGCCTCTGGTCGACGGGGACCGCCACGGACGTCCAGTACGCGATGGTCCAGGGCTCCGGCGACGAACTCCTGGCCGTCAAGCACGACGACAACAGCTGGCGCGAGGACACCTTCGGCAGCGACGGCTACCCCATGTACCTGGTCAGCCTCGACCCCAGGACGGGCGCCGAGGAAGAGGTCCAGTACTACGGCCACCTCGACGGTGCGCTCGGCCAGGACACCTGGGCGATGCCGTACCTGCACGAGGATTCGCTGTACCTGGCGTCGGTGTCCAACAGCGACAAGGGCACGGTCTCGGGCGAGAAGCACGAGTCGTCGCTCATCAAGATGACGTCGCGCTGAGCGAGGACGGGACAGCAGCCGGGCGGGCGACCATGCCACATGAGGTCGCCCGCTCGTGCGCGTCGCCCCCTTAGCTGTACTGGCCACGCGGTTAGTAGTATTCGATTTCCGATCGAGAAGTGCTGGTGGCCGAGGAACGGGGATCCATGTCGTCCGTGCCGGGGACGTTCCAAGTGGATGTCGAGGAATTGAGCGGGTTCGCCGCGCGACTCGACGAGTGCGCGTCCGAGATGCGAGGAGCCGGTCAGCAGATGGGCCGGGCCTCAGTGAGCGGTATGGGCCATGCCGCCGTGGAGAGCGCCTGTAGCGGCTTCCAGGACTCGTGGCAGTACGGGATCAAGCAGCTCTCCCAGGTCACAGAGTCCATCCGGGACGGATTGCAGGCCACCGCTCAGGCGTACAGCGGAGCTGACCAAGCGGTGTGTCAGGCCATGACTCCCTCCGCGTCCGCAGCGGCGCCACCCGCACCTCAAGGCGCCGCCGGGCCGTCGCCCTTCGGCTGAGCCCGCCGTCCTGGCCTCGGCCGGAAGATCGACCATGAGTACCTGATTCAGGGGGAATCGGAATGCCCGCCATACCCACCACCGGAGCCACATATCCCGCCCTGGGCTTCGACCCGGCACCGGGCACCCCCGGAGCAGTGCAGGCGCTCGCCGACGACATCCGCGGCGCCTACGCCAAGCTCTCGGCGGCGCAGGACGTACTGACCGGGATCGTCCGCGGCAGTGGCGGCTGGACGGGAGTGGCGGCGGACGCGTTCACCGCCAAGGTGAAGGATCTGCCGGGTCTGCTGGCCACGGCGACCGACAGCTTCCAACAGGCCCAGGACGCGTTGGTCGACTGGCAGCACCAGCTCGCGTCCCTGCAGCAGACCGCCCGCGGGTACGAGGCCCAGGCGGAACAGGCACGTCGGCGAGTGCGCTCGGCGGAGGCCGCCCCGGATCTGCGGCTGGCTGGTCGGACCTTCACCAGCGAGGCCGAACTGGCCGACGCCGAGCAGCGCCTGGACGCTGCCACGCAGCACCTGAACCAGGCCCGGGGCGACCTCGACCGCATCATCGAGGACGCACAGCGCCTGCGGCAGCAACACGACTCGCTGGGCGATCAGATCGCCGAGACGTTGCGACGCGCCGCCGAGGAGGCACCCGACAAGCCGGGCTTCTTCGACAGGATCCTGGAGGGTTTCGAGCAGCTCGCGGAGGCTCATGCATGGCTCGCCAATGAGGTCGCGACCTGGGTCAAGGAGCACGCGAACGCCATCGCGGCGGTCGGCGATGTGCTGTCCACGCTCAGCACCGCGATCGGTGTCGTGGGCCTGGCCCTGGACGCCACCGCCATCGGCGCTCCGGCCGGTGCCGTCCTGGGCGCGGTGTCCGGTGGCCTTGCGGTCGGGGCGCTGGCCACGCACGGCGCCGCGGCATTGGGAGGTGCGGACGTGTCCATGCGGACGTTCGCCGAGGATGCGGCCGGCGCCATTTCCCTGGGCGCGGGCAGCGCCGCGCTCAAGGGCGCCGGAATCGCGGAACGGACAGTGGCGGCCGTAGTGGGCGGCGAGAAGGCCATCGGCGTCGGCGGCACATTCGACTCGGTGTGGGCTGCGGTGGAGGACAGCACGGCTGTGGGCCACTTCGTCCCACGTGATGCGCGTCAGGGCGCCGAGATGCTCGTACCCGGTGGCGGCCTGGCCGTCGCCTTCGAGAACGCGTGGAAGACCGGAAGCGAGAAGGACCGGAAAGCGGCGACACAGGCAACGGGAAACTGAGGGCCTCACATGCTCGACATCGTCCTCCTCGCCGTCGTGGCCATCGGGGTCGCCGGCCTGATCGCCCTGCCGTTCTTCTTCCACCACGTGCACATCGGCTCGACCGCGGCGCGGGAACGGCGCCGCCAGGAGATCCTCAGGACTCTCGACGGCAGGCCGGAGGTGAAGGTTCTCGCCTCGGGCACCGGCTGGTCCATGGACCAGACGCTGTGGATGGCCCACCAGTACGGGTACGAGCTGGCGCGCGTCGAGGGCTTCCGCGCTCAGCCCAGGTACCTGGTCCTGCGCTCCACGCGGGCACCTTTCCCGCCCTTCCCACCGCCGCCAGGAGCTTTCCCACCGCCCCCGGGGTCACCCGAACTGGCGTCTGCTGCCCAGCGCGTGAAGAGTGCGGGCAATCCGGGAGCCATCAAGATCCTGGCCCTCGTCCTTGCTGTCCCCGGTGCCGGAACAGTGGCGAAGGCGTTGATCACCGCCGCCCAGAACGGCGAGGTGTCCGCCGCGCGCACCGCGATCGGCGTCGTACTGTTCGCCGCGGGAGCAACGCTGTACGTGGTGGGACGCCGAACCGCACGCCGAAGCGCCCCCAGGAGCCACTGGTGAACGTCACCTTCCAGATCCCTCCCTTCTTCCAGGAGATCGTGCCCGGGCTCGACCCGGACCAGGCGCGCGCCCAGGCCGCGGCCCGGGTCGGTCATCGCGCCACCCCCTTGAGCGAGGAGGATCTCGACGCTCTCGGCGTGGAGTACGCCCGCGCCTCCGCGAGCCTCGCGGCGGCCAATGTCTTCTACGCCGCTACGTGCCTGGGCACCATCGACGGAGACCTGTCGAGCGGCACCCTGCTGATCGCGCGCCAGCCGCTGAGCTACCGCGATCCGCGCACCGCCGTCACCGGTATCGGCGAGGTCATGGAGCGACGACACGGCCCCGACGCGGCCGTGCGAATCTGGGACCTGCCGTGCGGCGAGGCCGTCCTGGTATTCGAGCAGAACGCCTCTCTGCGTATTCCTGCGGAAATGACCGCATCGGGCGAGGATTTCCCGGTCGAGGTTGCACAGGTCCAAGCGTTCATCCCTGTGCCCTACGAAGCGGTGCCCGGCGCGCAGGACATGATCGTGATCACCTTCAGCACTCCCAGCACGGATCACTGGGAGGACTACTCCGAGGTGTTGGCGGCATTCCTGCGCAGCCTGACTTTCACGCCGGACGAAGCCGCCGCACCCGTGGACGTGTTGGCGAACTAGGCCACGAGCGGACCGATGACCGGTTGTACACGTCTCGGGAGAACCTCAATTCCTCACTCACGCCCAGGGATTGGATGCCACCGGCACTTTACGCTCGGTCAACACCGCGCCTCTCCAGGTGGGGCGACAGCACAATGTTGACGAGCCAATCACGGTAACCCGCCTGTCCAGCACAGTCGTTCGCCAACGAGGCCCGCCGCATTCCCGGCCAAAACGGCCCCCGCATGTAACCGCCACCAACCTGAAATCGCCAGGCGACTATAGTCCCAGAGGCCAATTCCCAGGCTGCGCAGGCCTGCCCCTCCCTCACCCACATACAAGCGCACCGCGTTTATGGAGCCCCATGTCCGTGACGTCATATCCAGATCTGCCCTCGCCAGCAACGAAACCGCGCGGCAAGGCGCGCACATTCTTCGGCATCGCCCTCATCACGTGCGCCGCCATAGGGCTCCTGCTGACCCTCGCATTCGGCTGGACGATCTTCTTCGACCGTGCAACCACGCGTAATCCCGCGTACGAAGCCACAGCGTGGCGCAATGAGTCCGCCGACGAGGTGTTTCCCGACACGCTGGCCGCGTACGCCGAGGACCCGGACGACACCGAGCGGCAGATGAAGTGGGTGCGGGCCGGGATCGCACAGGAAACGTCCTGCGCCGCCGGCCTCGAAGGCCCCGCGCTGAAGCTCGCGAACGCGCGCGACTGCCAGGCCGTGTTCCGCGCGACCTACGTTGACGCCCTCAACACCCAAGTGGCGTCCGTAGGGTTGATCGTGCTCGGAGACACCAAGAAGGACACGTACGGCACCCGGCCCAACCAGCCTCTCGCCGAGGCCATCACGCAGTACGGCGACGGCGACGAGGGGGCGGGCGAGGCCAAGGGGACCGCCTTCTCCGTGCGCGCCCACAGCGTCAAGGGCACACCCGCCGCCGCCTGGTCCGACGCCCGGCGCAACTCCACGGTCGCCTCGGACTCCAGCGACAACTACGTATTCGCGGTGACCACGGGCTCGACCGACGGGCGCATGGCCGCACGCCTGCCCGCTCCCTGGAACTCGTACGGCGTGAACGCCGCGCACGGCCAGGACCGCACCGCCTACTCCGAAGCCGCCAAGGGCCTGAGCAAGGCCGCATTCATGAGCGGACTCCACGAGGATGATGACGAATGAACCTCACCCACCGCATCGCCGGCACGCTCGCGACGCTCGGACTGAGCACTGCGCTCGCCGTCTCCTCGACCACACCCGCGTCCGCCGCGTCCCGTAACTGGGAAATCCCGGCCATGGACGTGACTCAGGCCCAGTCACTCAGCCAGAAGCAGGGCGACGGCGTCACCGTCGCCGTCCTGGACACCGGTGTCGACGACTCCCACCCGGCGCTCCAGGGAAAGGTCACGCAGGGGCCCGACTTCACGGGTGGCAGCGCCGAGCAGGGCGATGCCTACTGGGGTGTACACGGCACGGCCATGGCACACGACGTGCTCAAGGTCGCTCCGAAGGCCCACATCTTGTCGCTGCGAGCCATCCTCGAAGAGGAGGATCCGGACTTCAAGAACTGGAAGGGTGACCTCAAGGGCAAGAAGTCGCCCCTGGCCGAGGCCATCGACTACGCCGTGGGCCACGGCGCCGACGTGATCTCCATGTCCCTCGGCTCGGACAGCACCTTCGTGGAGATCCCCAACGGGGACGAAGAGACCTCGATCGCCCGCGCGGTCGGCTCCGGCGTCCCCGTTCTGGCCAGCGCGGGCAACAACGGCGACAAGGTCACGCGTCTCGAGAGGCATGCAGCCAACAGCTACTCCCTGCCCGCGGGCTATCCGGGCGTGATCGCCGTCGCCGCGACCCTGCCCAGCGGCGCCCGCGCCCCGTTCTCCACGGTGCACACCTACAACGACATCGCCGTCCCGGGTACCGAGATCCACAGCGCGAAGCCCGGCGGCGGCTACGACAGCGTCTCGGGCACCTCACCGGCCTGTGCGCTGGGCTCCGGCGTCGTGGCACTGATGAAGTCACGCAACCCGAAACTCACTCCGGCGCAGACCCGCACCATCCTCACGCGAACGGCGACGCGGCCGCCCGGCGGATGGAACGCACAGATCGGCAGCGGACCGATCAACGCGGCGAAGGCCGTGCGGGCCGCGGCGAACCCACCGGCGACCTTGGCGAAGGCGGCGCCGTACGAGGGCAAGGAGTACCTGGCCGAGCCCGACGGTACGCCGGCCAAACTGGAAGCCGAGATCCACAGCGACGACATCGTGATCTTCGGCATCGGCCTCGCTCTGGGAGTCGTCATGTTGGCGGGCGGGTTCCTGCTGCTCCGCCGCCGCAAGCTGCGCCCCGGTGACGCGGGCGGCCCGCCGATCGCCGCTTCGTACGGCCCGCAGCCTGGGACGTACGGCCCTACTGGCTCACCGGGCTACCCCCAGGCGGGCGGCTACCCGCAGGCCAACGTCTACCCACAGGCGTCGGGACGGTGGCCCGGTGCGGGGAACGCGCCGCAACAACCGGGCGTCGGCACCCCGCCGCCACCGGCCCAGCCCCTGACCGGCAATCCGTACACGGACCCGCCGTCCCACACCTGACGTTCTTCACGGCAGAGGGGCTCCCGCCTGGATCAGGCGGGAGCCCCTCTGCCGTCCGAACCACTCACTCTCACTGAGTGGAACTACGACTACTGCTGGCCGTACGGCGGCTGCGAGGGTCCCTGCGGGTACGAGCCCTGCTGCGGGTAGGTCTGCTGCTGCGCCGGGTACGGCTGGTGACCGCCGCCCCAACCGCCGCCGGGGGGCGGGGGCGGGCCGCTGCCGTTGTTCTTGCGGCTGCGCACGATGACCACGACCACGATCGCCAGGACGACGAGGACGCCGGCCGCGATGCCAATGATCAGGCCGGTGCTCATGCCGCCGGACTCGGACGAGTCGGAAGCAGCGGGCACCGAGGACGACGACGTGTCCGAGGAGTCACCGCCGCCGGCCTTGCTCACCGCCGCGTTCAGCTCATCGATCTTGAGCGGGCCGTTCTCGGGGCCGGCCGGGATGTCCTTCGTGAGCGCGGCCAGCGGCTGGATGAACCCGTGGCCGTAGTACTCGTCGGGAAGCGACTTGCCCTTCGCCGAGGCGGGAAGCCCAGCGGTCTTGACGAGGCGGTTCACGAGCTGGCCGGGGGTGAGGTCGGGGAACTTCTGCTTGAGGAGGGCCAAGGTCGCGGAGGTGTAGGCGGTGGAGTCCGAGGTGCCGTTACCAAGGTTGTAGCCGTCGGAGTCGAGGCCGGCGACGACGTTCTTCACGCCAGGGGCGGCCAGCATGAGCTCAGGGCCGTAGTCGGACTTGTCCCAGATCTCGCCGCCGGAATTCACTGCGCCAACAGTCACCACACCGGGCTGGACCGCAGGGAACATATCGGATGACTTGGAGACTTCCACACCGTCATTGCCCGAGGCTGTGACAACGGGTACACCCTTGTCCAGGGCGTACTTGATCGCCTGTTGTTCCTTCAGGGCGTCCTCGCTGCCCTGATCCTCGGAGCTGCCAACACCCTGGGAAACGTTGATGACGTCTGCACCGTTGTCCACGGCGTAACGAATTGCAGGCCCGTAGAAACCTGCGCGCGAGGCCGCGTTATCGCGAATAGGAAGAATCTTGGCCTCAGGAGCCAGCCCCTTCACACCGCTTGAGTTCCCCGCACCGTGGCCGTGACCAGCAATGATCCCCGACATCGCAGTGCCGTGCCCGGGATTTTCCCCACCCGGGTCCGGCTCCACCGACGTGTCTCCATCGATGAAGTCCTTGCCCGCGAGGAACTGACCCGTGAGGTCGGCATGGTCTGTCCGGAAGCCATTGTCAATGACTGCGACCGTGACACCCTTTCCGGTCGCTTCGCTCCAGATCTTGTCGGCGGAGAACGCTGTCAGCGCCCACTGGTCGTCTCTGACCTGGTCCGCCGACGCCGTCGGCGCGGCCGCAATTAGCAGCGCTCCCGCCGCCGCTGCAGCGCCCGCTGCGCGCAGCGCTCGCGTGAAGCTCATGCCAAAACACCTTCCCTCGCAGGGCGGGGCCCACAGCCTGAAGGCTGCGGGCCCCGTCTCGACTTCACCGCATACTTAACCAGTAGGCCTGACTATTCCACGACCTTGGGGTTAACGGTGCGGTTGCTTGCCCAGGTCTCCTCGTCCTCGACGAGGTAGTCCGGGCGGGCGCTATCGCGCCTCTTCTTGTCCTTGCCATTGGCCGTCTGAGCACCGTGACCAGCAAGACCAGCGCGCCCAGCGGCGCCTGCGCCGCCCGTCGCCGTCTTCGGCTTCTGCCGCAGAGCAGAGCCGCCCTGCTGTCCAGCACCCGGGTTCATGACGGACTTGCCGATGGCGCCGCCCTTCGTTCGAGCGAGCGAGTCACCCTTCATGCCCTTCGCCGCGCCCTGGCCGGCACCTCCGGCGCCCACGCCACCGGCACCAAGGCCTCCACGGCCCATGGCACCACCGCGACCTGCGGCCCCCGCACCCGCACCGAGGCCGGCCCCAGCGCCGATACCGCCGCCGATACCGGTACCACCGACGCCTCCAGCACCGGCGCCAGCGCCAGTACCGGCCATGCCGCCACCGATGCCGGTGCCACCACCGGCTCCCGTACCGATACCACCGGCTCCGGGCCCCGAACCACCATTGAAGCTGAGGTTGCCCGAACCGATCTGCGAGCCCGCGGTCGGCTTCTGCGAGCCGATTCCTCCGCTGATGCCACCCGTCGTAGGCGCCTTCACGCCCTTGACCGATGAGGCCGAGCCTGTGGAACGGTTGAGGTTGCCGCCGCCGGCAACGCCGCCGGAGGGGCGGGAAGCGGAACCTGCGGGGATCGGCACAGGAGCGATCCCCCCGGGCTCACCCGGATAGTCCTCGGTCTGGTCCTTGCCAGACCCGGTCTTCCTCCAGGACCCCATGGACTTGGCCTGCGAGTTGTAGGCCGCCCCGAGCTCCTCCATCTTCACGGCCATCGCCATCTGCGCCTCACGACCCTCCGACATGTCGCCCTCACGACCGTCGGCGATCTGCTGCGCGGTGACATTCTTGTTGGCGAGGTCGCGGTTGAGGCCCTCCTCGTCACGCCCGCCGTCGGTGAGACGGTCGCCGACGCTGCTGCCGCCGCTCGGCTTCTGCATCGCCATGACCATCGGCTGAATGTCACCGAGTACGTTCGCCGCGCTCGTCATCGCAGTGGAGACATGCGACGCGTAGGTGGACGTGTCCTGGAGCTTCTTCGCGATCGTCTTCGACCGGGTCTGGAACTGGTCGGCCGACGGCCCCTCCCAGTGCTCCATCACCTCGGCCACAGCGTGCTCGTACGCTTCCTTGGCCGCGACGAGCTGGTCCTGAACGCCCTTCCAGCCCCGGGCAGCACGGTGCACGTCTTCCGGCTTGGCACCCTGGACCATGGCCTTCATGGTGTCCATGTCCAGGTTCTTGAAGTCAGTCGTGTTGTCGCCGACGTAGCACTGCGTCGGCGCCTGGTACGTGTAGTCCGCGCCCTGGTCACCCATCGTGCCCCAGGCCCCCTTCATCTCTCGCTTCGTGTCCTACGCGCCTGCTGCTGCCCTTGACGCCGCTACACACCGGACATCGACCCCGGCGAGGAGCCTGCGCCGATCCCGGACGACGAGGACGAAGTCGAGGTGCTGTCCGCGCCGTGCATCGCGTTCGCCGTGTCCGCCTCGGCGTCCTGGTACGCGCCATGCGCCCTCTTCGTCTTCGTACCGAAGTCGTCCATGACCCCCTCCAGGTGGTCAACGACGGCCTCGAGGTAGTGCTTCATTTCGGTGTGGGCGGCAGCGAGCTGCTCCGCCTCTTCGAACCGGCCGCCGGAAGTGCTTCCGCTGGTCGTGCACTGCCCGGCGACGCTGGCGCCCAGCGCACCTGGCGGCAGGTACGTGTTGTGCTTCGTGTCCGCGTTCGCCTTACCAAGGTCACCGATGATTGCGTTCAGCTTCTTGATGACGTTGTCGAGCGCGCTCAGATCGACCTTGTACCCGTCACCGGCCATGCGCTTGGCCCTCCCCGTTCATCCCGCTAGTCCCGTTCTTCCCGTTGGGGGCGATAAGTCCGGTCCCCTGTCACAAGCCTGTCCTTAGCCTATCGAACGGCACCCACACCCCGCTCGGTGCTACCCGTCACAACTCCGCGACAGGTGCGGCGGATGGGCCACCTTATGGGGCGCATTCCGCACAAAGTCACCCCATACGCATACCCCTCTCGGCAGCGGCAGCATGGAAGACACACCGACCACGGCTCTGACCCCGGAGCCACAGAGCGACCTCGCAACCCACGTCGCATCCAGACCACACCGGAATCGGCACCCTCCTCCTCTACGGCCTGGGCGCGCCGGCCGGAAGGATGCCCGACACCTGCGTGGCGAACGCTTTGGGGTTGGGGAGATGGAGAGTTGCCCAGGATCCGTCGGCGAAGCCGAACTCGAAGAGCTCCTCCTTCTTCTGATGCCGGATCCAGGCCAGTTGAGAACGGGGGCAGTGCCACCCGACCTCGGCGCCTTCATCGGCGATATCAGAGGGGGGCATCTCGGCACTGGGTGCGTAGAAGACCTGCAGACGATCGGGGGTCAGGACGAGGAACGAGTACACGTACCACCAGCGGGAGCGGGGCTGAATCGCGGTTTGCAGATGCCCGGCCAGACTGTCCCAGCCACCCCAGAAGCCGCGCTTCCGGCGCTTGAACTTCTCACGCTTGCCCGGATCATCACAGATGTTCTTCGTTCCATTCTTCGGGGCATTCTCGTCTCCCCAGAACAATGTCGAGGCCACCAGCTTGGTCTTCTGGCCCGTGCCCACTGGTCCGCGCTCATCAGCGAACACCTCCGGGCGCCGGTCGGCCGGAGCGACAGGCTCTCTTTCCCTCCACCAATCCAGGCGATTGACGGCGAAGGGCCCTGTGACGGGAGTTCCCGGCGGGAGCAGGGCTGCGACACGCGGTCGCATCGTCTCGACGTTCCCGGCTGCGAAGGGATCCATGGGCTGGGTGCAACTCCTGTGCTGTCGAAATGGGCGGGCCGCATAGTGCTCCGGGGGCGACTAGCCGAAGGACGTTGGCACCGAAGCGGCAGCTCCACGGGAGCACTTGGTGGTAACTGCCACGGTGCACATCCCATCCCGATACCGGTCGTGACGAGGCTCGCTTCCAGCGCAGTGGCCTGCTCTGCAGTCAGAGCCATGGACCCTTCGTTCTCCTGTTGCGAGAGCGTCGAGCCCACATCGCTCAGGTAAGTGGCGATGTCGGCCACGGCCTTGCCTGCGGACATCTCATCGAGACTTCCAATACGCCAGCGGTGCAGGGCGGCGATGCGAGTTGATCGTAGTGCTCATCGAAGGTGCCGCGACCATCCATCGCGTCGAGGAGTCGGTTCGACTGTCCTGGCAACAGGTCCTGGATTCCCGGATCGGGCAACTGTGGTTGATGCACAGGCTGTTGTGGATGTCTCTGCTGGGCAATCTCGGCGTCCGTAGCCCAGTCGATGGTGCGAAGGATCTCGGCGAACAGAAGACACAAAGCGCCCTGCCTCAACCGCCCACTCGCGCAGCGAACGGCTCCGCATGGGTCGAGGGCCACGCCACCAGAGCGATCCATGCCCCGTCCGCGAAACGAAGCTCGAAGCGCCCACGCTGGAGAATCCCCTTGGGATCCGCACGAACCCCGGCGATGGATGCGCGGGGCGCCTCCCACTGTGGTTCGTACACGCTCTTGGACTGCCACAGCTTCGACCGGTCCCCCAACGCGAGCACGCGTCGGTCGGTGAACGCGACCAGCAGTCGGGCCGCGGGAACATACGCGGCGGTGTAGTGCGTCATCAGGAACTGCCCGGCTCGGGACTCCCAACCACCGTGCAGTCCCTTGCCATGTGCAGCCCTCGACAGAGAGTTGTCGACCGCCTGCTCGGCACCTTCCATGGTGCGCGCCATCCGGCCGTCAGGCTTCGACTGGCTCGGCTCCAGAAACTTCTGTACGGGACGGGGGAGTCGGGACCTGACCTGCCGCCAGGCATCCGATTCCGGAGGAGGCCGTCGTAGCCAGTGCGGGAGGTCCGGCACTCCCGGCGCCAGCTGGCACTCACAGACAGCAATCAGAGACTCTCCTGCTTGTAGGAGCGGCTCCACCTGACGACGGCATTCATTGTTCATCGGGCACGTACCTCAGTCGGGGCGGCAATCAGCCGAGTGGATTGTCGCGGAATCGGGGTTCCACCGTCTGTTGATCTTTGCTGGACGGATTCGTGATGGTCGAACCCTCTCGAGCAGCGGTGCTGGGACTGCGATTCTCCGACAGCCGGTCGTCCACTTCGTCAGCACCGCTGCCTGCAGGCTCGCGATCCGCGTGGCGGCCAGAAGCCTTCAGCTGCCGCTGCGGCAGCTTCCGCAGCCATGGAGACTCCAGCGGTGACGGCCGCCAAGGCGACCGAAGGCGCGAGCGTGATCAACGCCCATTCGATCAGCCCGCGGATAACCGTCTCGACCGCCGCGCCTGCCGGCCCCCGCTCATATCGTCCCCCGGCTATGCGCAGCGATCGTGCGGATCTGGTCGCCGGTGTGTTCCTCGGCCTCATGGTACGAACGGGCGGTGTCCTCAATGCACTTACTGATCTGATCCTGCTGATCAACGGCGAAATGGAGGTTCCCCAAAGTGGCGTCCACACGCTCAACGTAGCCCTGCGCCGTCTCTTGGGACTCCGGGAGCTTGCCAAAGGCGTCGGCCTTCGACGAATGCGTACCAAGCGCGGCACGAATCTTTCGGAGATAGTCACAGCAGGCGCGACAGCCCAGTAGAACCACCTGCCTGACGACAGGCTGGGGCGGGCCAGTGGTCAGCAGCCCGGTCTCTCCCGCAGGCCGACCGACTCGACGCAACGGAGAACGCCGCGCTACAGCCCGCTCCGTCGCTCGATCTCATCCATCCACGCCCTGTTGTCAGGCCTCTAGGGGAAGGAGACATCCGCATGCCGATAGCTTGGGAAAATCGTTCTGCGGGCAACGTCCCAAAAGTTTCCATATCGGTGCCGACAGCCGTGAAGCGTTTCGTTCGTCGACCTCGGGCATTAGGGCGGGAAGGCGGATCGCCTTCTCCACGGTCCACCGGCTCGAGGACTCGGCCACGTCTACGTTCCGCCCCGCCCCAAGTGCCGCGTCTGGTGGGGCAGCGCACCACGGAAGCCATCACCAAGATGAGGAGGAGCCCATCCCGACCGGCATCCGGTCTAGGTGGCTCAGCCTCACCGGAAACGCCTCCGCCATGCGTCGCCAGCCCTGCCCCATGAACTGGACCGAGCACCACGAACCGTCGACGAATCCGATTTCGTGACAGCCGCCCATGACGTCGCTGCGGTCCCGGATCCAGCTCACCTTGCCGAGCTCCGTCGACCAGCCCACCTCGACCGGGCCCTGCCTGCCCGTGAGCGAGCCGGCGCGCGACACGTACGCGAGTTGCAGGTGATGTCCGGTGACCTGCATGACCACGTCCGCGCCGTTCCTGGTCCGGGGCATCGTGGCCCGCGCCAGGTGGCCCGCCATGGAGTTCCAGTCACCGCAGAATGGTTTCCCGGGTTTCTTCTCCCCGCGCCAGAAGAGCGCTTCGAAGAGCGCTTCGAACGGGTTCCAGGTCATGGAGATCAGCCTTGCTGCCCCGTGAACCGGGAGCATGCACCAGCTGAAGGGGGTCCGGCGCTCCGAGCGCAGACCGCGCGTTCGGCGGAAATGACCGGGTTCGGGCGCCCGGGAAGCCAGGGCCACCCGGTGCTCTCCTCGCGGCACTTGGCCACCCGGCGCGACCGCCCGCGCCCGCTCGACCGACTGCTGATTGCGGTCCGATCCGCTCACCCGAGAACATCCCTCACTGTCTGGGACCGCCGCTGCCGCCGCTCGTTGACCTGGGGCCAGTTTAGGGGGCCCGCTCGCGCCCAATCACAGGCTTGGCGCGGCGATGGACGCGGGCACGGCGACACGCAGGGGCTTGCGTTGACGACCCGGCGTGCGGGCCTGGGCGGGGGCTCGTGACGGGAGTCGAAGGTGGTCTGAGCGCCGACCGCCGCCCGTAGTTGGGGCCGTCGTCAACACCTCCCGTTCGCGGCGACCCGTCCGACGTAAACGTCACCTCGATCCTCCTACTTTCGGGTTACTCACACCGGTCGCCCGCCGCCCCCTCTTCCCCTTCCGCCGCACGCCTCCCCGCTCCGTGGGCCGAGATATCTGCCCCGCGTTCCGAAGAACCGGGTGACCCCGGTCGCGCCAGAATCCCCTCCTGCTCGTCGCCGCCCACTCGGCGGCGAGGGCGAATGGTCGAACGTCATGCCAGGGAAATCGCCTTGGCGGGCGTACATGCAAGGGGGAGAAATATGGCGGGATACACCGTTGAACCGGGTGCGTTGCGCGCGGCCGCCAAGAGGATTCGTGGCGCGGTGAAGGGCGTGGAGGAAGTCCATTTGGACAAGCTCGCGGACGGCGACTTCGACTTCGGGAATTCCGATGCCGCTCACGCATTCAGTGAGTTGATGGCCACGTGGCATCAGGCGCTCGGCAAGGTTCTCAAGGAGGAGGGGGAGGAAGCCGCCGAGAAGCTCGACGACACGGCGGGCTCGTACGAAGGGCGTGAGGACGACAGCGCCGGGCAGTTCGCGCCGTCGGCCGCCGGCGGGGCCCGCTGATGGCGACGAAGCTGGGTGAGACCGCCGACCCCAAAGGTCTCATCCCCGGCGAACCGGCCCAGCTGTTCACGAGCGCCGGCCGCCTCACCACCGCCACGACCACCGTCGAAGGCATCGGCGACCAACTGCGCTCCGTACGCGTCCCGGGCTGGGACGGGCAGGCCGGCGACGCGTTCTGGGACGACTTCTCGCCGCAGAAGGGCAAGTGGTACCGCGGCGCCGACTCCCTGAAGAACGCCGCGTCCGCCCTCCAGGACTACGCCGACGTACTCGAATGGGGACAGCGCCAGGCCGCACAGGCGATCGACCTCTACGACGCCGGGGACGAGACCGGCGCCGAGTCTCTGCTCGAATCGGCACGCCGTCAGGTCGAGGCCGCGGGCAGCGCCGCGGCGAAGCGGTTCGAGGCGGTCGGCGGGGGCGCGTCCGACGCTCCCAAGTGGCTGTACTGGGCGGCCCAGGACGCGCAGTCCCAGGCCGGGCAGACCGCCTTCACGCTGTGGGACCCCAACCCCTTCGAGGCCGACCTCCGCGATCCGCGCTACAAGGGCTGGGGCGCCAACACCGACCAGCAGACCGCCGAGGACCGGCGCGAGCGCGGCCCCGGGGTCAGCCTCGGAGGGGACTCCGTATCCGCCGGCGGCAGCCTGTGGAGCGTCGAGGCCATGGGGCGCGGCAGCGCGCTGGGCGGGGACGTCTCCGGGCGGGCCAGTTTCGACGTGCTCGGCGCGGAGGCGGGCGCCGGGTACGGAATCCAGGACGGCCAGGCCGAGGCGCAGGCGTCCGGGAAGGCGCACCTCATGCAGGGATCCGCCGAGGGCAAGTACGAGACGGGCGTGTTCGAGGCGTCGGGCAAGGTGCACGGGCTCTTGGGGGCCGACGCGCAGGTCTCCGGGTCCGTCGGCAAGAACGGGGCGCATCTGGGAGGCGAGGCGTTCGCGGGAGGCAGGTTGGCGGCCGACGGGCACGCCTCCGTGGCGGGGGTCGGCGTCGGCGGTACCGCCGAGGGCTGGGCGGGCGCCGGGCTCGAGGGCCACGTCGACGCCGGCATGGAGAACGGCAAGGTGCTCATCGGCGCGGACGTGGGTGCCGCAGTCGGTTTCGGGGGCAAGCTCGGGGCCGAGGTCGAGATCGACCCGATGAAGGTCGCCAAAAGCTTCGGGGACGCGGCGGACGCCGCCGGCGAATGGTCGGAAGGCGCGGCCGGTGCGGTCGGCTCGGTGTTCGGCTGAGCCGCCCCGCGCCCGTCCGGCACCCGTCCGGCACCCGCCCGGCCCCCTCAACGACCCACTCCCGACGCCGCTGCACACCCGCGCGCCTCGTACGTACTCGTACGCATCCCCACATTCGAACTCGCACTCGCACTCGCACTCGCACTCGCACTCGCACTCGCACTCGCAC
This sequence comes from Streptomyces sp. NPDC059897, assembly GCF_042730865.1. Classification (NCBI taxonomy): domain Bacteria; kingdom Bacillati; phylum Actinomycetota; class Actinomycetes; order Kitasatosporales; family Streptomycetaceae; genus Streptomyces; species Streptomyces sp. NPDC059897. Next base: position 15,941 of record NZ_JBHWKQ010000041.1, on the reverse strand, counting down.
TCGCACTCGCACTCAAGGAGTTGAATCCACCATGCCGGGAACCCTTCCGGTCCCGCTGATCTGTGACGTCCCGCCGGGATGGCAGTCGGCCCCGCCCGAGGAGGTCGGTGCGCCGCAGGCCGCGTTCGTCGCGCTGCACGTCGCCTCCCGGGGCTCGGGGTTCGTACCCAACATCACGGTGACGGGCCGCCTCCACGAGTCCGGCGCGACGCAACCACCCACCCCGACGCCAGATCGCCTCGCCGAGCAGTCGATGCGGCGGCTGCGCGAGAGCGTCGGCCCCGTCACCCTCGTCAGGCGCACCGATGTGGGCCAGGACACCGTTCCCGGCCTCGCGCGGGCAACGGACGGCGTCGTACAGAACCTGCGGGTCCACGCCCAGTTCGACGGTCACCCCGTACAGCTCGCCCAGAGCCAGGTCCTGCTGCTCATCGAGGACGCGAACCGCTCGGACCTGGCCGCCGAGATCGAGATCGCCCTGACGGCCCGATCCGACCAACTGGACGACGTCCTCCCCGACTTCCAGCGCTTCCTCCGCACCGTACGCCCAGCCGAAGAGAACGAGTGACGCCATGCCAGAAGGCTTGCAGAACTTCCTGATTGTCGCCTGCTTCGCGTTCATCGTGAGCGCGGTGTCGTCGGCCTGGCGGCGGTGGCGGCGCGGCAGGGAGCTGAGTGCGTACGCGATGCTGTGCCGGCGGCTCGGCTGGCAGCACGCCCCGCGCGCGGTGGTGGGTGCGGTCGACCGGTTCCTCGGGGACACGCCGTTCCCCGAGGGCAGGAGCGCCGCCGTCACGGTCACCGACCACTGCCTCGGCACCTACCGCGGGCACGGGGTCTCCACGTTCGAGGCGACCTTCATCACCCGCGGCATGCCCGACGGCGACTGCGACGATCCGGGCGACTCCGAAATCCAGCGGTCCACGTTCGCGGTCTGGTCCGTCCAACTACCGCACCGCGCCGGGGAGTTCACTGTCCGCCGCACGGGTGCCGTCAGGCGTGCCCTCGGCGTGGGAACGGACGACGTACGCATCGGGCACGACGCCTTCGACGAACGGTTCACTGTCCGTACGTTGCAGGAGTCGGCCGCCACCGCGACTCTGCGCGGCGCCCTCGCCGACTTCCTCCTCACCGACCCGCGGGCCAAGGACTACCCGCTGCGGTTCACCGGCGACGAGGTGTTCAGCTGGGACGAGCACGCCCAGTCGCCCGAGCGGATCGAGCCCGCGCTCGACTTCCTCACGGAGGTCGCGGAACTGGTGGCACAGGCACCCGTGCCGGAGCCGGAGAACGGTGAGCGGCGGGGGCTCGCGACCGTGAGGACGGCGGTCGCCGCCGCCCCGGTCGCGGCGTCCCCCACCGAGCACCTCATCACGCTCGTCGAGACCGAACTCGCCCTCACCGGCGCCCCGTTCAGGATCGCCACGACCGCGTCGCGCTTCGACATCGTCCCTGACCTCGCGGACCCGCGCTGGCAGGGGCGTACGTCGGTACGGCTGTGGCAGGTCACACCGGATCCCGAGAAACGCACGTATGTCCTCGCCGTCGTGCAGCACCGCCTCAACGAGGACGGCAGCCTCGGCGGCGTGACCTTGCGCACCGTGGCCGGTGACCGCACGGTGCGGCGGGCCACGCAGGACGCGGCGGTGGCCACGGACGTGACCGGCAAGCACTTCGGCGTCGCCGTCGTCGGCCGGGTCGCGAGCGGGACGGGGTGGCGGGCGACGGGCGACTGGGTCGCCGCCCTCGCGTTCACCGCCGCGGCGATGGGCGGACTGGCGGCGGTCGCCGCGGGGATCACGCTGCTGGCGCGGTGACCGGGCACGCCGCGCCGGCACCTCGCCGGGGGCTCGGGGCGTCTCAGTACCAGTGAGGGCCCGGCTCAGTACCAGTTGGGGCTCGGCCGCACGATGCGCAGGTTCTGGTTGCCCTGTTCCTTCTCCGTTGCCGGGAGGCGGCCCTCCAGGCTGACGTTTCGGTACTCGTCGTTGTGCTGCGTGTACTTGATCTCGCCGTCCGGCATCACGGCGGTGACGATCGCGACGTGGTGCGTGTTGCCCTTCTCCTCCGTGTCGGGCGCGCCGGCCTGCTCGTAGTAGATGAGGTCGCCGGGTTTCGCGTCGGTGCGGGGGACCTCGGAGGCTCCGTGGGCGAGCATGAAGTTCTGCTGGTTCTCGGCGGCGGCCCAGGTGTCGGAGTAGGAGACGCGTTTGTCGATGGCGTCGATGCCGGTGCGGGGGCCGACCATCCACGAGTCGTCGTCCGCGGGGCCCCAGAGGCTGGTCTTCTCCTGCATTCCGGCGTGGAGGAGGGCGTTGGAGACGAAGTTGGCGCAGTTGTTGCCGAAGTCGGTGGGGTCCGGCTTGTTCCAGTTGTCGAGGGCGTACTCGATCATCTTCACGCGGTCGAACTTGCCGTCCCTGCCGCGCAGTTCACGTTGTACGTCGGCGGGGATGCCGTCGAGGCCCGCGACGGCGGTCGGCTGGGCCAGCATCATGTCCTTGCGCTGCTCGGGCGTGAGGCCGTTCCACCAGCGGCGGGCGGTGGCGGGGTCCTCGCCGACCGGGATGTCGGCGGCGAGCATCCGCATCTGGATGTGGGAGGCGTGCGTCTGGACGCCGTCGAGTGCCTTGTCCGGGTCGGTGACACCGGTCCGGCCCGCGAGCCCGGCGAACTCGGTGGCCGCCAACTCGTCTGCGGTGGTGACCTGTTGGACTGCCTGGTCGATCAGGTCCTGCACCTCGGCCCTGTACGCGTCCGTCCCCTCGGCCCCCGCCGACGGGCCCGTGATCGTGCCGTCGGCGGCGATCTCCAGGCCGTGGCGCGCCGCGAGGTCCTTCGCGGCGTCCAGGGTGCTCTGCGCGGTCTCGATGGTCGTCGTCATGCCGTCGGCGATCATGTCGACCGCGAGCAGGATGTCGTAGGCCGACTCGAACTGGTTCGCGAGCTTCTCGAACTCGGCGGCGGCCGTTGCGCCGACCGCGTCCGTCCAGTTGTCTGCGAGCGGCTTGTGACCGTACTCGCGCAGGTCCTTCGCCGCCTCCAGGGCGTACTTGGCGAGCGCGTGCCACTCGTCGCCCGCCGCCGCCCACGCCTTCGGCCGGGCGTTCTCTACGCCTTCGTACGCGACCATGTTCAGGCCCTCCCGGAGTCGTTCGGGGTGGCGGCGAGGCCCTGGAGGCCCGCGCGCAGCCGGGATTCGGCCTCGGCGTCGGCGCGGTCGTAGCCGTCCGCGGAGTCCCGCAGCTTCTCGCTCAGCTCGCCCATCCGCTTGGCGAGGGAGACGAGGTGCTCCTCCCACGCGCGGGCGCAGTCCCTGAGCCGCTCGGGGCTCTGCCATCCGTGGCCGTGGTGCGACGCGTGGACGTCGTCACTGGCGTCGAGCGAGTGGCCGAGGCGCTGCGCGGTGCTGCGGGCCAGGGACGCGGTGTCGTCGGCCGCGGTGCGTACGCGGGCGGCGTTGATGTCGATGTCTGCCATGGGTGGTGGACAGCTCCCCCGATGTGTCCTGTGTGAACGTTCCGGACGGCCGTACGAGGCCGGTTCGGATGCGGCGATCATCGTACGGGCTGGGGAGTTCGGGTTGTGGAGTACGGGCCGGGGGTTACGGGTTACGGGTTACGGGTTGCGGAGCAGTCGCGCGGCGTTGCGCTGACCTGTGCGTACAACTGTGGTGGGCAGTGCCGGTGCGTGGCCGTGCGGTGTCGACATGGGCAGGGAGTGTAGGGAACCTGTCGCGTCGGCCAACGGGGAGATGCGGGACGTCTAGGCTCCGCGACATGACTCATGGCTCGGAATTCGACGAAGAGCTGAGGTCGCGGTTCCGGGGCCAGGGGCGACCCGGCCTCACGATGGACCGACCGCGTGCGGCCCGGCAGGCGCGCCGGGTCTCCGCGGGCATCTCCGCGCTCATCGCATTCGTCGCCATCGCCCTCACGGGCATCCGCCTCGGCCAGGGCAGCGCTCCCGGCCCGTGGACGGCGCTCTACCTCGCGGGCGGGGTCATCAGCGGCTTCGGGGTGCTGCTGGCGCGGCTGGGCCGGACGCGGTGTGCGTTCGCGGCGATCTGTGTGGGGGCGGGGGTCGCGATCGTCGGGGATGGGCCGATGTTCGGGTGAGAGTTCGGACGCGGGCCCTCAATGGAAGTCGAGTACGGAGACGGGGTCGGAATCGGTCCCGGTTGTTGCGCCCATTCTCCTGCCGAGCCGTACGCCTCAATTCCCCGAACGTCCGGACATAAGCATGCACTTCGGCCGCACCCGAGCACTCCCCCTCCTATTCACCCCCTAAAAGGTCACCACTTTTTCACAATTCCGGGCCGGGACACCCCCTCCCTCCGACCGGCACCTTTGAAGACCCAGATACCCCGCGAGCACCGGCTTCGGACATGACGACCCAGCCGGTAGGGTTAATGAGAAGGTAAAGTCGGGTCCAGGGAGGGGAGTTGAGCGCGTGGCCGACGACATGTACATCGACGAGTCGGAGCTCAAGAAGCTCGGAAAGAGTTTCGAGACGTACGCATACGACCTTGAGAGCTATGTGAAGGAATTCAGCTCCAAGACCGGAAGCGAACAGATCCACGACGGCTTCGGCGTCCTCACGGAATCCGAAGAAGTGACCTCTGCCTATATCGAGTTGGCCGAGCACATGGTCCAATCCCTCGGCAACCTCCAGCGCCATTTGGACGACATCGGCGCCGGCATGAACGAGAACGCCAGGAACACGGAGTCCGCGGACGACGCCATGGCCGACCTCTTCAAGGGAGACGGCCGGTGAGCGACGAGAGCGCCGCCGAGAAGGTCTACGAAGCCGGAATCGAGATCATCAACCCCGGTGGCCGGCCTGATGTCCTGCGGGATGCCGCTCGCGGCTGGCGGGCCATGAGCAAGCACCTCGAATCGATGTTCTCCGAACTCGACAAGCAGGTGGAGAACACTCTCGGCGAACATTGGCGGGGCGACTCCGCGAATGCCTTCAAGGCCCACTGGGGCGATGTGAGGAAGGCCGTCGACGAAACACTTCCCGTGTTCGAAGAGGCGGCCAAGGGCCTGGACGAGGCCGCCGACGCCATTGAAGAGATCAACGACGAGATCCACCAGATCTACCTGGAGATCGGCGTATCCGTCGCGGCGGGCGTGGCGCTGTCCTTCGTGACCCTCGGATTCGGCGCCGCCGCCGGCGCCGCCAACGCCGCCCGCCTCGCCGCGCAGGCCGCCCGGGCGGCCACCCGCCTGGGCGCCATCCTCAGCAAGGTGGCCAAGGCGTTCCGCGCGGTGCAGACCTTCGCACGTGCGGGCAAGTGGCAGCGGCTCCTGGTGGAGATGGGCACCCAGTACGCGGGCGGATTCGCCTCCGGAGTGGGAACCAGCCTCGCCAGCGGCAAGGGGCCCGAGTGGCGCGACAACGCCATCAACGCCGGCTACGGCGCGCTCGGCGGTGCGGCGGCAGGAGCGGCCATCGGAGGGCGCCTTGGCGGCGGGATCGTCGAGAGCGCGGTGTCCGGTGGCGTCGGCGGGGCCGGAGCGAGCGTTGCGGGCGACCTGACCAACAACGCGATCAAGGGCGAGGACAATGATGCCAAGCAGATCGCCATTGGCGCTGTCGCCGGAGGGCTCGGCGGTTCCGTCGGCGGTGCCGCCACCCATCACGCCACGAACGTGCCGTCGGGCCTGAACGGGACGCGTGAACTCGGCATCGACGTCGGCATCAACGGATCTCTCGGGCTCGGGGCCGGAGAAGCCGGAAACGACGTGAAGGACGCGCAGGAAGATGCTGCGAAGTCGACGGAGAAGGGCGCGGACAGCGTGAAGGACAAGCCTGCCACCGAGATGTTCGGGGCGTTCGGATGAGCGGGAAGAGTACAGGAGCCGTTCGGCTCGGGCGGTGGGTCTGTGGGGGTGGGCTTGCCGGGCTTGTGGTGTTGACGGGGAGTTGGCTGTTTCTGGGGGCCGGGGTCGTCAGGACCGCGTTGACGTGGGCCGGGCTCGCGGTGGTCGCGGGGTGTGTGGCGGCGGTCGCGGTGCACGTGGCGTCCGGTGGGCGGGTGTCGCGTTCCGAGGCGTACGGGGAGGCGCTCGCGGCGGCCCGTGGGTCGGGTGCGGAGCAGCATGGCGTCGGCGGCGTACCGGTGACCCTGCACAGCACCCGCTGGGTCTGGATCCGTATCACGTCGGTCGCGGTCGCCGTGGTGAGTACGGTCGTGCTCGCCCTCTCCCTCGGATTCGCGCAGCCCGAGCGCTCCGAGACGGCTGCCGCGATCGCGGAGGCCGACCACGTGATCGAGGAGCTGCGGATCGTCTCCGTGGGTGAGGTGGACGCCGCGGGGAGCAGTCCTCGGAGTTCGACCATGGCGGAGTACACGGTCGAGCTGCCGTCGGCCGACGGGGGCGAGGCGGTGCCCGCGAAGTTCCGCGCGTACAACGGCAAGGGCGTGCGGGAGGCGGGCGACACCTATCAGGTCGGCTACGCTCCGGCGCGGCCCGAACTCGGCGCGGTCGGCGACGTGTCGGCCGAGGCCGTCGAGGGTCAGCTCGCCGGGTACACCCTCCCGCGGCGCAACCTCCTCGTCTTCACGGTCATGGCGGCGCTCGCGGTCGCCGTGGCAGTGGCCGTGGGCACCGGTGTGGCGTCGCGTCCACGGGGCGCACGGCGCGTGGGCGGCGACTGGGTCGCGCTGCGGGCGGTCGTCACCGGACAGGCGGTGCACGTCGAGCGGACGGGCGACGGCGACAACTCCGGCTCCCAGAACGACAAGAGTTCCAGCCGTTACGCCTGCCTGACCCTGCGGACCGATGCGGGCGACGACGTACCCCTGTCGATCCCGGCCAAGCTCCCGGCCGCCGCTCCCCTGCTCACCGGCGCCACGGGGTGGATCGTCTGGGAGCCGACGAACGACGGCAAGGCCAAGGCCGCCGCGGACTTCGTCGCCGATGACGGCTGGCAGCTCCCCGGCCGCGTACCCGGATCGGTCGCGGCCCGGATCTCCGCCGCACCGCGCGGCCCGGCGCCCCTCGACCCGAACCGTCGCACGCGCCTCCTCGAACTCGGCGCCTTCTGGCCGCGCACGGTGCCGGCGGGCCTCGTGGCCGGGTTGCTGGTCGCGGCGGCCGCCGCCGGTGCGCTGCTGCTTCCGGTCAACGGTGGATGGCGGATCTGGACGGCACTCGTGATCGTCGCCGCGCCGCTCGTGGGTCAGTTGACGGCCAGGACGGCGGACGATGCGCCCGAGTTGAGGGAGAGCGCGGCGTGAGTTTCCCCGGCGGTGGCGAAGGACTGGATCGCCGGCTCTCGCAAGGACGGATCCTGACCATCGGCGCGGTGCCCGTGTACTGGGTCCTCGTCGTGTTCTTCGCCAAGGAGGAGGGCCGGCACTTCGGTTTCCTGATCGCCGTCCTCCTCCCGCCGGTCGCCGCGTACGTGGGCGTGCGGGGCTACCGGGAGGTCCGCCCGGGCCTGACGGCGGTCGCCGTGGCCCTCGCGGCGGTCACGCTGCCGCTGATGCTGGGACTGGCGATGCTGACAGGGGGCTGAGAACCTGCCCGGTCGCCGGGGGACGTGCCCCCATCGGGCGGCCGAGGTCGGGATCAACCCACCGACGCCGCGAACGGTTCCACGTGCGTCGGCACCGCCGCCACCGCGCCCGCTCGCGGGCGGCCGTGCCGGGATTCCGTTGGCCGGACAGGCAGGCCCCACGCATGCCACCGGGGGCGGCCCGGTGCTCTCGCACCCGGTCGCCCCCGGTGACGTACTGCTGTCGCGCGCTGAGCGCTACGCGTCAGGTGTTACGACCAGACGCTGGTGTTGCGGCTCTCGGTCGCCTGGTAGTTCTGGGCGGCCGTGTCGAGCGCGCGGGCGATCGACTCGAGCGTCTGGTGCAGGGACGCGGCGCGCTGGTCCCACTCCTGCTGCTTGGCCTGGTAGCCCTCCTGGGCGGCACCTTCCCAGGTCGAAGCGATGCGCTTGACGCCGGCCTCGAGGTCGTCGAGCTGCTGGCGGACGTTGCTGGCCGTGGACTTGACGTCCTGCGAAGCCTGGGAAATGGTCTGGAAATTGACCAGAACCTGACCGGACATGATGTCTCCCCCGGGGGATGTTGGACGGAAAGATGAAGAAGGAGTACGTCGCTGGCGCGCTGCCCGCGGTCCGCTTCTGACGGCGGCACGGGATCAGCGGCCGGGGAGGCTCATCCGAAGGGGGAGGCCCCGGCGCCCGACGAGACGTGCGAGATCGAAGCGGCCTGCTCGTCCTCGGACGTCTGGTAGTTCTGGGCGGTCGCGTCGATCGCTTCCTTGATCTCGTTCAGCACGCGGTTGAGGGCGGTGGCGTCCTCGTTCACCTGGTTCTGCAGGTTGTTGTACGCAGTGGCCGCCTGGCCCTTCCAGCCGGAGGTGATCGAGTCGACCACCGTCTGCAGTCGCTGGATCTCACCCTGGATGGACTCGTTCACCTGGGAGATACGGCCGCTGAACGCGACCATCTCCTCGTGCGTCACATTAAATTGACCGGCCATGGCCACTTGCCCCCATGAGAATTCGACATCGGTCCCCGCGCCGCTCGACTCCCGGAAGGGAACTGGGGCGCGGGTGGCACTTCTCGATAGTGCCGCGACAGTACTTTAGCCACAACTGACACGGTCACCCAAGGCGGTTCCCACGTGACCGGCCGTGCCGTGACAGGATCCACACAATGTCACGGATCGACACGGGGCCACACGGCTCACACAGGGCCCTTACGTCCGTTACATCAGTTACATCAGCTATGGCAGTTACGGCGGTTAGGCCGTATTCACGCTGCTTCATGCTGGTTCACACTGCTTCAGGCTGCATTGATTGGTTACGTCATCCGAAGACGGATCTGGCACGGGCCCCCTCGGAGGTGCTCCCTGCACGCGGTTCGTCCGCCGCCTGCTGCTCTCCTCCGAGGCGTCCGACCCCGCCCTGAGCCGCGTCCCCGAGCACCCCGGTCGCGCCTTCGACCGCGCTGTCCACCGCGCCCTGGGCGGTCTCGCCCGGCGACGAGACCAGCGAACCCGGGTCCAGCGCATCCGTGACGGCCTCCCCCGCGCCCGGCAGGCTCTCGGCGGTGCTGTCGACGATGCCCTGGGCCGCCGCTCCGGCGCCCTGGCCCACTCCCTCGCCCGTCGCGTGCACACCCTCCCCGATGCCCTCGCCGACCGCGCCGAGCCCCGCGCTCGCGGCCCCTCCGACCAGCCGTCCGGCCGGGCCGAACCGCCCCGCGGCCTCGTCGACGGCGCCCGCGGCACCGTTCACGGTCTCCGAGGCGAACGTGCCCGCGCCGACCACGGCCGCCTCGCCCCACTTCATGCCGTCCTGCGCGCCGAAGTGGTTCTGCACGCCCTGCTGGAGGAGGTTCTGCCCGGCCGCCTTGCCCGCCTCGACGGCCGCCTCCTTCACCACGTCGAGGACGATCTCCTTGACCGACTGCACCGCCTGCTGCTCGACGGCCTGCGTCACCTGCTGGATGAGCTTCTGCTTCAGCTCGTCGAGGATGCGGCGCACGATGAGCCGGGTCGCCTGGGTCGCCCCGGCCGCGCCGATCTCCGAGAGCCCGAACGTCACCGGCGCAGCCGCCTGCGCCGCCGCGATCTCGAAGGCCAGCGCGATGAGCTGGACGATCACCGCGATCTTGCTGGCGACGACGATGAGGGCGACCGCGTCGAGCGCGAAGGCGAGGATCTCGGCGGCCATCGCGGCATCGTCGAGGTAGCCGCCCCCGCCACCCCCGCCGCCCGAGAACTTCTTCCACGCGTCCTCGAAACCCTGGACCGCGTCCCCGGAGTTCGATCCGAGTACGGCGCCGGCCGCGCTCGCACCGCCGTTCTGCGTGTCCCGTACGGCCGTGGCGAACTGTCGCCATGCCTCGGCCGCTTCGTGGATCTTGTCCTCGTCGGCGTCGGGCCAGCTGTAGCCGAGCAGGTCAAGAACCCATGCGACCTCGTCGGGCAGGGTCAGAGCCATGCCGTGTCACTCCCCCGTGGTTCGTGTGTTGGTGGTACGTGTGCGCCGGCGCGGCGCGCGAATGCGGCGCGTGGATGCGCGGCCTGTGGGTGCGCCCGGCGGTCAGAACCGCATGCCCAGGCCCGGGCGGCTCGACTGCTGCCCGATCATGATCTGGGCCTGGTCGTCCTCGGTCACCTCGTACTGGGTGGCCATCACCTTGAGGTTGCCGCCGATCTTGTCGAGCTCGTCGGCGAGGTGCTCCATCGAAGTGTTCATGCCTTCGCGGACGGGCTCGTAGATGTCGTTGAAGGTCCCGATGATGTCCTCGCCCCAGCCCCCCTCGGCGCTTTCGAGGGCGTCCTTGAGCTCCTTGGTCGCGGCCTTGAAGGACTTGCCCAACTCGCCGAAGGTGACTGCCTGTTCCTTGAGCACCGCCGGGTCGACGTCGAAGCTGCCCGAGCCGGAACCTGCCATGTGCTCCCCCATGAATGTGCTGAATGTGCGTGCGTGTCACGCAAGTGGGGCCCGGTGGCGCGTAGTTGATGTGCGCGGCGGGCCGATCCCCCGGACGTGGAGGTCCGACAACGCGACCTTAGTGATGCCAACACACACCACTCGCCGCGAAGCGCCGGTCTTCACCGCCTCCCCGCACGATTGCCATGTACCTGCGGTAGCGTTCCGCAACCGTCCACAACCGCATCCGTGGGGCGCGGCGGGAGCAGTACCGCGAACCGTTCGGCACAGGGGGAAACACCCGGAAGATGTCCCACCACCAGCACCAGGTCCCGTTCGCGGCGCGCCTCATCGGCGTCGGCGTCATGCTCGTCACGCTCATCGGCGGCGGCATCCTCGGCCGGCAGGCCACGTACGCCGCCGGGCTGCGCGGCTCGCACGGCGAGTTCACGGTGTCCCAGTGCTCGACGCGGACCGTCGACTACCGCTCGCACGGCAAGCACCGCACACGTGAAGAGGTGAAGTGCCAGGGGACGTTCACCGCGGACGGCGGCACGGGCAGCGACTCCGGCGCTCGCCTCGAGCCCGCGTCCTCGCACCCCGCGGGCGCGCGGATCTCCGTGACGCAGACCCAATCCGCGTCGACGCCGGCGAACCGCCGGTTCTCGTACGTCGAGGCCAACGCCTGGAACGCCGGGCTGATGTTCGCCTTCGCCTTCGGGATGCTGATCGGCACCGCCCTGGGCGCCTTCGCGACGGTGAGCGGCTACGCCGGTGCCCGCAGCCGGGTGCCGTTCGGCGCCGCGTGGCGCTCCACCGCGGGCGGCGCGACGCGGCCGGTCCTCTTCGGGCTGGCCGGGGTCGGGGCGCTGGGCGTGGTGGTGTCACTGCTGCTGGGGCTCGCGCTGTGACATGCCCCCGTGGATGTCACGTCGATGTCACCTGAGGGCCTGACCTCAGCGGATCCTGCCGTCACGCCCCGGGGCGTTCTTCGGGTCCTCGTCCGGGTCGTAGTCCCGCACCTGCTGCCGCTCCTGCGGAGACATGTTCCGCCACTGCTCCCGCATACCGGCCAGGCCCTCACCCAGGGCACGGTGACCCGACGGCGAGTCCAGCACGTCCTTCAACTCCATACGCCCACCCAGAAGTTGACGCGCGAGATCCTGCAGCGCGGGCGGCGCGTCCTTCATGTCACGCACCTTGCGAAGCGACGCCGTGAGCTGCTCGTTCTGCTCCTCGGTGAGGTTCTTGTCCTCGATCGGGTACTCCCGCTCACCCTGCGGGCCGAATTGATTTCCACCACTACTCATGCTGCGGCGCCCCCTAGCTGTGTGTCATGTCTACGTGGCGAAGCGCGCCTCCGGAACCCGGCCCGGGCGGCGCATCGCGTCCCGTACCCTAACGGACCGGGCCATCGGGCCCGCGATCGTAAGCCCCCCCCCACTCCCCCCACCGAAAGTCGGCATTCGTGAGTCAGCCCGTGGAAACGCAGCCGAGGACCCGCTTGCGGGACCGCGGTGTTCTCGGATTCGTGTTCATCGCGGCCTTTGTCGTGCTGACGGCCTGGTTCTCGTTCCAGGCGGTCTATTCCAGCGGGAATATCGGAACCGGTGGGACATTCACGGCGAGTTCGTGCGAAGAGTCCTTCAGTAGGACTCCCGGCGGCAGCTCCCGCAAGAACGGTTCCACGCACGAACTGCAAGTGACGTGCGACGGCGCGTTCCGTCCCGACGGAGGCGCCGCGGACGCCACGTCCGTCCGTATGACGCTGGAGCCCGGGGACGCCCCGGTCACCGACGGCAACGCCTACCTCCGCGATCTGCTGAACAATGGCGGCAAGGGCACCGAGCTGCACACCGCCCGCCTGAACCCCGACTCGGTCCTCGGGAACTTCCTCGGCGAGTTCAACACCTCGAACCCGGAGAAGACGGAGCGTTCCGCGCTCATCGCCCTGGGCGGCCTCCTCTTCCTCGCCGCCGGGATCTTCTGTCTTGCGGCCGACTGGCCGCGGGGCGGCGGCGGGAGCGCGCCGCTCAAGGTTGCCTGGCGCCAGAACATCGGCCCCGGTACACGCGGCACGGTGATCACGGTGGCCTCCGCCGCCGTCGTCGGCATCATCCTCGCCAAGATCTTCATCTGACCGGACACACACGTGGGCCCCGAGTCGTTTGCGACACGGGGCCCACGGCGTTGCCGCGCGTGCGTTACGTCAGGAGGACGACCAGCGGTCCCGTCACCAGGAGCACAAGGCCCAGGGCGCAGAAGCCGACGATCGACCAGAGCAGCGGGGCGCGGGAGCGTACGACCTGCCACGCCTCCCCGAAGGAGACGCGCCCCCACCGGGACCAGCCGGCCATCCGCGGCGGACGCGGGGTGTATCCGGTCGCCAGGAAGAAGGTTCCAATGCCGACCATCAGGGCGGCGGCACCGAACGCCAGGGACGCACCACCGAGCATCCCCGTGGTGACCTCGCCCGGATTGCCGTACGAGTAGTTGCCGTCGGGCGTCCGGTACACGGACGCGAGGCTGCCCTTGAACTGCTCGGTGTGGGCCATGAAGACGGCGTCGTCGAATGTCCGCCGGTCCCCGCCGTCCTCCCGGAACGCTCCCGTGCACCGGTAGTCGTCCCCGGCGGGCGCGCACGCGGCGAACCTGAACACTCCGGGCGTGCCGACGCCTTCCTGGGGAGTGGCATGCCAGCCGACCCAACCGCCCGCGGAGAACAGGATCTTGACGGCGAAGACGACGAGCGCGCCGCCGATGATCCAGCCCGGGCCCCGCCGGTACGTGAACGAGCGACGGTCCCGGTGGCGCTGCCACGCCTCGCTGTCGGTAGCCGACATCGCTAACGGATCCTGCCGTCACGCCCCGGGGCGTTCTTCGGGTCCTCGTCCGGGTCGTAGTCCCGCACCTGCTGCCGCTCCTGCGGAGACATGTTCCGCCACTGCTCCCGCATACCGGCCAGACCCTCACCCAGGGCACGGTGACCGGACGGCGAGTCCAGTACGTCCTTCAACTCCATACGCCCACCCAGAAGTTGACGCGCGAGATCCTGCAGCGCGGGCGGCGCGTCCTTCATGTCACGGACCTTGCGAAGCGACGCGGTGAGGTGCTCGTTCTGCTCCTCGGTGAGGTTCTTGTCCTCGATCGGGTACTCCCGCTCACCCTGCGGGCCGAATTGATTTCCGGTGCTCATGCTGTGTTCGTCTCCTCGTCAGGGGGCGTGCGGCGGGATGCAGGTGTGGCCGGTCAGCCGAATACGGTACGGACGCGGTCGCCCTCGGGGACGCCCTCGGCGCTCGATGCCCCGCCCTCCCTGGGCTCCGGCGGCGCCTGGGCCGCGGCGGCGGGCTCCTGCGAGGTGCCGTTGCCCGACTCCTGCGAGGTGGTGCCCTCCCCGGAACCGCCGCCCGAGCCCGACGTCGTACCGCCGCCGGAACCCTCCCCGGAACCGCCGCCCGAGCCCGACGTCGTACCCCCGCCGGAACCGCCGCCCGATCCCGACGTCGTACCGCCGCCGGAACCCTCCCCGGAACCGCCGCCGGAGTCCGGGGTCGTGCCGCTGCCCGCCTCCGCGCCCTTCTTCTCCGTGAAGTTGTTGAAGAGCTCACCGGAGCCCTGCGCCATCTTCGACAGGCCTTCCGAGTCGCCCTTGGCCACGCCGATCGCGCCCTCGACGACCTTGCCGCCCGCCTTCGTCTCGAAGTGGTAGCCGGAACCGTCGTCGTCTTCCTTGATCTCTCCGGCGACCTTGCCCAGCACCGGGTTGGCGGCGGCGACGCCGAGCGACGTCAGGTTCTCGCCCCAGCTGCCGCCCGCACCGAACGACGCCTTGATGCCCTGGGAGGCCAGCTCGCCGGCCACCTTCTTGCCGACGTCCTTCGCCAGGTCGATGGCCATGTCCTTGGCCTTGACGACGACGCGCTCCTTGACGGCCTTGATGACCGCCTCCTGGACCTTCTGCGCCGCCTCGGTCAGGGCGCGCTTGACCAGCATCCGGATCATGACGATGCGGCCGGCGAGCGCCGCCTCGGACGCGCCGAGCGTGACCGGAGCGGACGCCTGGGCAATGGCGAACTCGATGGCCAGGTCGATGAGTTGGACAATGACGAAGATCTTCAGGGCGATCACGGCGATCGCACACATCTCGAGCATCAGCGACAGCACTTGGCCGGCGCCGGCCAGTCCGTCGAGATAGCCGATCCCGGCCCCGCCGACACCGAGACCGTTGTCGGCGAACTTACCCCACTCCTTCATGAAGGCGTCCGCGGCATCGCCGACGTGCGCGCTCATGACGAGACTGGCCGCCGCATTTCCCTGCTCCTGGTACTCGGAAACGGCCTGACCGAAGTCACGCCATTCCTGAGCGGCCTGGAAAAGCAGGTCCTCATCGATGTTCGGCCATTCGAAACCCAGCAGATCGAGAACCCAGTCGAGCTCCCCGGGCAGCATGATGGACACGGGATTTTCCCCTCAGGACACGGAGTTGCGCCGCCGTATCGGCGAACGCGGATGGGACACGGACGGGCGGCCCGACGGCCGCGGGCGGATCGGCTCAGCCGTGACGCTGCTGACCCGCCTGCTTCAGCGCCTGGTAGTGGTCCTCTTCGGTCTGCTCGTAGCTGCGCGCCGTGGATTCGAGCTTCTCGCCCACGCCCTTCATGGCCTCACCGAGGTGCTCGAGGGCGCCGAGGATGCCTCCGCTCACCGGCCCGTACACATCGAGAAGCGCGCTGACGACCTTGACGTCGTCCTCGCCCCAGCCCTTCTCGAGCGCCTTCATCCGTTCCTCGAATGCCTTCGACTTGGTGGCGAACTCGCTCGCCATTCGGTCAAAGCTCCGCGCCTGCGCCTTCAGGACGTCCGGATCGACATCGAACTGCGGGCCCGCCATGTGTTCCCCCTGCTGCCTGTCACCAACGGGACCACAGTCGAATCCCGGCCAACAGGTTAGTCGACGGCCGCATCGGCCAGAGCCGGACAAACGGCATCTTCACACGTCACACGCACCACAGTCACCGTGGTCCGTTACCGTTCTGCTGCCATTCGGCCGTCAGCGCGCCGATATTCAGCAATGCGATTCAGCCAACCGGCAAAGATCATTTTCGAGTGGCCGCTCGCTCCGTCACCGCGGCCGCCTGGGGGAATTCGATGTCATCAGCACTTCCGCCGCAGCCGCCCGCCGAGGGATTCGCGGGGGCTTCCCAGTCCGTGCAAGCGGCCGCACCACCGTCGCCTGTCGGGCGCGTGTTCGGCATCGTACTGGTGGTGGCATCCATCATCGTCGCGGTCTTCACATTCTCCGGCGCCGCCGCTGCCACGGGCCTCTTCGGTACGCAGGGGAAGCTCACCGTCCAGACGTGCACGCCGGAGTACGGGAAGGGCAATTCCGGTGGTTCCGTGCACAACGGGGCGAAGGTCCTCAAGGGGGCTAAGACGTCATTTCACTTGGCCAGTCTGCGGTGACATATGAGGGCCGCGGCGATAGCGGTGAAGGCCAGGAAGTGTTCCGGCTTGCGCTCGTAGCGG
>NZ_JBHWKQ010000040.1:51940-71034 GCF_042730865.1 Streptomyces sp. NPDC059897 | reverse complement strand
GTTCATCTAATTGGTGGGGGGGGCTGTTACGGGGCGGGGGAATTCACCATTTCTTTGGGGGACGCGTGGTGGGGCCCGGGCCCCACTGGGCGCCCGGGCCCCGAGCTTTTAACACCATCTACCGGCTAACTGCACCGGCCTGTTTTCTTCCGCAGATACGCCTCGAGGGGCGGGACTGCGGGGATCGCGGCTGCGTGACCGGGGACCACCTTCCAATCCGGGGTCTGCGGTACCCGGGTGGACTCCGTCCGTGCCCGGGCGATCCTGATGGCGCTGTGCTCCTTACTCTTTCGATCAATCACCTGTACTGACAGGAAACGACACCGTCGTGCGACCCCTGGGGTCGCCGACCCGGCAGCCAGTGGAAGAGCCCACTGTTTCCGGCTCCACCGCTCCGCTGCCAGGCCACTCCTGCTTTGACCTGCTTGCACGGCAGTTCGTCCCTGCCGTGTCCTGTCGACTTCTTGGCTACACGGAAACGCTAACGCACCGAGATGGCAATGTCTACCGTCGCCGCTACAGATTTCCTGTTTCCTTCGAGCGCGTGACTCTGTCTTCCGCGCAACGCAAAGAGGCCCCTAGCGGAGTGAGGGTTCCGGTGGCTGGCGGAGTCGGGCACGGCACTCGCCCGCACGGCGCGTCGCAGCCGATGAGTTTGTGCCTCGCGGCCGGTCCAAGCCAGTGACACCTCAGGAAGGAAACCATCATGTCGGAGCTTCTCGTCGACTTCATCACCTCCCTCGACGGCTACGCGTCGGGAGAGGGCTGGCCCGGGTTCTGGGGCCTCGAGGGCCCGGAGTACCTCGCGTGGCTCGGCAAACAGCCCGAGGTCACCTATCTGATGGGAGCGAACACGTACCGCCTGATGTCGGGCTTCGCCTCGGGCGAGGTCCCCACTGGTCAGGACGAGTTCAGGCCCGAGGAAGAGGCATCCGTGGACGAGCTCACGCAAGCGACCAAGGTGGTGTTCTCCTCCTCGCTCGACGACCCCCTGACGTGGGCCAACTCCACGCTCGTCCGTGACGATGCCGTCGAGGCGGTCCGCGCCATGAAGGCGAAGGGCTCGGGTCTCCTCAGCACCATCGGCAGCCTCAGCCTGTGCCGGTCCCTGCTGCGAGCCGGGCTCGTCGACCGCTTCCGGGTCGTCATGTTCCCGGTGATCACTGGGGCCACGGGCGAGGAACGCATCTACGACGGCTATCCGGACGTCGCCCTCGAGATGATCGAGCACCACACCTTCGACGGCAGCATCCAGCTGGTCGAGTACAAGCCCCGTGTGCTGGAGCACCCCCCGCTCGGCGCCCCTGCGTGACCGCGCCGCCGACGCGTCAGCGACGATCGTCGGTCCCCGCGTCGCCCACCCTGCGCCACACCGCGGGGATCACGCCCATCGCCAAGGCCGCCTTCAGTGCGTCGCCCACCAGATAGGGGGCGGCGCCGACGGCCAGCGCCCGGTCCAGGGGAAGGTGCAGGGACAGCGCGAGATACGGGACCCCGACGGCGTACACGCAGACGCTGCCAAGCGCCATGACACCGGCGGTCGCGAGCGGGCTGCGGTCGCCGCCGCGCCGGGCCAGGCCGCCGACCACGGCGGCGGCGAGCACCAGGCCGACGACATAGCCCAGGGTCGGCGTGGCCGCGCCGGACAGGCCTTCGGCGAACCAGGGCATGCCGCAGACGCCCGCGACGGCGTAGAGGGACAGTGCGAGCGCCCCGCGCCGTGCTCCGAGCGCGATGCCGACGGTCAGAGCGGCGAAGGTCTGTCCCGTCACCGGGACCGGCGATCCGGGCACCGGCACGGCCAGCTGCGCGGCGATTCCGGTCAGGGCGGCGCCGCCGAGGACCAGCGCGGCGTCGCGCGACCGGGCCCGGGTGACGCTCCCGGCGGGCAGCAGGTCGGCGAGAACCCGTCCCGTCGGACGCGGTCGCAGCGGGAGGGCGGAGGTCGTACTCACGTGAGGGGTCCGTTTCAGGGTGTGCGGTGGTTGGTCTGTGGTGCGGGTGTTGGCGCGCACGACAGGTGTGGGATGTCGGCCGGGCCGGCGCTGAGGCTCCGGTGGCTGCGGAGCCTCAGCGAGCGGGCTCGTCAGGAGGCGGTGTCCTGCTCTTCCTGCTCTTCCTGCTGTTCCTGCTCTTCCTGCTCTTCCTGCGGTGTGATGACGGCGAGGACCTGGTCCGTCGAGACCGAGCCGTTCAGGGTGCACCTGATCTCCTCGACCACGCCCGCGAGCGGGGCCAGGATGCGGTTCTCCATCTTCATGGCCTCTACGACCATGAGTACGGCGCCCTCCTCGACCCGGTCGCCGACCGCGCAGGACAGCGCGACGACCATGCCCGGCATCGGTGAGCGCAGGATGTTGTCGACGGTCTCGGAGTCGGCCTCGGCCTGTGTCCGCGCGGTCAGGACCGTGCGACGGCCGTCGATGACCAGCTCGAAGCGGTCGGCGGTGCGCAGCCCTGCCCACCGCCGGTCCCCCACCGTGCCCCGGAACAGGCCCTCGCCGCGTGACACGGAGACGCGGAAGGGCCGGTCGTGGACCGTGACGTCCACCGTGCCGCCGTTGGTGCCCGTCAGCCGGGCTTCGACGTCCTGGCCGCCGTCGGTCAGGGCGATGCGGCCCATCGGGGCGTCGGCGTCCAGGGCCCGGCGGTCGAGCGGTCCGACCGTGCCGGTCCACGGCGACGCGGGGGCCGCCGTGTCCCTGCGCGGCGGCGGTACGTGCATCGCCGCCGCGCACGCCGCGGCCACGGCGGACACCCCGTCCCGGCGCGGGGTGTCCGCGACGAACGCGTCGACCAGGTGGGTGTCGACACGCCCCGTGACCACGCGCGTGTCCTCCAACAGGTCGGTCAGGAAACCGAGGTTGGTGGTCAGCCCGACGACCAGCGCGGTGCGGGTCGCGTCGGCCAGGCGGCGCAGCGCCGAGACCCGGTCGGGGCCGCGGGCGATCAGCTTGGCGATCATGGGGTCGTAGAAGGCGGGGACCTCGGCAGCCCCGTCGAAGGCCGCCTCCACCCGTACGTCGGGTACGCCGACGGGCCACCGCACCACGTCCGCCCGCCCGGGAGCCGGCTGGAAACCCGCGTCCGGGTCCTCGGCGTACACGCGGCACTCCACCGCGTGCCCGGTGGCGGTGATCTCGTGCTGGGCGAGCGGAAGCCGCTCCCCCGAGGCCACGCGCAGCTGCCACTCGACGAGGTCGAGGCCGGTGATCTCCTCGGTGACCGGATGTTCCACCTGGAGGCGGGTGTTGACCTCGAGGAAGGAGAACCGGCCGTCGGAGTCGAGGATGAACTCGAAGGTTCCGGCGTTGAGGTATCCCAGCGCTTCGGCACCCCGAACCGCCGCTTCCAGCAAGGCAGTTCGGACCTCCGGCGCGAGGCCGGCCGCGGGCGCCTCCTCGATGATCTTCTGGTGGCGGCGCTGGAGCGAACACTCCCGCTCGAAGAGGTGGACCGTGCCGCCGTGGCTGTCGCCGAAGACCTGGACCTCGATGTGCCGGGGGCGGGCCACGTAGCGCTCGGCGAGGAGGCGGCCGTCGCCGAAGTTGCCCCTGCCCAGGCGGACGGCCTCGGCCACTGCGTCGGCCATGCCGGCCTCGTCGTCGACGACGCGCATGCCCTTGCCGCCGCCGCCCGCGACGGGCTTGAGGATCACCGGGTAGCCGATGCGGCGGGCGTCCTCGATGAGTACGTCGGCCGATTCGGTGGCCTCCCGGGAGCCGGGGAGTACGGGAACGCCCGCCTCGGCCATGAGGGACCGCGCGGTCGCCTTGTCGCCCATGGCCGCGATCGTCGCGGCGTCCGGGCCGACGAAGACCAGACCGGCGTCGGCGACGGCCGAGGCGAACAGATGGCTCTCGGACAGGAAGCCGTAGCCGGGATGGACGGCGTCGCAGCCGGTGCGGAGCGCGGAGTCGACGATCGACTCGATGTGCAGATAGCTGTCGGCGGCCGCCGCCGGGCCGATCCGCACGGACTCGACGGCGCCCTCCAGGTGCGGTGCCGAAGCGTCGGCGTCCGAGTACACGGTGACGTACTCGATGCCGAGGCGGCGGCAGGTGCGGGCGATGCGCCGGGCGATTTCGCCGCGGTTCGCGATCAAGAGACGTTTCAGCATTTCCTCGTCACATCCTGAACACGCCGAAACGTGTCTCCTGCTCGGGTGCGTCCGCGGCGGTCGCCAGACACAGCGTCAGCCATTCACGGGTGTCGGCGGGGTCCACCACTGCGTCGACCCACAGCCGCGCCGCGTAGTACAGCGGGTGGGACTGCTTCTCGTAGGTCTCGATGATGGGCCGCTTGATCGACTCCTCCTCCTCGGCGGAGAGGGTCCGGCCTTCCTTGGCGAGCTGGTCGCTGCGGATCAGCGCCATCACCGTCGCGGTCTGCTCGGCGCCGACGGCGGTGGACTTGGCGTTCGGCCACATGGCCATCAGGCGCGGCCCCATGGACCTGCCGCACATCGCGAAGTTGCCCGCGCCGAAGCTGCCGCCGACGACCAGGCTGAACTTGGGCACCTTGGCGCACGAGACGGCGTTGACCAGCTTCGCGCCGTGCTTGGCGATGCCGTCGGCCTCGTATTCGGCGCCGACCATGAAGCCGTTGATGTTGTGGAGGAAGAGCAGCGGGATGTTCCGCTGGGCGCACAGCTCGATGAAGTTGGCGCCCTTCTGCGCGCTCTCCGGGAACAGCACACCGTCGTTGATCACGACGCCGACGGGGTAGCCGCCGATGTGTCCCGTGCCGCACACGAGGGTGGGGCCGTAGCGGGCGCGGTACTCGGCGAATTCGCTGCCGTCGAGGAGTCGCGCGAGGATCTCGCGGGCCGGGATGGGTTCGCGGAGGTCGGCGCTGAGGATGCCGGGCAGTTCGGCCGGGTCGTGGAGCGGCGGTCGGGGCGCCTGCGGTGGCGGCGACACGGGGCCGGGACCGGTGCGCCGCACGATGTCCCGGACCAGCTCAAGGGCGTGCTCGTCGTTCTCGGCCAGGTGGTCGGCGACGCCGGTGACACGGGTGTGCAGGTCCGCCCCGCCGAGGGTCTCCGCGTCGACGATCTCGCCGGTGGCCGCGCGGACCAGCTGGGGGCCGCCGAGGAAGATGGTGCCGTTGCCCCGGACGATGACGGCCTCGTCGCACATCGCGGGGATGTACGCGCCGCCGGCGGTGCACGAGCCCATGACGGCCGCGATCTGGGGCAGTCCGAGCGCCGACAGCTCGGCGATGTTCCGGAAGACGCGCCCCAGGTGGTACTCGTCGGGGAACAGGTCCTCCTGGAGCGGGAGGTAGATGCCGCCCGAGTCGACCAGGTAGATGCAGGCCAGGCCGTTCTCCTTGGCGATCTTCTGGGCGCGCAGGTGCTTCTGCACGGTGAGCGGGAAGTACGTGCCGCCCTTCACCGTCGCGTCGTTGGCGAAGATCATGGACGGTCGGCCGCCGACCACACCGATGCCGGTGATCAGCGCGGCCGAGGGCACCGGCTCGTCGTAGACGTCGTGCGCGACCAGCTGCCCGATCTCCATGAACGGGGTGCCGGGGTCGAGCAGTTGGACGACGCGGCGGCGGGCGGTGAGCTTGCCGCGTTCGGCGTGCCGGCGGTGGGCCCGGTCGTCCCCTCCGGCGATGGCAGCGGCACTCGCCTCGGCGATGATCCGCCGTTTGCCCTCGAAGGCTGCGGTATTGCGGTGGAACACCTCTGACGAGGTGTCGATGCGGGAGCGAAGTGTCGTCATCGGCTTCTGTTCCGGTTGTCACGGCGTACGAGGACGTAGGCGAGGGCGCTGAGGGCGGCGGCGACACCTGCCCAGGCGAGGTTGGCGTGCAGCAGGGTGGCGAAGGTCGCCACCACACCGGCGATCGACTGGGCGAGGAACCCGCACAGCGCGACGGCGTAGGCACCGTGGTCCTTCACGGCGCTCACCGAGACGGCCATGCTGCTGGGGAACAGCGCCGACTGGCCGAAGGTGGTGGCGCAGTACAGGGCGGTGAACACCACGAGCGCGGCGGCCTGCGGGACGGACGGCAGCAGCCACAGGCCGACCATGAGGAGTCCCGAGCCCGTCATGATGACGGCGCCGACGCGCATCAGGCGGCTCGAACCGGCGGTCGCGACAAGCCGGTTGACCATCATCGCGCCGGCGAAGTACGCGAGACCGAACAGCAGCCCCATGTTTCCGTACGCGTCCACGCCCAGGCCGAAGTGGTCCTGGAAGACGAAGGGCGCGACCTCCTGGAGGAGCACGATCGTGGCGAAGCCGAGTCCGCCCGCGACGGTGGGCAGCAGGAAGGCCGGGACCTTCAGGATGTCCCAGTAGATCCGGATCATGTTCGTCGGCTCGGCGCGGCCCTGCCCGGGCTCCAGCGGCAGCGTCGCGGCGCCGAGCGCTCCGAGGGCCCCGAGCACGGCCAGGACGACGAACCCGGCCCGCCAGTCGGCGTACGTACCGATCAGGCCGCCGAGGAACTGGCCGCCGCCGAGGGCGGTGACGAAGGCGATCGACAGCACCGACAGGCGGCGGGCGAGCGCGTCGCCGCCGCCGAGGTCGCGGACGAAGATGCGGGCGATGATGGCCGCGCCGCCCGCGCCGATGCCCTGCACGCAGCGCAGCACCAGCAGGGCCTCGGCGGAGGAGTTGACCGCCAGCAGGGCGCTTGCGGCGACGAACAGCGCGAGCGCGGCGAGCACCGCGGGCCGGCGCCCGTACCGGGCCGCCGCGCGTCCCCACAGGACCACGGGGGCGGCCGCGCCGATGACGAAGAGGGACACGGACAGCGCGGCGAAGCTGCGGGAGACGCCCAGGTCGTGCTGGACCGCGGGCAGCGAGGGCAGGTAGATGGTCGTGGCCATCTGCGCCATGAAGACGAGCAGGCAGCCGACCAGCATCGTGCGGCGCTCGGGCTTGGCCCGCTCCGGCTCGGCCTGCTCCGGTTCGGAGACGGGTGCGTTCGGCGGTGTCGCGGACGAAGTCGGCCCGGCCGCGCGGGTGTTCAGGTCCTCAGACATACAGGTCTCGCAGTTCCTTGAGCTGCCGGGAGAAGTCCTCGATCTCGGCGGCGCTCATGTTGGCGCGGAGCATCAGCCGCAGCCCGGCCTTGCCGCGGGCGATGACGGGGAAGAAGATCGGGGAGGCGTAGTAGCCGCGCTGGAGCAGGGCCTGCGCGAGGCGGACGGTCGCGTCCTCGGAGCCGATGTCCACGAAGCGGATCGGCAGCCCGTCGCCGCTCAGCGCGGTCGGGACCAGGCTGTCGAAGAGGTCGACGTTGCGCTGGAGCCGGCGCTGGAGCGCGGGCAGTTCGTCGGAGCGGTGCAGCTCGACCGAGGCGAGCACGGAGCCGAGCCCGGCGGTGTTGATGCGCTGCGACCACATCAGCGGGCCGCCGTTGCGCAGGGCGATGTCGCGCCGCTCCTGCGAGCCCCTGGGGCCCAGGAAGATCGCGCCGCCCGAGGCGCCGAAACCCTTGTTGAGGGAGGTGATGATCAGCGTCCGGTCGTTGATCTGCCCCATGGCCTCCAGGACCGCGCCGCGTCCGCGCTCGCCGACCGTGGAGACGCCGTGGGCCTCGTCGAAGAACAGGAACAGGCCGTACTTCTCCTGCAGTCGCAGCAGTTCCTGGATCGGCGCCATCCCGCCGGTGCTGTAGACGCCGTCGGCGATGTAGGCGACCTGGGGGTGCTGCTTGCAGAGGTCTTCGAGGGCCTCGATGTCGTTGTGCCGGATCGTGGTGAGCGGGGCCTCGTCCGCGACGTTCGGCTTCATGGCGTTGAGGCAGAAGTGCGCGTTCTTGTCGAAGACCATCAGCGGCGGCTCGCCGCCGGTGAGGAGGCCGGAGGCGAGCAGGGGCAGGCTCGCCCAGGCCGCCGCGGCGCAGGAGGCCACGGTCACGGCCTCCACGTCGAACAGCTCCGACATCGCGTCCTCGGCGTCCCGCAGCGCGCCGAACCGGATGCGCATGCGCGACGTCGAGGTGTTGAGGGCGCCCTCGGCCCGTACGGCGTCGATCGCACCCTGGACGAGCTTGGGGTGGGTGTCGAGGCCGAGGTAGGAGTACGAGGACATGTTGACGAACTCGTGGCCGTCGGCGAGCGAGCGGTGGTGTCCGTCGCCCAGGCCCGCCGCGACGATGTCGAACATGCCGGCCCGGGTGGTGGTCTCCCAGAAATCGTGGCTTATCTTTGCCGATTTCTTCATGTTCATATACGCGTGCATGCGCAGTCCCCTGAAATCCTTGGAATGAATTGAGTGGCGCCCCGGGACGTCACGAAGTCACGCGTACGCGTACGCGTAGAAGCCGCGGCCGGATTTCCTGCCGAGGAGGCCGGATTCCACCATGTGCGAGAGAAGGTCACACAGCCGTGACCACAAAGCCGCTGCGGTACCCGGCGAACTCCCGGGACGGCGAGCCGGACAGCGGTCCCCAGGAATGACTTCTCGAATTTTGCGAATGCCCGCACTGCTGCTCTCCGGATTCTCTTGAAACCGGATGGCTCGAACCGCCCCGGCCTCTCAAGAAAACCCGCAGGGGACTTCGCCCGTCAATGCCTGCCGACCGGCAAAGATCTGCCGGTGCGAGTCTGAGCCGAGCCGAACGGACCGGCAAATCTTTGCCGGTCGACGGCTATTGATTTCCAGCTTTTGGCGACGTGTAATCAGTTGTCGTCGGCCGGGTTCGGATCAGTTGTCGTCGGCCGGGTTCGGCGTCGCCACGTCCGCGAGGGCGACGAAGCGCAGTCCCGGGTGCCGGGCGGGCAGCAGCACCTGTGCCTCCACATGGAACTCCGCGGCCGCGATGTGCGGGAGGCGCAGGCGGAAGCGGTGGCCGTCCCGGTTGCCGACGATGCACGTGCGCTCTGCCCACATTCGCCCGCAGACGGGGTCCTGGAGCACCTCGTGCAGCAGCTCCGCGAGCCCCGGCTCGTCCGGGCGCTCGGCCATGGAGTAGCGGAGCATGGCCAGATACATGTACGCGTGCTGCGGCCAGTCCACCAGCTGCTCGCGGGCCTCCTGCGTGGTCAGCCCCCAACGGATCAGGTTGGCGGGCCTGTTGAGCACCCACGGGAACCACTCGGCCATGGCGCTGTTGTGGCCGACGATGTCCCAGCGGGCGTCGGTCACATAGGTGGGGCGCGGCATCTGCTGGTCGACCAGCTGCTGCAGGGCGGTCAGGTCGGCCGGGCGGCCGGGGAGCGTGCGGTTCACGTACGGGGTGCCGCCGAAGGCGTGGAAGTGCAGCGCCGCGCGTTCGTCCGCGTCGAGGCCGAGCGTGTCCGCAAGGCGGGACAGCACGCCCGCGTCCAGGCGTGGGATGGTGCCGCGCTCCAGGTCCCGGTACCAGCGCTCGCTCATGCCGATCTCGGTGGCCACCTCCACCTGGGACAACGGGCCGCCGAGGCCGCGCCGTTGCCCGGCCCGGACCCGCCAGCTCCGCAGCAGGTGGGCAAGCCCCGTCACTCCTGTGGCGACCGCCCCACCGGGCTCCCGTCCTGATACAGCTCCGGTAACCGCCATCTTGTCCCCCATGTAGCACTTTCCCGTAACGCTGTTCCAGAGGCGGTGATGTTACCGCCACAACGTGACACTGAGTGCCACGGCGAGACGCCGCGGGTGGCACCGACGGCCTGGCGGGGCCGACCCGACAACCCATAGCCGGCTGACGTAAGGTTCCTCCCCGCGGCCGCTGCCGCCCAGCCGTTTCCAGGGCGCCAGCGGCCTTTGTCACGCCCCCCCATCACCCCAAGAAAATCGCGCCGGCGCAGACCGGTGCCGCACTGACGATCCCGGAACGAGGCTCCACCGTGACCGAGACCAGTACCCGACCCGTCGCCGACGGCGACCTGCCACCGCCCTCCCTGTCGACGAAGAGACGCCGCTTCCTGGCGAAGCTGAGCGTGGTGATCGCGGGCGGCATGTTCATCGACGGGTTCATCCTCGGCAGCACTGGCGTCGTGATGCCGGCGATATCGAAGGACCTCGGGCTGTCGTCAGCCGGTGAGGGGCTGATCGCCGCGGCCGCGCTGCTCGGCATCTTCCTCGGCGGCCCGGTCGGCGGCTATCTGGCCGACCGTTTCGGCCGCAAATCGATGTTCACCATCGACCTCGCCCTGTTCCTGGTCTGCTCCGTGGCCCAGTTCTTCGTGACCGAGGCCTGGCAGCTCGTCGTGGTGCGCCTCGTGATGGGCCTGGCGATCGGCGCCGACTATTCGATCGGCTGGCCGCTGCTCGCCGAGTTCGCGCCCGCCCGCCTGCGCGGCCGCCTCCTCGCCGTACAGGAAGTCGCCTGGTACGTCGGCTACCTCGTCTCCTACGCCGCCGGATACGTCCTGATCTCGTCGATGTCGGTCAGCTGGACCGTCGTCCTCGGGCTCAGCACCGTGCCGACCGTCATCGTCCTGCTGCTCCGCCTCGGCACCCCCGAGTCGCCGCGCTGGCTGATGAGCAAGGGCAGGACCGAGGAAGCCACCGCCCTGGCCGCCGAGTACCTCGAAGAAGAGGACCAGCGCGACCTCCACACCCCGGAACCGCACACCGGAGGAGGCTTCGGCCAGCTGTTCTCCCCCGAGTACCGCAGGGCCACGATCTTCGTGAGCGTCTTCTGGGTGTGCAACGTCACCCCGTACTTCGCCATCGGCGCCTTCGCCCCCACCGTCCTGGAACACCTCGGCATCAAGGACGGCCTGACCGGCGCGCTCGCCATCAACGGCCTCGTGGTCATCGGGTCGATGGTGTCCGTGCTGCTCATCGAGCGCGTCGGACGGCGCAAGCTGGCCGTGCCGCCGTTCTGGATCTCCACGGTCGCCCTGGTCGTCGTCGCCTTCTTCTCGCACACCTCCGCCGCCCTCGTCCTGGTGTGCTTCCTCGTCTTCTCCCTGGTCAACGCCGCCTCCACGGCACTGTCCGGGGTGTATCCGGGTGAGGTGTTCCCCACCGAGATCCGTGGCGCGGGCGTCGGCTTCGCCACCGCCGTCTCCCGCGTCGGCGCCGCGGCGGGCACCTTCCTGCTGCCGCTGTCCGTCGACGGTCTCGGCACCTCGGCGACGATGCTGATCGCGGCCGCCATCAGCCTCATCGGCGGCATCGTCTCGCACCGCCTCGCGCCGGAGACCAAGGGTCTGACCCTCAGTCAGGCCTGCGCGCCCGCCGGGTCGGCCTGACCCGTCGCGCGCAGCGCCGCGCGGAACCGCTCGGCCGCCGGGGACAGCTCCACGTCCGGCAACGCCAGACACATCACGGTCGTGGGATCCCCGGTGATCCGGGCGACATGCACGGCGGCCGGGCGGAACGAGGAGACCGACTCGGGCAGCACCGTGAAGCCCATACCGGCCGCCACGAAGCCCAGCGCCGTCTCCTGGTGGACGACGCGGGTGCGGACGCGCGGGAAGGGCAGCCCGGCGAAGACCGGGCGGATCTCCGACACATAACCCGGCATGTCCCGCGCAGGGAAGAAGATCATCGGTTCGGCGGCGAGCGCCTCGGCAGTGACCTCGGCGTTCGCCGCCAGCGGGTGGTCGACGGACACGCACGCCACCAGACGCTCCTCGAAGAGCCGTTCCGTCCGCAGGTCGAGCCCGCCGGACTCGCCGCGCACGAGCCCCAGGTCGAGCCGCCCCTCATGGAGCCGCTCGGCCTGTTCGGCGCTGGTCAGCGGGACCAGTTGCAGGTCGACGCCGGGCGCGGCCCGCCGGAAGTGACGTACGGCCTGCGGCAGTACGGAGTAGCTGGCCGAGCTGGCGAAGCCGACGCGCAGCGTGCCGGCCCGGCCGTCGGCGACCGCATGCAGGTCGACGGTGGCCTCGTCGACCCGGGCGAGGATGTCGAGCGCCCGCCGGTGGAACTCCTCGCCCACCGCCGTCAGCCGCACGCTGCGCG
The DNA here is from genome assembly GCF_042730865.1 of Streptomyces sp. NPDC059897. Classification (NCBI taxonomy): domain Bacteria; kingdom Bacillati; phylum Actinomycetota; class Actinomycetes; order Kitasatosporales; family Streptomycetaceae; genus Streptomyces; species Streptomyces sp. NPDC059897. The sequence continues at coordinate 59,170 of NZ_JBHWKQ010000040.1, read as the reverse complement.
TGGTGCGCTCGAAGAGCCGGTGTCCCAGCTCGCCCTCGATCCGCTGGATCTGCGCGCTGAGCGGGGCCTGCGCCATGTGCAGCCGCTTGGCGGCCCGGCCGAAGTGCAGCTCTTCGGCGACCGCGACGACGCAGCGCAGCTGTCTCAGTTCCATGCCGCGATTCTCGCCGATTATCTCTGCGGCAAGAACAATCACCGGATCATTGGTGTTGGACGTACGGGGTAATCGCTGGCTGTACTGGAGGGGCCAGGAAGAGCGCACGGCTCACAGAAAGCAGCCCCATCGTGGATGTCGATCACTCCCAGAACGTCGGACACTCCCAGAACGTCGATCACTCCCAGTACGTCATCGTCGGAGCGGGACTCGCGGGCGCGGCCACGGCGTGGCAGCTCGCCGCCGCCGGGCACGAAGTCACCATCGTCGAGCGCGGCGCCCCCGCAGACGAGGCGGGCAGCTCGCACGGCTCGGCGCGAATCTTCCGGTACGCCTACCCGACCGCGTTCTACACCCGCCTGGTCGCACGCTCGCGCACCCTGTGGTCGCAGCTGGAGTCGGCGAGCGCGCAGACGCTGATCTCCCCAACCGGCGCCGTGGACTTCGGACTTGAGCGCGACCCCGTGGCGCTCGCCCGGGTTCTGGAGGAGGCCGGGATCGAGCACGAGCTGCTCGAACGGGAGGAGGCCACCGCCCGCTGGCCGCAGTTCCACTTCGAGACCGAGGTGCTCTGGCACCCGGAGGCCGGTGTCATCGACGCCGAACGCAGCGTCGAGGCCATGGTCGTCCAGGCGCAGAAGCACGGCGCCCGGCTCCTCGCCGGCTGGGACCTGACGGCGGTCGAACGCCGCGGCCACGGCTACACCCTGCGCAGCGCCGACGGCAGGCGCCTCGACGCCGAACGCGTGGTGGTCGCCGCGGGCGGCTGGCTCCCGAGGCTGCTCGACCTGCTCCCGCTGCCCAGCGCCTTCAGGGCCGGACTTCCGCGCTTCGAGGTCCGCCAGGAGCAGGCGTATCACTTCCGCTACCGGGAGAACCACCGCTGGCCCACCTTCATCCACAAGAACCGCAGGATGCTGACGTACGGGCTTCCCGGCGGCCGCGACGCGGACTTCCAGGGGCTGAAGGTCGCCGAGTTCAACGGCGGCAAGCCGCTGCGGTCGGCCGCCGAGCAGGACGGCGTGGTGGACGCCAAGAACCGCGAGCGCGTCATCGACTACGTGCGCCGTCACCATCCCGGCCTCGATCCCAGGCCGTACGCCGAGACCACCTGCCTGTTCACCAATACACCGAACGAGGACTTCGTCCTGGACCGCTGCGAGGGCCTCACCATCCTGTCCCCGTGCTCGGGGCACGGCGCGAAGTTCGCCCCGCTGATGGGGACACTCGCCGCGGGTGTCGCCTCGGCCGCCGACGCCACCGCCGCCCGGACGCTGATACCCGAGCCGTTCCTGACCGGGTCGACGCGACAGACAGGATCGGCCCCGGGCATCTGACATGGATCGCGGAGAACAAGAAACTGGTCGACTGCCGAACCAAAGACAGATGCCGACAGCCGACCCCACGCGAAAGGGAAAGACTTTGCTGCCGACGACGATGTCCGCCGTACTCCTCACCGGTCACGGCGGCCTGGAGAAGCTCGACCATCGCACCGACGTCGAAGTGCCGCGCCCGGGGACGGGCGAGGTACTCATCCAGGTCGCCGCCGCCGGGATCAACAACACAGATGTGAACACCCGGATCGGCTGGTATTCCAAGGCCGTCGACTCCGCCACCGATGAGGGCGGCGCCACCGGCTTCGACACCGTCGACGACGTGGACGCCACCTGGTCGGGCAAGGCCCTGGAGTTCCCGCGCATCCAGGGCGCCGACGTCTGCGGGCGCATCGCCGCCGTGGGCGAGGGCGTCGACGCCGGGCGCGTCGGCGAGCGCGTCCTGGTGCGGAACATGCTGCGCACGCCGGTCGACTACCGGCCCTACGAGTGCTGGACCTTCGGCAGCGAGTGCGACGGCGGATTCGCCCAGTTCACGGTCGCGCCGTCACGGGAGACGCACGCCGTGCGCAGCGAGCTGTCGGACGAGGAGCTCGCCGCGATCCCCTGCTCGTACTCGACCGCCGAGAACATGCTGCACCGGGCCTCGGTCCGGGCCGAGCGGGTCCTGATCACCGGGGCATCGGGCGGCGTCGGACTGGCCGCCGTGCAGCTCGCCAAGCGCCGCGGCGCGACCGTCATCGCGGTCTGCTCCCGCTCCAAGGCCGACGACGTCGCAGCGCAGGGCGCTGACCGGACCGTCGACCGCGACGCGGACCTGGTCGCCGAGCTGGGCGCGGGCAGCATGGATGTCGTGCTCGACCTCGTCGGCGGCCCCGCCTGCCCGTCCCTGCTCGACGTGCTGCGCCAGGGCGGGCGCTACGCCAACGCCGGGGCCATCGGCGGGCCGATCTCGCGGATCGACCTGCGCACCGTCTACCTCAAGGACCTGTCGCTGTTCGGCTGCACGTTCCAGGAGGACGAGGTCTTCGACAACCTCGTCCGGTACATCGAAAGCGGCGAGATCCGGCCGGTGGTGTCCCGCGTCTACCCGCTTCGGGAGATCGCGCACGCGCAGGAGGACTTCCTGGCGAAGAGGCACCTGGGAAAGCTCGTCCTCGTCCCGCCGCCCGTCCCGTCCGCGGACGCCGCACCGTCCGCGTGACGTCACCTCGGCTTCCGGGCCACACCCCCGTAGAAGCCGACCTGCTCGGCACCCGGCGGCGGCGGCGCCTCCGGGCGCCAGAACGGGATCTGGGCCACGCCGGGCTCGACCAGCTCGAAGCCCTCGAAGAACCGCTCCACCTCCGCGCGCGGCCGCAGGTTCAAGGAGGCGGTGGCCTGGTTGTAGACGGCCTGGGCGTCTCGGCGGTCCGCGAAATCGCTCGTGGCGTGCGACAGGACCAGGAAGCTGCCCGCGGGCAGCGCCTCCCGCAGCGTCGCGACCACCCGCCGCGGATCCTCGTCGTCGGCGAGGAAGTGCAGGACCGCGACGAGCAGGAGCGCCACCGGCTCCCCGAAGTCGATGAGCCGTCGCACATCCGGGTGCTCCAGGATGTGCCGGGGGTCCCGGATGTCCCCGAGGACGACGCCCGTGGCGCCCGAGCGGCCGAGCAGCGCGTCGGCGTGGGCCTTCACGATGGGGTCGTTGTCGACGTAGGCGACCCGCACACCGGAGGCCATCTGCTCCGCGATCTCGTGCACGTTCGGCGACGTGGGCAGCCCCGTGCCGATGTCGAGGATCTGCCGGACGCCGCTGCCGACGGCGAACCGGATGGCGCGCTCCATGAAGGCGCGGTTGGCGCGCAGGCCGACCCTGGCCTCGGGCGCGGCGGCCACCAGCGCGTCTCCGGCCTCCCGGTCCACCTTGTAGTTGTCCTTGCCGCCCAGGAGGTAGTCGTAGATCCTCGCGGGGTGCGGCCGACTGGTGTCGATCACCCCGGCACGCTCGCCGTCCTTCGCCACGTCTCGTACCCTCCGCCGTCACGTCGCAGCCACTGCCCATTGGTCGGGCGGGGCCAGCTTCGCACATCAACTCGGGCGTCCGTCGGCGCAGTTGCCGCGCCCGGATTCCACGGTTCGGACACCACCGGGCATACGAGGAACAACGAAGGTACGGTGGGCGTTCCACGGCCAACAGCAGTTCGGCGGAACCGTGCGCGTCCCCGTGATTCAGCCCGGATTTCCGCAGGTCACCAGGGAGGCGTCATGTCGAAGTGGTTCTGGCGCAAGACCGGAACGTTCCGCGACATCGCACTGGGCATCCACATCGGCGGGGCCATCCGCCATGGGGCGGCCATTTCCGATCGCGTCTATGACACAGCCACTCGCCGCGCGGTGCCGCCCATGCACCGCGACTGAACCCTCGACCACTCCCCCGGCGGCCGCTCCGGCCCTGCCGCCGCGAGCCGCCGGGCCCAGTGGTCACCCGGTATTCCGCTCCATCCGCCCCAACTCCCGCAACAACGGCAGCAGATGGTGTTCGACGGCGGGGGCCAGCCTGAGGTCGGGCTCCCGTCCGTCGGTCCAGCGCAGGGCGGACAGTTCGGCCGCGGGCACCGGATCGCCGATCAGTGTCGTGGCGAAGACCGTCAGGTGCATCGGCACGCCCTCGATGGCTGCCCGCTCCTCCACCACGGCGAGCGGTTCGAGCCGGCCCGGCTCGACACCCAGCTCCTCGCGCAGCTCCCGTACGAGCGTCTCTTCCGGTTCCTCGCCCGGCTCGGGCTTGCCGCCCGGAACGAAGTAGACGTCCGGCGCCGCCTGCTTGCTGACGACGAGCAGCCGCCCGTCCTCGACGACCGCTGCCGCGACGACCCTCATGACTGTGTGATCCATCCCCGCATTGTGCAACGCCGCGTGCGGCCGGCCCGTAGGGTGGGTGGTGCAGCTGGTTCGCCCCGTCAGCCAGGCGGGATGCGTCGCAAGAGGGAACCCGGTGGGAATCCGGGACTGCCCCGCAGCGGTGAGTGGGAGCGACCGCCGTCACACGCACTGGGTCCGACAGACGGGACCTGGGAAGCGACGGCCAGTAGGTGTCCTCGTTCGTTCGAGAGACGTGCCCGCGAGTCCGAAGACCTGCCAACTGCCCGTGCGCGTACGACGCGTGCGCGGACATCCCGGTGACCTCGAGGGCGGGTCGGCGAACACATCCGGCGGACCACCGCGCCTCGCCCGCGCGGGGCCGTGCCGCCGGTTCTGTCTCTCCTTCACGCGTTCCGGTCCCCGGGATCCATGGGATACGTCTCTCGAAGGAGAACTCCGTGACCACCAAGACCGCAGCCGCGGCAGCACGGGCCACCGTGTACGGCTACCCGCGCCAGGGCCTCGGCCGGGAGCTCAAGAAGGCCGTCGAGGGGTACTGGAAGGGCCGCGTCACCGCCGACGCGCTGCGTACCACCGCCTCCGACCTGCGCCGAACCAGTCGCCGGGAACTCGTCGCGGCCGGCATCGACGAGGTGCCCACCGGTGACTTCTCGTACTACGACCACGTCCTGGACACCACCGTCATGGTGGGTGCGATCCCCGAGCGCCACCGCTCGGCCGTCGCGGCCGACGCCCTGGACGGGTACTTCGCGATGGCCCGCGGCACGCAGGACGTGGCGCCGCTGGAGATGACCAAGTGGTTCGACACCAACTACCACTATCTGGTACCCGAGTTGGGGCCCGACACGGTGTTCACCGCCGACTCCACCAAGCAGGTCGCCGAGTTCACGGAGGCCCGCGACGAGGGGCTCGCCGCCCGCCCGGTCCTGGTCGGCCCGATCACGTACCTGCTGCCGTCGAAGCCCGCCCCGAGTGTCGCCGCCGACTTCGACCCGCTGACCCTTCTGGAGCGGCTGCTGCCGGTGTACGCGGAGGTCCTCGCGGACCTGCGTGCGGCCGGCGCCGCATGGGTGCAGCTCGACGAGCCCGCCCTGGTCCAGGACCGCACCGCGGCAGAGCTCGACGCCGCCGCCCTCGCCTTCCGCGCCCTCGGCACGGCGACCGACCGGCCCCAGCTGCTCCTCGCGTCGTACTTCGACCGGCTCGGCGACGCCCTGCCGGTCCTCGCGAAGGCGCCGGTCGACGGCCTCGCTCTCGACTTCACCGAGGCGGCGGCCGCCGACGTCGACGCTCTCGCGTCGGTCGGCGGCCTTCCCGGCAAGCGGCTGGTCGCCGGCGTCGTCAACGGCCGCAACGTCTGGGTCAACGACCTGGAGAAGTCCCTCGCCACGCTCGGCACCCTCCTCGGCCTCGCCGACCGCGTCGACGTGGCGGCCTCCTGCTCCCTGCTGCACGTCCCGCTGGACGCCGCCCTGGAGCGCGACATCGACCCGCAGATCCGGCGCTGGCTCAGCTTCGCCCGCCAGAAGACCGCCGAGATCGCCACCCTCACCAAGGGGCTGACCCGCGGCACGGACGCGATCACCGCAGAGCTCGCGGTGCACCGTGCCGCCCTCTCCTCGCGCGCCGCCTCCCCCATCACCCGCGACCCGGCCGTGCGGGCCCGCGCCGCCGCCGTCACCGACGCGGACACCCGGCGCACCCAGCCGGTCCGCCGCCCAGCGCACCCACCTGCGACTCCCGCTCCTCCCCACGACGACGATCGGCTCCTTCCCCCAGACGGCCGAACTGCGCACGGCACGCGCCGACTTGAGGTCCGGACGCATCGACACCGCGGCCTACGAGGAACGCATCAGGAACGAGATCCGCGACGTCGTCGCCTTCCAGGAGAAGACCGGGATCGACGTGCTCGTGCACGGCGAGCCCGAGCGCAACGACATGGTGCAGTACTTCGCCGAGCAGCTGACGGGGTACCTCGCCACGCGGCACGGCTGGGTCCAGTCCTACGGCACCCGTTACGTGCGCCCGCCGGTGCTGGCCGGGGACATCTCCCGTCCCGCGCCGATGACGGTGCGCTGGACGTCGTACGCGCAGTCGCTGTCCGACCGCCCGGTCAAGGGCATGCTCACCGGTCCGGTCACCATGCTCGCCTGGTCCTTCGTCCGCGACGACCAGTCGCTCGGCGACACGGCGCGCCAGGTCGCGCTCGCCCTGCGCGACGAGGTGAACGACCTGGAGGCGAACGGCACTTCGATCATCCAGGTCGACGAGCCGGCCCTGCGCGAGACCCTGCCGTTGCGTGCCGCGGACCACGCCGCGTATCTGCGGTGGGCGACCGAGGCGTTCCGCCTGTCGACGGCGGGGGTGCGTCCGGACACGCAGATCCATACGCACATGTGTTACGCCGAGTTCGGTGACATCGTCCAGGCCATCGACGACCTCGACGCCGATGTCATCAGCCTGGAGGCCGCCCGCTCGCACATGCAGGTCGCCCGCGAACTGGCCGGACAGGGCTACCCGCGCGAGGCGGGCCCTGGTGTCTACGACATCCACTCCCCCCGCGTCCCGAGCCGTGCGGAGGCCGCCGCCCTGCTGCGTACGGGACTTGAGGCCATCCGGGCCGAGCGGCTGTGGGTCAACCCGGACTGCGGCCTGAAGACCCGCGGCTGGCCGGAGACACGGGCCTCCCTGGAGAACCTGGTGGCCGCGGCCAGGACCGTGCGCGGGGAGCTCGGCTCGGCCTGATCCCCTTGGTGGGGGGGCGGGGGGGCACGGGCGCCCCCGCCCCCCCCCCCCCACCGAACCCCTCGAGCGGTGGGGGGGGGGGCGGGTTCCCCCCACAAAACCGACCAGGCACCACAGGCGCGCCGACCGGGG
>NZ_JBHWKQ010000040.1:0-51930 GCF_042730865.1 Streptomyces sp. NPDC059897 | reverse complement strand
GGGGGGGGGGGGCCGGGGGCGGCGGGGCGGGGGGGGGGGGGGGGGGGGGCCCCCCCCCCCCCCCCCCCCCCCACCGCCCTCCGAACCCTTCGAGCGTTGGGGGGGTGAGCTGGTACCCCCCACAAACCCGACCTGCCACGACTGCCGCGCAGACGGTCTCCTGGAACCGCGCCCCGGCCGAGACACCACCGGCCGTAGCGCCTCCCTTCTCCCGTCCCTCACCGATCGGATATGAGGTCACTCCATGGAACGTCGCAAAGCGCTCGGCCTGATCGCCGGTGGCGGTGCTGCCGCCGCCGCGTCCTTCACGGCGCTGCCCGCCTTCGGCGAGGAGACCGGCCGCAGCACCGGCGCCACGAGGCGGGGCACCACCGCGGCCAAGGGCGGCCACACCTTCGCGCTGGACAGGAACGTCGAGCGCACCCCGGTACGGTTCAAGAACCGGTACGGCATCACGGTCGCCGCGGACCTCTACGTGCCGAAGAACGCCAGGGGCAGGCTGCCCGCCCTGGCGCTCAGCGGCCCGTTCGGCGCCGTCAAGGAGCAGTCCTCGGGGCTCTACGCCAACGAGTTCGCCCGCCGCGGCTACGCGGCCCTCGCCTTCGACCCGTCCTTCACCGGGGAGAGCGGCGGCACGGTGCGCGACGTGGCCTCGCCCGACGTCTTCACCGAGGACTTCAGCGCCGCCGTCGACTTCCTCGGCCTGCAACGGACCGTCGACCGCGAACGGATCGGCGTGCAGGCCGTCTGCGGCCTGAGCGGCATGGCGCTCACCGCCGCGGCCGCGGACAGCCGCATCAAGGCGGTCGCCACGGCCTCGATGTACGACATGTCGCGCAGCATGTCCCGCGGCCACGAGGACTCCTACACACGTGAGCAGCGCCAGAAGGTCGTCGACCACCTCAGCCGGCAGCGCTGGACCGACGCCGAGAAGGGCACCTTCGCCCGGGGGTCCCACGAGGTCCCCTTCGACGAGAACGGCGAAGTCGCCCCCTCGAACCGCGTCCTGCCCAAGACCCTCCCCGCCGACGCCGACCCGATCACGAAGATCTTCTTCGACTACTACCGCACCGAACGCGGCTACCACCCGCGCTCGATCAACTCGACCACCGCGTGGACGGCGACCACACCCATGTCGTTCTTCGCCTTCGAGCAGCTGACGAACATCGACATGCTGGCGCCTCGCAAGGCCCTCCTGGTGGCCGGCGCCGAAGCACACTCCCTCTATTACTCCCAGGACGTCCAGAAGAAGGCCCCCGACAGCATCGACCTCGCGGTCGTACCTGGCGCGGACCACGTCGACCTGTACGACCGCAAGGACCTCATCCCGTTCGACAAGCTCGACGCGTTCTTCACCAAGGAACTCGCGTAGCCGGGGAGTTCGGGCGGGGGCTGCTTCAGGGGTAGGCCCGCGTGGGTCAGCCGGCCGTCCGGTGGAGCGTCGTCCGGCCCAGGCGGGGCTCCGCGCGGGACGCGAGGACCTTGATGCGTACGCGGCTCGCGGTGACGGGGGTGTCCAGCGGCAGGATTCGCTGATAGCCGATGGTGGTACCGGTGGCGATCTGCTTCCAGGCCCCGCCGATCTCCGCCTCGACGGCGAACTTCTCCACCCGTTGCCCGTGCTCGATGTCCTCGCGGACCGCGACCCGGTCGAAGGTGGTCGTCCCGTCGGCGTTCGGGGCGACCGGCGCGCCGTACACCTTCCGGACCCGTTGACCGAACGCCGTCAGCTCGGCGACATCCGCTGCGTCGATCGTCCCGGCCTTCGAGGGCGGCACGTTGAGCAGCAGCGTCGCGTTGCGTCCGACGCTCTTCTCGTACAGGTCGAAGAGCTGCGCCGCCGTCTTCGGCTTCTGGTCCGGGTGGTGGAACCAGCCCGGCCGGTTGGAGACGTCGGCCTCCGCGGGGAACCAGGACAGGTGGGTCACGCCGGACTCGGTGAGCCGGGCCCGGGAGCCGATGTCGTCGACGGTCGCGCCGTGCGGCAGCAGCCACTCACCGTGGAACGTCCGCGGGTCGGCGGTCGTCGGAATGACACTCCACTCGGTCTCGCGGGCGACCCCGCTCTCGTTGCCGACCCAGCGCACGCCCGCCGGGCCGCCGAAGACGACGGTGTCCGGCGACAGCGCGTCGATGACGCGGAACCACTCCTCGAAGCGGTACTCCTGGGTGATCCCGGCGTCGGCCCACGGGTTGGCGCCGTCGAGCCAGAACTCGTCCAACGGCCCGTATTCGGTGAACAGTTCGTAGACCAGGTTCAGGTAGTAGGCGTCGTAGTCGTTGACGTGCACGGTGAACGTGGGAAGCTCGCCCGACCGCACCGCGTCGGCCCGGTCGTCGCCCTCCACGAGGGTGGGAATGGTGTGCTTCTTGACGGCGCTGCCGTTGCCGAACCGTCCGAGGCCGCCGGGCGCGCGGTCACCGTCGTCGACCGCGGTCTGCTCCACCGAGGTCAGCTTCCCGCCCTCGGCCTGCTTCTTCCGCAGCGACTCGATCCACGTGGCGTGCCATGCGTGCGGCAGCTCGCCGCCGTCTGAGGGCGAGAGGTAGATCCCGACGCGCATCCCTTGAGCGCGGGCCGCGTCCACGTACGTGCGGACGATGTTCGGCTGCCCGGGGCTCTTGAGGATCGAATGCGGTGTGTACCGGCTGGGGAACAGCGTGAACCCGTCGTGATGCTTGGCGGTGATCATCGCGAGCTCGGCGCCCATGGCCTTGTACGTGCGGATCCACTGGTCGGCGTCGACAGCGGTCGGCGCGAACGTCGCCGGGTCCTCGGCGCCCGACCCCCACTCGCGGTCGGTGAACGTGTTCATCCCGAAGTGCGTGAACGCCGTGATCTCCCGCCGCTGCCACGCCAACTGCCCTTTCCTGGGCACGACGTTCGCCGCCTTGGCGACGATCTGCTCCGGGGTGTCGTCCCCGCCGACCGGGATGATCGACGCGGTACGGACCCGGGCCCTGCTCCCGGCCGACTCCCCCACCGGCGCGGCAGCGGCCGCGTACGCGCCGGTGCCGCCGAGGGCGGCGATCGCGGGGACGGCGCCCAGGGCACCGAGGATCTGACGACGAGACGGCATCAATCACTCCTACAGGCACATTCGCTCGGATTTCTCTTCGCTGCGCTTCTGTGGATCATGACGCAGTAACAAGTTTTCGGTAAGAGCTGTGACGGCAGTGATCCCATGCGCTCCGCGACGGGCCTGAGCCCCGCCGCGATTCAGCCTCGACGCCCTGGGCACTCCTACTCATCGGCGCGTTTCCGCGCCTCCCGTTCACGCTGCGTCACGACGCGCTCCGAGTGGCCGATCGTGGCGTGACGTCGCAAGGTGAGAGGAAGGCCCGGCTCTGATCTCCGTGATCCCCAGTGTGGTGAGCACCGCATGACGACACATCCCACGGCGGGAGACACGGCACCGCTGCCCCGCCGACGCCGTCTGCTGGCACCGCGGGGCGTGTACAAGCCCTGCGAGGACACCGGGCTGCTGCTGCGGGCCCTCGGCCACGAAGCCGTCGCCCCGTACACCGCCGTGCTCGACCTGGGCACCGGATCGGGCGCGCTGGCCCTCGCCGCCGCGCGGCACGGAGCGCGGGTGACCGCGGTCGACATCTCGTGGCGGGCGGTGTGGACCACCCGCCTGAACGCCCTGCTCGACCGCGCCACCGTCACCGTCCGCCACGGCGACCTCGGAGCGGTACCGGACCTCGGCGCCTACGATCTGGCCCTGAGCAATCCGCCCTATGTGCCCTCCCCCGGGACGCTGCCGCCGCGTGGTGCCGCGCGGGCGTGGGACGGCGGGCTCCGCGGCCGCAGGGTCGTCGACCGTGTCTGCGTCGCCGCGGCACGGGCCCTGCGCCCCGGCGGCACCCTGCTGATGGTCCACTCCACGCTGTGCGGCGAGGACGAAACCCTGGAGCACCTTGCCGGACTCGGCATGAAGGCGGCGGTGGTCGACCGGGCCTTCGTGCCCTTCGGCCCGGTGGTGCGGGCACATCACAGCTGGCTCTGCGCCCAAGGTCTGCTCGACAGAGAAGCAACGAAGGAAGAGTTGGTGGTCATCCGTGCCGAACTCGTCTGAGCCTCCGCGTCGCATCAGGATCGACCGCGAGGGGCCCCTCCTCGTGGAGGGACCCGTCGAGGTGACCGACGGCGACGGCGCGGTGCACGAGTCCGACCGTTTTCAGGTCGCGATCTGCACCTGCCGACGCAGCCGCACCTTCCCCTGGTGCGACACGAGCCACCGCCGCAAAGCCTCCAAGGGAGAGGAGACATGACACCTACGCCGCGCCTGGAACCCTCGTCACGTCCTCCGGAGTCGGAGTCGCACACCCGGCAGCCCGAAATCCCCTCCCCCCGAGGCGACTTGTCCAGCCAGGTGATCGCCGCGCTGCGCGACGGCACCCCTCCTGACGCCCTGGTGCCGCAGCAAGACGCGATCACCACCGTCGAGCCGTACGGCGAAGATCTCCAGCTCGCCCTGTACGTGCTCTACGAGCTCCACTACCGGGGGTTTCACGGGGTTGATCCGGAACTGGAGTGGGACCCGGGCCTGCTCGCTCTGCGGCGCCTGCTCGAGCAACGGTTCCTCACCGCGCTGCGCACCGACGCGGCGCCACACACCGACGCCGCCCAGGCGCTGGCCGACCTGCAGATCGAACCCGTCGGCCACCAGGACTCCAGCGTGAGCCACCACCTCGAACGCGACGGCGACACACGGCAGTTCCGGGAGTATGCCGCCCTGCGCTCCCTGTACCACCTCAAGGAGGCCGACCCGCACGCCTGGGTCATCCCGCGCCTGACCGGACGGGCGAAGGCCGCGATGGTGGCCATCGAGTACGACGAGTTCGGGGCCGGCCGGGCCGAGGACATTCATGCCGGTCTGTTCGCCGCCCTGATGAAGGACCTTGGCCTGGAGACCGCTTATGGGCACTATCTCGACGCCGCCCCCGCGGCCGCCCTCGCGACGGTCAACCTCATGTCGCTGTTCGGCCTGCACCGCAGCCTGCGCGGCGCCCTGGTGGGCCACTTCGCGACGGTCGAGATCACGTCGTCGCCCGGCTCGCGGCGACTGGCCAACGCCCTGCGGCGGCTGGGCGCCGGACCGGCGGCCCAGCGGTTCTACGACGAGCACGTGGAAGCCGACGCGGTACACGAACAGGTGGTCCGCCACGAGGTCGTCGACGGCCTGCTCGCCGTCGACCCCTCCCTCGACGGTGACGTCGCCTTCGGCGTGAGCGGCACCGGATTCCTCGAAGAACGCCTCGGTGAACACCTGTTGGCGCGCTGGCGCCGGGGCGAGAGCGCACTGCTGCGCCCCCTGCCGCCGGACCCGGACGACACACCGCCGCAAGGAGGTACACCGTGAGTACGCATGCCGCCGTCTTCGACGTGGACGGCACCCTCGTGGACACCAATCACGTGCACACCGTGTGCTGGTGGGAGGCGCTGCGCCAGGCGGGTCACCGCGTCTCCATGACCGCCGTGCACGGCGCCATCGGGCTCGGCTCGTCCGACCTGTTGGAGCATCTGCTGGGCGCGGACCGGGACCGGGACGAGGACTCCGCGATCAGCGCGGCACACAAGGCCCTGTACGGCACCTGGCACGAGCACCTCGCCCCCTTCGACGGGGCCCGCGATCTGCTGCGGCGCCTGCACGCGGACGGCCGGCCCGTCGTCCTCGCCACCTCGGCGAGCGGGCCCGAACTCAAGGCCCTCAGGGCGGCGATCGACGCTGACGAGGCGATCACCGCCACCGCGAGCGCCGACGACGTGGACGCCGGCAAGCCCGCGCCCGACCCGGTGCACCACGCCCTGGAGTTGGTGGGTGCCCCGGCCGAGGGCAGCGTCTTCGTCGGGGACTCGGTCTGGGACATGCGGGCGGGGCGCCGCGCGGGTGTCGTCCCCATCGCCGTACTGAGCGGCGGAGTGTGCCGCGCCGAACTGGAGGACGCGGGCGCCGCGGAGGTGTACGCCGACACGGCCGACCTGCTGCGGAACCTCGACAGCAGCGCGCTCGGACGCGGCTGAGCCCCGGGAGGATCGCCGCCCGCTCAGAGGTGGTCGCGCGGCACGGACTCGTTCCACGTCCGGGAGAAGACACGTCGCCGCCCCTCGAAGGCGTCGAGCGTCGCCGACAGGTGGAACTCCTCCTCGTCGCAGGTGAGTTCCGTGCTGGTGACGATCTCCGTGTCCCAGTCGCCGCGGCAAAAACGCATCGTCCAGGTGGACTCGCCGGTCGCCGATGTGAAGTCGTCGGCCACGGCGCCGTAGCGCTCGACCGCACGGCGTCCCACGTCCAGGTCGATGTCGTCGAAGCGGATCGTCCCGGTGTCCTTGACGACCTCCAGGGCCCACCCGTACGTGACGAGTTCGCGTCGCACCTCCCATCGCTGCTCCGGCGGTGTGAGCTGAGTGGTGGAGAGCGCCGGGGTCCCCTCCGGATGGCCGAACGGTTCGGAGTGCGTGTCGCCCAGGGGCCGGGGCGGACGCACCGGCAGGGACAGGCTGCTGCTGCCCTCGTGAACGCCGACCAGCGCCGGCCGGGGCGGTGGCCAGGCCAGCGGCCAGTACGAGGTGGACAGGGACAGGCGGATGCGGTGCCCGGCGGGGAACGCCTGGGCGACGCTGTTGAGGTGCACACTGGCGCGGTAGGGGCGGCCGGGCTCCAGTGCCTCGGGGTCGTCGCCGCCGTTGCGCCGGGTCAGGTTGAGCAGTCCGTACGTGACGCGTGTCGCGCGTCCGTCGGGTGCCACGTCGGAGAGGCGGGCCGCGAGCATGGTGACCGGTTCGTCGGCCGACACGTCCAGGTCCACCCGGGGCGAGCCGAGGATCTCCACCGTCTCGGGCAGCGGCTCCGTCTCGAAGACGAGGGAGCCGCCGTCCTCCTCGCGCTGGTCGTAGGGCAGGTCGGGCGGGGCGTTGTAGGAGGCCCACTTCCCGCCGAACTGGCCCACGGACAGGGGTGATTGGATGGTCAGCACGCCGCGCGGGGCGCCGTCGTCGGGCTCCGGTGCGCCGATGCGGTGCCGGGTGAGCGGGTGGACGCGTTCCTGTACGTGGGGCGAGGGCCACGACGGCTCGGCGATCCAGCGTCCCGGCCGCTCGGCGTAGGAGGTGGAGGGGGGCACGCTCTCCTGCATCCAGGTGTGCAGCATGGGGCCGTCCATCACCCCGTTGTCCGCGCCCTTGAGCCAGTGGTCCCACCAGCGCACGAGTTCCTGCAAGTAGCCGATGGCGGGGCCCGGTTCACCGAGGTGGGGGAACTTGTGCGACCACGGTCCGATCAGTCCCTTGCGGGGCACGTCGAGGTGGGCGAGCAGGCGGGTGACGGCGTTCGAGTAGCCGTCGGCCCAGCCGCTGGAGGCCAGTACGGGGCACTGGACGGCCGCGTAGTCCTCGCAGACCGAGGCGTGCCGCCAGTAGTCGTCGCGGCGCTGGTGCCGCAGCCATTCGAGGACCCAGGGCTGCGCGCTCTCCAGGCGTTCGCGCCACATGTCGCGCCACCGGTCGCCGACCACCTCGGGGTCGGGTGGGCAGGTGGCGTAGGCGAACATGGTGCCCGCTTCGGCGAGGCTGTCGGAGAGCAGTGCCCCGCCCATGTAGTGCATGTCGTCGGCGTAGCGGTCGTCGGTGAAGGAGGCGATGGCGATCGCCTTGAGGGACGGCGGTCGGCGCGCGGCGACCTGGAGTGCGGCGAACGCTCCCCAGGAGATGCCCATCATGCCCGTGCCGCCGTCGCACCAGGGTTGCCGTGCGATCCAGGCGAGGACCTCTTCGGCGTCCCGCTGTTCGCGTTCCAGGTATTCGTCGGTCAGGACGCCTTCGGAGTCGCCGGTGCCGCGCAGATCGACGCGGACGCACGCGTATCCGTGTCCGGCGAGGTAGGGGTGGTGGACGGAGTCGCGTACGGAGGACAGGTCGCGCTTGCGGTAGGGGATGTACTCAAGGACCGCCGGTACCGGGTCCCCGTCGCTGGAGGCGGGGCGCCAGATGTGGGCGGAGAGGTGCACGCCGTCGGACATCGGAATGCGGACGTGGGCTTCCTCGCGGATCTTGTGCGGGAGGTCGGTCACGGTGCGCATAGAGGAGGTCGGGCCTCCTTCCTCGCGTGGGGGGCAGGGTGTGCGGTCGCTCAGGCCGGGTCGGGCTGTCGGTCGGGGGCAGGCGTGGTGTCCTCGAACGAGAGGTCCAGGGCGGCCACGCAGCGGTCGTACTTCTCGCGCAGTTCGTCCTCGCTGTCGCCCGCGGTGAAGATGTGCGCCAACTCGTAGCTGTAGCTGTCCTGTTGCGGCAGATCGGAGAGGCGCTGGCACTGGCTGGGCGCCACGTCGATACGGACGCCCGGCAGTTCACTTTCGATCCGGTCCAGTTGCTCGCGGCTGGGCACGTCGCTCACCACGCCGTCGGCGAACCAGCGGTGGTACCACTTGGCGGCCATCGCGTAGCGGCCCTCGCCGTGCGGCATCCGCGGGTCCTCGCCGCGGGCCAGGGCGAGCATGCAGTGGTGGTTGGGCACACCGTCGACGAAGTGGAACAGCTCGGCGTGCGACTGGGAGTGGCGCGGGTTGATCTCCAGGATGCGGACGTCCTGCGTGCCCGGGTCGTAGAAGAACTCGATGGAGAAGGTCGCCCCCTCCATGCCGATGCGGCGCATCACCTTCGCGGAGACATCGTGCAGGCGGCCGATCACCGGCTGCGGGAGCATGGACGGGTACTGGTGGCGCAGGAACGAGGGGCTGCCCGGGTAGTTGATGGAGTCGAGGACGCCGTAGACGGTCACCTCGCCCTGGTGCACGTAGCCCTCCACCGCCACCTGGATCCCGGTGAGGCGCTCCTCGGCGAGGCAGACGAGGCTTCCGACGTCGGCCATCTCGGGCGACAGTTCCACCTGTTCCATGACGGACTCGAAGGGGCGGCCGATGCGGCCGATGCCCTCGCGGATCTCCTGCACGGCGGCGCGGAAGCTCTCCCGGTCCTTGACGCCGAAGGCCAGTTCGGAGGAGTACGAGAGGGCGGGCTTGAGCCACACCGGGTAGGTGAGCCCGTCGGGGAGTTCGGGCTCGGCCGCGTCGAGATCCACGCGGCCGAACGCGGGCACCGCCTCCGGGGCCGCCGAGCGCTGCTCCAGGCGGCTCCAGTACTTGTGCTCGCATTTGACGACCGAGGCGAGATCGGTGGCGCGGGTGCCGTACTCGCGGGCGAGGATCGGCACCATGGTGGAGACCGGGAAGTCCCAGTAGCCGGTGATCGCGTCGATCGTGCCGTCGAAGGCGTCGAGCACGCGGCGGGCGCGGTCGAGCAGATCGGGCACCGAGACTTCTCCGCCCTGCAGTTCTTCGACGGTCAGGAGACCGTGGAACCGGCATGCGCGGCCGGCGCCGGCCGCGCGCAGTGTCGGCAGGTTCGCCTCGTCCATGCCGATGACGAAGATGTCCTCGCTCACAAGTACTCCTTCGGGGCGGGGGATTCACGACCCGGCACCGGGTGCCCCTGAGGAGTTGTGCCTATGCATGGCGGGCGTGTCCCTCGCCCGCACGGGGCAAGTCATGTCGATACGAGCATCGGGCGGCGGAAAATGGTCTATTTGGGCCGTGGTGTCCCAAGCGCCCCGCGCCCGAGCGTGGCATGCACGCACGCCTGTGAGGTACCCGTCCGCGGGACGTCCCACCGACCACACGGACCCGTGAGAGCAGGAGAACGTCATGGCCGTTGCCGAGTACAGCCTCGTCGCCGTCGACTGCCCCGATCCCGCCGCGCTCGCCGGCTTCTACGCCGCGCTGCTCGGCGGCGAGATCAAGCACGACAACGACGACTGGTACGACCTGTACGTCCCCGGCGGCCACCGCATCGCCTTCCAGCGGGCTCCCGGCCACCGCCCGCCCCGCTGGCCGCACGCCGAGGACAACTCGCAGCAGCTGCACCTGGACTTCGACGTCACGGACATGGCCGCGGCGGAGTCCGAGGCGCTGGCGCTCGGCGCGATGCCGCTGGACCTCGACGACGAGGACGGCCGGCGCGGTTTCCGGGTGTACGCGGACCCGGCCGGGCACCCGTTCTGCCTGTGTCGCGCCTGATCCGCGGCGCGGAGTTCGCCGCCTGGTGGCTCGGCCTCACCGCCCTGTGGCTGGTGCTCGTCACCTCGGTCGACCTGCTGACGTCGGTCGTCGGGGTGTGCTGCGCGGCGGCCGGCGCCTGGGCCGCGACCGCGGCGCGGCGCGCGGCGGGCTCCCGGTGAACGGGTGGCTCGGGTGCGCCGCCGCGTTCCTCGGCATCGGGGGGCCGCTGGTGCTGTGGGGTGTGGTCTCCGGTTCGACGGACCGGCGGATCCTCGCACAGAACGCGGGCGGCACCGTGGTCGCGCTGGCCCTGCTGCTCATGGCGCAGGGGTACGCCCGTCCCTCCTACGTCGACCTCGCGCTGGTCCTGGCGCTGCTCGGGCCCGCGGGAACGCTGGTGTGCGTGCGTCTGCTGGCCGACGACCTGGGGCCGGGAGCGCCGCGCGGTTCGACGGTGGTCACGTACGCGTGTGTGGCGGCGAGCGCCGCCGTGACCGTCGCCGTGTGCGTGGCCGCGACGCCGGGCCGGTCGACCGTCAAGACGGCCGTCATCGGAGTGCTGGTCGCCGCCGGGAACGTGATCGCCTCCCGCAGCCTGTCGGTGGGAGTTGTGGACGAGGCGGACGCGGACGAATGAGGCGAGGTTCCGAAGTGAAGAGCGACCAGCCGGGAGTGAGGCGTCGTTGAACGACGAGGTGCTGATCGCCGTGTCGCTGCTGCTGGTCGCCGCGGCGACCACCGCGGCGGTCGTGGTGCGCGACCCGGCCCGGCAGGCCCTGGTCCTCGCCGTCCTCGGCCTGACACTCGCCGCGCTGTTCACCGTCCTCCAGGCGCCCGACGTGGCGCTGTCCCAGCTCGCCGTGGGCTCGGTCCTCACCCCGTTGCTCATCCTGCTGTCGGTGCGCAAGGTCCGGCGCCGCAAGCGGGCGGCGCCGGAGGAGAAGGAGAAGGGGGCGGGCCGATGAGTGTCCGGTTCCGGCTGTGGGTGCTCGGCGTCGGCGCCCTGGGGCTCGCCGCCCTGCTCACGGCCGCGTTCCTGGCGCTCCCCGAGTTCGGGACCTGGCATCCCTACGGGGAGCGGGCCACCGGGGCCGCGCTCGCCCGGCACACCGCGAACGCCGTCGCCTCGGTCAACTTCGACCAGCGGGCCTTCGACACCCTCGGGGAGGAGTCGATCCTGCTCACCGCGGTGCTCGGCACCGTCGTCCTGCTCCGGCAGACCCGCGACGAGGACCGCGTCCCGCCCCGTTCCGCGCGCGTCGATCCCTGGGTCGAGCGGTACGCCCTGGTCCTGCTGCCGATCGCCCTGGTGGTCGGCCTGTACGTCGTCTCCAGCGGGCAGCTCAGCCCCGGCGGCGGCTTCCAGGGCGGCGTCGTCGTGGCCACCTCGGTGCACCTCCTCTACATCGGCGCCGACTACCGGGCCCTGGAGCGGATCCGGCCCATCACCCCGTACGCGATCGGGGATGCGGTGGGTGAGGCGGCCTATCTGCTCGTCGGGGTGGCCGGGCTGATCGGCGGCGGGTCGTTCCTCGCCAACACCCTCCCGTACGGCACCTTCAACACGCTCGCCTCCGGAGGCATCGTGCCCCTGCTGAACTTCGCGGTCGGCATCGAAGTGGCCTGTGCGGTCGTGGTGCTGGTGAGCCGCTTCCTGGATCAGGCCGTCGAGATCACGGACGCGCCGCGCGGCGGCCGGGCGAAGCGGGGAGCCGAGTCATGAGCGTCCTCGCGTACCTCGTGTCCGGCTGGATCTTCCTGGTGGGCTGTTACGGGCTGGCCACCAGCCGGCATCTGGTGCACGCCGTCGGCTGCCTGGCGGTGTGTCAGTCGGCGACGTACGTGCTGCTGCTCGCCGTCGGATACCGGGCGGGCGGCACCGCTCCCGTGCACTCCGACCTGGAGCCGGGCACCCGCCCGCTGGTCGATCCCGTGGTCCAGGCCCTGGCGCTGACCGATGTCGTGGTGGGCGCGACGGTGACGGCGCTGCTGCTCGCCCTGGTCATCCAGGTGGCCAAGCGGCACGGCACCGCCGACCCCGACGAGCTGTCCGAGCTGCGCGGATGAGCCGGCTGCTGCCCCTCGTCGTGGTCCTGCCGCTGCTGGGCGGCGCGCTGCTCGTCGCGCTGGGCCGGGTGCTGCCGCGCGTCGCGGCCGACGCGATCGCCGCCGCCGTGGCCGTCGCGACGGCCGTGCTGGCGGCCGTCCTGCTCGGGCACGCGGCGCCGGGCGCCGTGGAGTGGGTGGGCGGCTGGGAGCCGGTGCAGGGCCGGAGCGTGGGCATCGTGCTGAGCGGCGACGCGCCGGGCACGGGGCTCGCCACGCTCGTCTCGCTGCTGACCGTCGCCGTCCTCGTCTACTCCTGGCGGTACTTCGACGAGGTGCCGCACGGCACGGCGGCCTTGTTCTGCGAGGTCTCCCCCGGCCTGGCCGCCGAGCGCGGCCTGGAGCACGGGGGCTGGGCGACGGTCGTCACCGCGCGCAACGCCATCGAGGCGCGGGTCCTGGTCACCGACCGCATCAGGCCCCTGACCGTGCAGGGGCGCACGCTGCACCAGATCGGACTGCCCTTCCACTGGGGCCCGAACGGGACGGCCACCGGCGACGCCGCCAACGAACTCGTCGCCATCGCCCTCGACCCCAACGCGCACATCCAGGAGGACAAAGCCCTCACCGCCGACATCCGCCCAGGCCGCCGCCCGCGCGGGGCCGATCTGCCCCGGCTCGTCGCCGAGTACCGGCGCCGCGCGGGCATCACCGAGACCACCGGAACGGAGCACCGCGCATGAGCGAGGAGCGGGTCGGCTTCTTCACCGACACATCCGTGTGCATCGGCTGCAAGGCCTGCGAAGTGGCCTGCAAAGAGTGGAACGCCATCCCCGAGAACGGCCTGACGCTGACCGGGATGTCGTACGACAACACACAGTCCCTCGGGGCCTCGACGTGGCGCCATGTCGCGTTCGTCGAGCAGCCGAGGGGCGGGGAGCCGCAGACATCGCAGCCGTCTCAGCCGCCGGGGACCGATCCGCCGCGGCCGGAGGGGCGGACCGAACTGCCGCTGGCGCAGGCGGAGTCCGCGGCCACCTCGCTGCCCGCGCCGCCCGCCGGGTCGACCGACGGGGCGCCGGAGATGCGCTGGCTCATGTCCTCGGACGTCTGCAAGCACTGCACGCACGCCGCGTGTCTCGACGTGTGCCCGACCGGCGCGCTCTTCAGGACCGAGTTCGGCACGGTGGTCGTCCAGGAGGACGTCTGCAACGGCTGCGGGTACTGCGTGCCCGCCTGCCCGTACGGCGTGATCGAGCAACGCCCAAGCGACGGGCGGGTGTTCAAGTGCACGCTGTGCTACGACCGGCTCGGCGCGGGCCAGGAACCCGCGTGCGCCAAGGCCTGCCCGACGGAGTCCATCCAGTTCGGACCGCTCGACGAACTGCGGGAGCGGGCGGCGCTGCGCGTCGACGAGCTGCACAAGGCGGGAGTGCCCGAGGCCCAGTTGTACGGCCACGACCCGGACGACGGCGCGGGCGGCGACGGCGCGTTCTTCCTGCTGCTGGACCGGCCCGAGGTGTACGGGCTGCCGCCGCCGGATCCGGTCGTCACCACCCGCGACCTTCCGGCCATGTGGAAGCACGCCGGAGCCGCCGCCCTGACACTGCTCGGCGGCGCGGCCCTCTCGTTCGCCGCCACGGGAAGGAGGCGGGCATGAGCAACACCGACGACCCGGACCGCTCCGACCGCCAGGGATCCGGCGGCCGACACGGACGCCGAGGCCGTCACGGCCGTCGCGGCCCGCGACGCGGTCGCCGTGGTGAGCAACTCATGGTCCCCGAGGCCGAGTTCAGCTCCTACTACGGCAAACCGGTCATCAAGGCCCCGTCGTGGGCGGCGCGCGACATCGCCGGATACTTCTTCCTCGGCGGGCTCGCCGGGGCCGGGTCCGTGCTCGCGGCAGGCGCACATGTGGCCGGCCGCGGACGCATGGCCACCGCGCTGAAGGTGTCCTCCCTCACCGCGGTCTCCCTGTCGGCGGCGGCGCTGGTGCACGACCTCGGGCGGCCCGGACGGTTCGTCAACATGCTGCGCGTCATCAAGCCGACGTCCCCGATGAGCGTCGGTTCGTGGCTGCTGAGCGCCTACGGCCCGGCCGCGGGTGTCGCGGTCACCGGCCGGCTCCCCCGCGCCGGCACCGCCGCGACCTGCACGGCGGCCGCGCTCGGCCCGGCGATCGCCGCCTACACCGGCGTCCTGGCCGCCGACACCGCCGTACCGGCGTGGCACGGCGTCCACCGCGAACTGCCGTACCTGTTCACGGCGTCCGCCACCGCCGCGGCCGCCGGGATGGCGCTGGTGACCGCGCCGACGCGCGAGAACGGACCGGCGCGCCGCGCGGCCGTCCTCGCCGCGGGCGCAGACGCGTACCTCATGAGGGCGGCGGAACAGCGCCTGGGCATCGTCGCGGAGACCTGGCGCGACGGTCGGGCGGGACGCCTGCTGCGCGCCTCGCGCGCCCTGGTGGCCTGCGGCGCCGCCACCGGCGCGCTCCTGGGACACCACCGGTCCGCCGCCACACTCTCAGGACTGGCGCTGCTGGGCGGCTCGGCCTGCACCCGCTTCGGTGTCTTCGCCGCCGGCGTCGCATCCGCCGAAGACCCCAAGTACACCGTGGTCCCGCAGCGGGAGCGGGCCCACCAGGATGCCTGAACCGGAGGAACACATGACACCGCGCACCCCCACCCGCGCCCGCTCGTGGCGGCACTGGCGGCGCGGCCGCGACCAGCCGGTACCGCTGCGCACCACGGACCCCGAGGACGCCAACCGCCGGTTCCTGCTCTACGGCGTGCTCCCGCTGTGGGTGGTGCCCGCGGTCGCCGACTGGGCGATGCACCGCAGGACCCGGATCGAAAAGACCAGCGGCGCCAAGGAGTCCGCGGTGCACGCCCTGATGATGACCGAGGCCGACATCCCCGTCACCATGGGACTGCTCGCCCGCGTCAACCCGTTGGTCCTCACCGTCATGGGCGGCGCGGCGCTCGCCCACTCGGCGACCGCCCTGTGGGACGTCACCCTCGCCACCGGCGAGCGGGAGATCCGCCCCGTGGAGCAGCACATCCACAGCTTCCTGGAGGTGCTCCCGCTGACGGCGATGGCGTTCACCGCGTGCCTGCACTCCGACGAGGTGCACGCGACGCTGCGCGGCGGCCGCGGCCGCGAGGACTGGCGGCTGCGCCCCAAGGACCGTCCGCTGTCCGCCGGTTACCTCGCCGCCCTGGCCGCGGTCATCGGCGCCGGTGTGGCCCTGCCGTACGCCGAGGAGATGCGCCGCTGCCTGCGAGCCCGAGGTGCAGCCGCATGTTGAGGCTCGGAATCACCGTCCTCGGTGTCACGGACATCCCCCGCGCCGTCTCCTTCTGGACCCAGGCGTTGGACCTCGTCGCCACCGAGGAATGGCAGAGCGAAACGTGGCGCACCCTCAACCACGCCGACGGCTCCGGCCGCGCGCTCGGCCTGCTGCGCAGCGACTCCCCGGCCGAGCCCCGCCCCCGCCTCCACCTGGACCTCTTCACGGACACCAGAGAGGAACAACAGGCGGAGGTCGAACGCCTGGTGTCACTCGGAGCCCAACGGGTCGACTGGCCCCTGTACCCACCGTCCCCCGACTTCACCGTCCTCGCCGACCCGGACGACAACCTGCTCTGCGTGGTCGACCTGAGCCATGCGCCCAGCGGGGGCGGCCTTTCGCCCTGACGGGCCGCGAGGCCCTGCCGGTCAGGACGAAGGGTTCAACCGTTCCGGCCGCCACTCCCGCCTGATCAACCCGTACACCCACGAGTCCGACACCTCGCCGTTCACGACGCAGTCCTCCCGCAACGTCCCCTCACGCACGAACCCGACCTTCTCCAGCACACGCGCCGAGCCCGCGTTGCGTGTGTCGGCCTCGGCCTGGACCCGATTCAGGTCCAGCGTGTCGAACGCCCACCGCAGCAAGGCGTGCGCGGCCTCCGTCGCGTAGCCGTGCCCCCACATCGCGGCGTCGAGGCAGTAGCCCAACGACGCGCTGCGGTACACCGGGTTCCATTCGTTCAGACCGCACCAGCCGACGAAGGAACCGTCCGACACACGGTCGATGGCCACCCGCGCCCCGGTGCCTTCCTCCGCCAACTCCCGGCACTTCGCGATGAATCGCTCGGCGCGGGCCGGTTCGTCCCACGCCGGGGAGTCCCAGTAGCGCATCACGTGGGCACTGCTGTGCAGCGCGAAGAGGCGGTCCGCGTCGGCGCCGGTGAAGGGGCGCAGTCGGAGGCGAGCGGTGTGCAACGTGGGTGTGGGCAGAGTCATGCGCTCATCTTGCGACCGCAGGGGGCGGGCAGGACACCGAATATCGACTCCGCCGCAGGTGCCGTCCCCGCGGAGTTAGCACAGCTGTCCACAAAGGCCCCGAGAAGGGCGCACTGAGACACCTCCGCGACCTTTTGCACACCAAACACCCACACTCGCCTGACAAACTGCGCCGGACATCGCCGTCTCGGCGGACAGTTCATCAAATAGCGAGGGTCTTACACATGCGCAAGGCGCGTATCGCACTGACGGCCGCTCTGGTCACCACGCTCGGCCTCGGGCTCACGGCCTGCGGCGGCGACACCGAGGACGGAGCGACGGAGAAGGAGTCGCCGACGGCGTCGGTGCCCGCGCCTGACACGCAGAGCCCCAGCGCCGACGGCGACACGAGCGAGGGCGGCGACGCCCAGCCCGCGGGCGACGTCACCGCGCCGGGCAGCAAGCTCAAGGTCGGCGACAAGGCGGTCCTGCCGTTCGAGTACGCCAAGAAGAAGGGCACCCTCGCCATCACCGTCACGGCCATCGACAAGGGCACCGAGGCCGACATGTCGCAGTTCGGCGCGCGGGCGAAGGGCCTGACGCCCTACTTCATCAAGATGAAGGTGGAGAACGTGGGAGACACCGACCTCTCCCGCGCATACGTGCAGCTGCGGGGCCTCCTCGCCAACGGCCAGAGCACCGGCGTCTCGCTGATCGGCGACATCCCCGGCAAGTGCGACAAGGAGTCCGCGCCCGCCGAGTTCGGCAAGGGCGGGTCGTTCGAGACCTGCTCGCTCGCCGCGTCGCGCAGCGGCGACGTCACGGGCGCCGAGTTCGACGAGGGCGACGCGTACAGCGACAAGCCGGCCGTCTGGTCCGCCGCCTGATCCACCCCGACACCCCGCGCCCAACGCGCCGCGCAGAGCGGCCCGTTGGGCGCGCGGCGCGGTCCAGAGGCTCATTGGTGTCTCGCGGTTGCCGCTCGGCGAAGCGCAGTGAGCCTCGGGTCAGGGGGCAGCCTCGGACACACCCCCGGCCCACGGGCCCTCGAAGTCGGCCGCGGTGAGGGTGAGTCCGGTCAGCACCCGCACGGCGAGTACGAGGCCGCCTTCGGGCTCGTCGGTGTCCGCCGCTTCGCCGGTCGGCACACAGGCATCGGATGCGTCGAAGCCGACCGCCGTGGGGGCGCCGATGACCGGGTGGCCGGTGTCCACGCCGCCCGTGGGACCGTCGAAGTAGCCGCCGGACAGGTCGAGAACGCCGAGCACGACACCGTCGTGGGCGATGATGGCCGTTTTCGTGTCAGGGTCCCGGTAGGCGCTGACAGCGGTGCGGCCGTCGGCGGCGAGGGCGCGCAGGACATCGTCGTCGCAGCCGATCCCGCTCTCGAACTCGACCGCGAGCGTCCAGCCGCCCGGCATCTCCCGGCCGAGGACAATAACCCCCTGGAGGACGTCCGCGGCTTCGTTCACGCTCCCAATCCCGGGGACAGGAGCGGCGACGCCCATGAGGTGGAGGGTCTCGGCGAGCGAGCGGGCGGCAAAGGTCACACACCACCCTTCGCCGAATGTCTCGTCCAGGTCCACGGTGCAAGGCCCTCCTGATCGCGGGTCCGCGGCCGGCCACTGTGTCCGGTGTGTCCGGATGGCCGAGTCCAAAGGGTAGGTGCGCCCAGGCCACGACGTTGTCGGCGGCTCCCCGGTTCGTTGCGCGGGCCCGGTCGGCCATGCTTGGCTCGCCCGATGAACCTTCTGTTGACGGCGGCCGGCCTGCGAAACGAGACCCAGCGGGAAGCACTGCGGGACATGCTGGGCAAGCCGTTCGGATCGGCGAACGTCGTGTACGTTCCCACGGCGTCCGTCGCCGAGTCCGGAGACCACGGGTGGTCCGTAGCGGACCTGAACCGGCTGCACGCCCTCGGCTGGCGGGAGTTCGACATCCTGGAGCTGAACGGCCTGCCCCAGCAGATGGTGCTCGACCGGCTGCTCCACGCCGACGTCATCTACGTCGCGGGCGGCAACCACTACCACCTCGCGCGCAGCATCACCGGCAACGGCCTGGCAGACGGCTTCCTGGAAGCACTGCAGAGCCGGGTCTATGTCGGATTCAGCGCCGGATCCATGATCTTCAGCCGCCATCTCACCGGCCACTCTGCCGACGTCATCGGGGACACCGCGGACCTCCACGCGCTCGGCGCGACGACCGTGGAGCCGCCGTTCGGCCTCTTCGACTGGTACCTCAAGCCCCACCTCGACTCACCGGACTTCCCCGAACGGGGCGACGCCTGGGCCGAACACATCGCCGCGCGGGCGGACTTCCCGATCTACTTCATCGACGACGAGACGGCCGTCCGCGTCAGGGACGGCAAGGTGGACGTCGTCTCCGAGGGCCGGTGGCGGTTCCAGCCGTGACCCAATACCGCATGCGGTGAGCTGAACCCACGGGCCGGCCCACGCCTCGGCCCCCTACCGCCAGGCCCGCCGCATCTGCTCGAACCGCCGCGGCAACGGGAACCCGTCCTCCCCGACATGACGGGCGTTCAACCGGCCGACCAGCCGGTCCCACGACTGCTGCATGCCTCGCGGGTGAATCGGCATCCCCACGTGATACAGGGTGCCGTCCGGCTTGTGCGCGGCTCGCACCGTGACGAACAACGCCCGCACCCGGTCGCCCTCGATCGGCCCGTGCATCACCCGCTCCCGGGCCTCCAGCCACCAGCCGAGCACCGTCAACGAGGCGTCGTCCAGCGGATACGTACGCAGATACCGCGAACCGGCCGCGGGCCCCGGCCGCGCGTGCCACACCCCGACCGTGCCCGCCCCCGGGTCGACATCGTCGACGGTGATCTGCTGCAACTCCCCCACCCGCGCCCGCCCGCCGGTCGCCCGGGCCAGCGTGAGCACACACGCCAGCCTCACCTGCTCCGGCCCCGCACGCCCGCGATCGGCCTCGTCCACGACGAGACGCCACACCCTCTCAGCCGTCTCGAACCGGACCGGAGGGTGCGTCGGGTTCGGAGTCGATGGCACGACCGGAAGCCTAATCCCGCCGACTGACAACCGGGACCACGCGCCGCCGGTCGCGGCAGGCGCGAAGCGTCTCGTGCCTGTTTTACGTACCCCTGTTTTACGTACCCGGCAATGCCGCCTCTGAGGACAGTTCGACCCCCAACTCCCGCCCACATGTGGCAGTGTCAGAAGCCAGGTTCCGATCACCGTGGAGGGCCGTGGCAGCGCAGAACCGATCCGAGTACGAAGCGTCGCTCGAGCTGGGTACCTCCTTGGCCAACAAGGGCCGCTTCCACGACGCGGTCGAACCGTTGCTGCGGGCCGCCGCGCTCGGCGTGACCGCGGCGCAGCGCCGGGCGGCGGCGACCGCTCTGTTGCGGCTCGGCATGGGGCTCGGTGAGCGGCATGGATTCGTCGACGCGCTGCGCGTCGACCGTCGGGCGGCAGTCCTCTTCGCCGAACTCGGGGACGAGGACGCGGAGTTGCAGTGCCGCTTCCTCATGGGCGTCTGCGACTGGCAGCTCAACGCGTTCGAGAGCGCGATCCAGACCTTCGAAACCATCGCGGGGAGCGCGGCCCAGAAGAGTGCGGACAGGGACGTGTTCAGGCCCCTGGCCGTGCTGAGCATCACCTGCGTCCTGGTCGACCATCTGCGCCAGTACCGGCGGGCGATCCCGTACGCGACCGAAGCCGCGCGGCTGTACCGCTCGGCGGGCAACGACGAGCAGGCCGCCCATGCGCTCAGGCATCTGGACGAGGCGCGGCGCGGGGGGAATGTGTAATGGACCGGTTCGCTCTCTACTACCCGCACATCCACGTCCGGGACGACGACTGGCTCAAGTACGCCGCCCTGTACTGGCCCAAGATGGCCCGGATCCGGCCGCCGGGCTATCCGCTCCAGGACTCCCCCGCCGCGCAGGAACTCCACGCCGCACGCTGGCTGTTCGACCTGGAACCGCCCGCCTGGGCGGCCGACGAGGTCGCCGAGCCGTTCCTGGAACTGCTCCACGAACACGGCGCCGCCCTCCGGGACCGCTGCGGCCTCGACCGGATCGAGACGTGGGGCATGCCGGTCGGCGACGCCGCGTTCGGCAACACGGGCGCGTTCTCGGCGGGCGGCCCGGAGTGCGACGAGGACGATCCGGCCTGGCTCAACCCGCGATTCGGGTACGTCCACACCAGCCGGATCAGCGGGCAGCTCCTCGACTCGGCCGTCGACCAGGGGCTTGCTCTCGTCCGCGCCGGCCGCGGCGGGACCTGGGTGGCGATGCACCCCGAGCTGGCCACCGTCCACTCGCTCGCGCTGGCCGAGCAGATGGCCGCCGAGAACTGCCTGCACCCGATCACCGATCAGGCGCTGCCGCACGCCGCCATGTCCGGCTGGACCTTCGAGCGGCTCGCGGCGACGCTCCTCGACGACCTCCCGGCGGAGGATGCCGTGGCGCGGCCCGCGCCCGAGGAGGCGTTCGCGTTCCTGGCGTTCGCGACGGTCATCCCCGCGGACCTGCGGAACGTACCGATCGAGAAGATCCTCGACATCCGCGCCGAGTTCGGCTCGGAACTCGACGCGTTCCGGGAGTTCACGGCCGAGCGGGTCGAGGAGCTCGGCGCCATCGAGGACGTACGGGACGCGCGGCTGTACCAGGAGTACCTGCACACCGAGGTCGACCGCGAGGTCCGCGCGCGGCTCGCCGAGCTGGACGAACTCCTGCGCGGCGCAGGCTTCGAAACCGCCCGGGCCCTGGCCAATGTCAGGTCGGTGACCCTGCCACCACTGGCCGCCCTCGCGGCGGACGCCGTCGGTGTCACCCCGGCCGTGACCGTCCCCGCCGTGGTCGCCGGCTGCGTCGTCGGAGCACCGCTCCAGTGGCGCCGGAAGCGCCGCGAGCTCACGCAGGAGTCACCGGTCGGCTACCTGTTCCAGCTCCGGCGGGCCCTCGGTCCCGACACACTGATCGCCAAACTGCGAAGGGCATGGCCGCTGTGACGGACGACGCCTCGTTCACGGACGACACTTCGCTCTCGGCCGACACCTCGCTCTCGGCCGACGCCTCGTTCTCGGATGCCTTTCACGAAGCGTTTCCGGAACTCGAAGCCGACGACAGCAGCCCCCTGCTCGTGTCCGAGTCAGAAGCCGACCCGGAGGTCGTCGCCCGTGCGGACGTGCAGACCCGGCGCCTCGCCGAGTGTCTGATCGGCGAAGCCCCCTCCGACTGGCGGCGGATCAGCGCGGTGTTCGCCCTGACGCTGCGGACCGAGACCGCGTACGTCCGCCACTCGACCGACCGGGCCTCCCTCAACGCCGCGCCGAGCTCCGACGTCCTCCGGCTCGCCCGCGAGCTGCGCCGCACCACCGCACGGCTGCCGCGCGGCCCCTGGTGGCGCATGACACTCGACCTGTACGTCGACGGTGGCATCGAAGTCGACTTCGACCACGGCGACGAGCCGTTCCCCGACGAGCACCTGTTCGCCCCCAAGGACTACCGGGCCGACCTCAAGGCCTTCGACTGGCCGGCGGAGAAGCTGCCCACCTGGTTGTCCGCGTACGTCAGCCACGGCGGCCGACAACTGCGCGGTCCGCGCGAGGCCGCGGCGCCGGTCGACACGCACGGCGCCCGGTCCGCGCGAGGTGTCTCGCCGAAGGAATTGCCCGGTCTCACCGAGACCTGGGCGCGCTGGGCCGTGCTGTCGGCGGCCTTCGTCGCGGTGGGGTCGGAGTGGGGGCCGCGGATGCAACCGTCCCGCGCGCGATTCGACGGTGCGACGCGCAGCGGCTCGACGCTGTGGATGCTCCCGGGCGACCGCGCCGTCCTCTCCGGTGGTGTCTGGGACGCGTCCGCCCTGGCCGATGCGTACGGTGGCGACGCGCCGCTCCCCGAGCTGTTCGCGGGTGCGCCGGCCTGGGTCGCCGATCCGCTCCTCGACCGGCGGGCCGAGGTGGGTCAACTGTCCTTCTGCTATTGGTGGGAGAGCGGGCGCTGGCTGCGGGGCGAGTCACCGAAGGCGGCGGAGCTCGCGACCGCGATACCCGGTGTCTGGACGGGCACGACGGTCGCCAATGTCATGTCGAGCCTGATCCCGCACTTCACGCACGACACCGAGACGGCCGCGCTGCGCCTGATCACCGCCGCCGAAGGGGGTTTCGCCGAACGCGGCATGCTGGCCGAGGTGTTCGGGACCGACGAGGACATCGACATCGACATCGACGGCGCGTATCACCAGCTCATGATGGCTGGCGTCACACGCCGCACCGACCTGCCGCGGTTGCCCCGCCACCAGGCGATCGCGAGCGTGGCCCGCTATATGCGCGCCCATGACATGGACAGCCCCGACTACCGGATCGCGGACCTCGTGGCCGACCGGGTGGACTGCGGCTGGCAGGTCTTCGCGCCGGTCCCCGACGGCGAGTTGCGGATCGGCCGCGGGATCTTCTTCGTCGCGGACGACGAGGTCCTGGAGGTCACCGACACCCAGAGCTCGTACCCGCACCAGTACGCGGAGGAGTTCGCGCACCGGTACCGCGAGCGCTGGGGTCTGTGAGCAGCGCAGGTCATTCACGCAGACACCACGCCACGTCACATCAGGCCCGCGGTGTCGCCAGCTCCCAGTCGAGCGTCCAAAAACGTACGCGCCCGTCGCTTCCTCCCGACACCGCGTACGCACCGTCGGGCGTCAGGGCGAGCTGCCCCAGTTGTCCGGGCTGCGCCTCCACCGTCCGCAGGCAGGTGGCGGCCGCCAGGTCCCACAGTCGCATCTCCTCGCCGTCGTGGCTCGAGAGCAGGAAGCGGCCGTCCGGGGTGAAGTGCATCCGCCGCGCGTTGCCGCTCTGGCCTTCAAGTACCGCTGTGCAGGCGCCGGTTGCGGTGTCCCACACGCGGATCGACAGATCGTCGTAGCCGCCCGCGGAGGCCACCCGGCTGCCGTCCGCGCTCATCGTGACGGCCATGACCCAACTCGAGTGGCCGCGCAGTACGGCATCGCAGCGGCCGGTGCCGAGGTCCCACAGGCGGACCGTGCCGTCGCTCGCGCCCGTGGCGGCGATCCGGTCGCCGGGACCGATCCACACCGCCCGGGGCATTCCCGTATGGCCCTCGAGTTTTCGCACGAGGGTGCCGGTCTCCAGGTCCCACAGCCGCAGCCGCCGGTCGCTGCCGTCGCCTCCGACGAGTGCGCGGCGCCCGTCGGCGGTGAACCGGGCCGCGTCGGGGCTCATGCCCACGGGGATCATCCAGCTGAGCGAATCGTTCAGGTCGGTGCCGATGAGCCGGGCGTCGGAGATGGAGCAGCGTTCCGCGCCGCTCGCGGTCGACCAGGCCTTGGCCCATCCGTTGCGGCCCCACGCCATCACGGTGTCGCCGTCGGGGCTGAGTTGCACCCTGTCGATGCCGTCGACGGGGCCGCTGCGCACGCTGTCCGCCGGCACGGGGACGGTCCGCAGGAGCGCGCCCGTGGCCGGGGCCCAGAGCCGGATCTCGATGGCTCCGCTGGTGGCCATGACAGCCCCGTTCGCGCTGATGTCGAGCGAACCGATGCCCGTGTGGTGCGCCGTGAAACCGCGGGCGAGCCAGACCGCGCGGATGCCGGTGCGGTCCAGTGACCGGCTGAGGCCTCGCCAGGCGGCCATCACACCGGAGGCGCGTTCGTACCCGGGGACCGCGCGTGCCTCCCTGAGCGCGTCGAGCGCGGAGGCACGGTCGCCCGCCGCCTCCCGGGCCGCCGCCGTCTCCAGCAGCCCCTTCACCTTCTCCTCCAACAGGTTCAGCACGCCGTGTCTGCGGGGCCAGCTCACCTGGAACGGAACGGCCGGGGAGTCGGGCATCCGCCACAGCCGCACGGTGTTGTCGTGCGACGCGGACAGCGCGAAGCGGTCGCCCGCTCCCCACCGGACGTGGCCCACCGCGCCTTGATGGCCGCGGAACGTGCGCACGCATCTGCCGGTGTTCAGGTCCCACAGGCGGACCGCGCCGTCGTGGGCGCCGACCAGGAGTTTCGTGGCGTCGGCGCTGAGCGCGAGCGCCCCGCCGGGCGTGCGTACGCTCCGAACCCGCCGCGCTGTTCGCAGATTCCAGATGTCGATGACCTGGTTGTGGCCGGCGATGGCCGCGACGCCGTTCTCGGTGTCGAAGCACACGGCCTGCTGATTGATGCCGTCCCCGGCTAGCACCTGCTCGCATCGCCCGGTGCGCAGGTCCCAGAGACGGGCGACGCAGTCCGCGTACCCGGCCACGAGGACCCAGCGGCCGTCGGGGCTGAGCTCGGCCTTCGAGAACTGCCCGATCGGGCCGTGCAGCCTGTGGCGGACCTGGCGCCTGCGCAGGTCCCAGGCCACGAGGTCGACGCCGTCCACACCGTCCTTCCAGACGGCTTCCGTGGCGACGGCGAGGCCCTCCCGCGGGCTGACGGCCGCCCAGTCGAAGGCCCTCGCCGACCTTATGGTCCGCAGGCAGCTGCCGTCGGACAGGTCCCAGACGCGCATGACCGTGCTGTACTCGACGGAGGCGCAGTACCGGCCGTCGGGGGTGATGCGGACCGACCGGAGCTTGGCCGTGTGGCCGCGCAGCGTGCGCAGGCAGCGGCCCGTGCGGACGTCCCACACGCGGACGTGTTCGTCGACGCCGCCGGTGACGGCGGTCCTCCCGTCCGCGGACACATCGATGCCGAGCGTCGAATGGCGCTCTTCGCCGGAGGGCGGGTTCCAGGGGACCTCGGTGCTCCCGACGCAGTCCGCGTCCGGCACGGCCGCGGAGCCGAGCGCGTCCAGCGCCTCGCCCACGTCCCGTATCCCGGGCCGCTCGCGGTCGACGCGCTCGAGCAGCGGCCGGGCGGTGGCGAGCTCGCCCCGCTCGAGGTGGACGAGGCCGAGCGCGTGCCGTGCCGGCCAGTCGTCGTCGGTGTCGATGCGGACGGCGTCGAGGTCGGCGACCAGCTCTTCGTCGGTGATCTCGCCGCCGCGCCAACGCCACAGCCCGGAGTTCAGGGTCGCCTCGGCGTGCTGCGGGTCGGCCGCGAGCGCCGCGTCGAAGGCGGCGCCGACCTCGTCGTCGCGGTCGAGGTCGAGCAGCGACAGCGCCCGGTTGTTGAGCTCGTCGGCGCGCAGGTCGGCGGCCTTCGGCTCCAGGCGCCGGTACCGCTCCCCGGTGAATTCCCGGTAGATCGCGGCCAGTTCCTCGGCGACGGCGGCCATCGAGCCCGGCCGCTTCCCGGGCTCCGGGTCGAGGCAGCGCTCCAGCAGCTCGGCCAAGCCCGGTGGCAGGGGCGGCAGGCCGGGCCCGTACGACTCGATGCCGTGCCGCTCCCTGAGCGTGTCGTTCGCGAACGGGCCGCGGCCCCACCGCGGTCCGCCGGTGAACATCTCGAGGACCGTGACACCAAGGCTGAAGACGTCCGTCCGCTTCCCGACGGGCCGGTTCGACAGCTGCTCGGGCGAGGCGTACGCGGGCGTCCTCCCACCCGCAGAGACCTGCACGCTGACACCATGCGACGGCCTCCCGTCGTCCTCGACAACGATCGGCCGACTGCGCGCGAGACCGAAGTCGGTGACCTTGGCGACGAGGTCACCGCCCTGCGCGTCGAGCAGTACGTTGGCGGGCTTGACGTCCCGGTGCACCAGGCCCGCGGCGTGCGCGTGCCCCACGCCCCAGGCCATCTGGACGGCCAGGTCCACGATGCGCGCCACGGCCGCCTCCGGCCCACCCTCGTACAGGCGGCGATCGGCGATCCAGTCGTGCAGGCTGCCGTCACCCACGTACTCGGAGAAGATGTAGGGCACACCATCGACGGCGCGCACATAGTGACACCCGCAGATGTTCGGATGCAGCCCGAGCGCCACCCACGCCTCGGCCTCACTGACGAACCGCTCACGCTGCTCATCGGTCGCGAACGCCTCGGGCTTCGGCGTCTTGACCGCCAGGTCGATCCCCCACTGCCGATGCAGAACGCGCAGCACGCGCCCCATCCCACCCTCACCGGCGACCGCCTTCACCTCATAGCGGTCGTCGAACACCTCCTGGGCTGCCCTGTCCCCCATGCACAACACGCCTTCGTCGGATCGACTGCATCGTGGTGCCCATTAGAGACCGGGCGGGGGAGGTACGTACGGTCAACGGGCCCATCGGCGCCGCTTGGTACGACATGGCCGGGAGCCTCGGTCAGGGCTGACCGCGTGGCACCGTCCGGTCCGACTCCGGAGTGGAGCCGGACCGGACCAAATACCGGGCGAGTTCAGACCGGGACCGGACCTCGAGTTTCCGGTACACCCGGGTCAGATGGGCCTCCACGGTCTTGCGTGACACGAAGAGCGCCGCCGCGGCCTCGCCGTTGCTCAGGCCGTCGCCGACAGCCAGCGCCACTTGCAGTTCCTGCGCGGTCAGCCGGTCGATGTGCGACGCCGGTGCCCGGGTGTCGACGGACCGGTGGCCGGCCGCGGCCAGTTCGGCCTCCGCGCGCGCCCTCCAGGGAGCCGCGCCGAGCCCCGCGAACGCCAACTGGGCGCAGAGCAGCAGCGCACGTGCCGTGGTGGGGCGACGGAAGCGACGCAGGACTTCTCCGCAGACCAACTGCGTGCGGGCGAACTCGAAGGTCATCTCCACTCCCGTGTGGATGCGTTCGGCCCTCGTGAGCCAGGCCTGCGCCTCGTCCGCGGACTCGGAGAGCATGATCCGGCAGTGCGCGTGCGCGGCCTTCGGCCAGGCGAGTCCGGTGGCCCGGGCCCGGTCCTCGGCCCAGTCGGCGAGCCGTGCCGTCCCGTCCCGGTCTCCGATGCGCAGGTATGCCTCGGCGAGTTCGGTCAGGAAGGGCAGCAGGTTGGGGTTGCCGAGGCCGGTCTCCCGCGCAAGGGACAAGGACCGTTCCAAGTGGCCGACGGCCACCTCGGGTTCTCCCCCGGCGAGCGCCGCGGAGCCCAGCGCCCCCTGAGCGAACACCTCGAGCCCGCGGACCTCGCCGCAGTGTCGCGCATACGCCGCGATGCGCTCCTCGCAGCTCGCCCGGTCGCCCCGCAGCCCGTCGAGTCGCGCCATCAGGATGAGCGCGTACCCGGTCATCGCCCGGTGCCCGAGTTCCTGTGCCCAGCGCAGCGCCTCGGTTCCCGCGGCCCGCGCCAACGGCCAGCGGCTCCACGACGCGATCTCGCACCTGCCGATCAGGGCGTAGGGCAGCAGCGCGGGGACGCCCTCGCGCCTGGCCCGGTCGATCACCGTGTCCAGCACCGCCGTCGCGGCCTCGCGCTCGTCGACCCAGGAGAGCGCCTGGCCGATCTGCACGGCCAACTGCTGTTCCTCCACCGGCCAGTTGTCGTGCAGGCCCGCCTGTCCGGCCAGCAGCAGCACGCGGCTCTCGGGAATCCGGCCGGCGACGGCCTGGGCGCAGCCGTGCATCACGTTGGCCAGGTGCCGGGACGGCGTCGTGCCAGAGGCGGGATCCACCTCCGCCTGAAGCTGGTCGGCCAGGGCGGCGGACCGCTCGGAGGCGTCGAGCGCCAGCGCTATCCGGCCGTCCATCATCGCGGGCAGGGTAGCCGCGCCGAACAGCGCGCATGCCCTCGAGCGGTCTGCCGGCGCGACAGCCTCGGCCGCGGTCAGCAGAGCACGGTGGGCGCTTGCCGGGTCACCCAGCCAGCCGCGGGCCTGGCCGCGCAGCAGCTCGATGTCGGCCGTGAGCAGTGTGTCCCTGCTCCACCTCAGGGCGTGTTCGCACCAGTCGACGGCGTCGCGGGAGGCACCTCCGTAGAACGCGTCCCGTGCCGCGTTGAGCCATCGCACCGCACGGTCTGCGGGCGCGGGGGACAGCTCGGCGGAGCGGTGCCAGGCGTGCGCCGCCGCGTCGAGCGCGCCGCGGCGCCGGGAGTGTTCGGCCGCCTCCACGAGGGCCGCGGCGACGGTCTCGTCGGGCCCCGCGGAGGCGGCGGCGAGGTACCACGTCCGGAGTTCCCCGGACGAGTACTCCGCCAGGGTCCGGTACGCGTGCAACCGCTGAGCCACCGGGCAGTGCCGGAATACCAGCGGCCTGAGCACGGGGTGCCGCAGGTCGTAGCCGTCTCCCCGTGGTGTGATCAGCCCGCGTTCCTCGGCCTCGTCGAGGGTGTCGAGCGGCAGCCCGTCCGCGGTCAGCGCGCGCTCCAGCAGGGTGAAGTCGGGGACGTGGCAGGCCGCTACGTACAGGAGGGCCGCGCGGGTCTCCCGGGGCAGCGCACGCATCCGTCCCCACCAGGCCCGTTCCACCAACGGTCCTGGGGTCTCCCAGGCTCGTTCCGACAGTTCGGCGCCGCGCCGGTGCGCGTCCGCGAACGCGGCGGCGTACTCGACGAGAACCAGCGGGTTCCCCATGCTGAGCCGGATCAGCCGCGTGGCCGACGGGTCCGCCGTGTCCACGCCGTCGCGTTCCAGGATCCGTCGGCAGTCGGCCTCGTCGAGTGGTGCGATCGTGAGCAGTGGGACGCCTTCCCACGTGGCCTCGTCGTCGGGGCCCGATCGCAGCGCCATCACCAGGGCCACGCGTTCCATGGCGAGACGGCGCGCGACGAACTGGAGGGTCCGCCGCGACGACGGGTCCGACCAGTGCAGGTCGTCCACCAGCAGCACGAGCGGCTCGCGCTCACCGGCGGCGGCCAGCAGCCCCAGCGTGCCGGCGCAGACGGCGTACGGGTTCGGTGCCTCGCCCTCCGCCAACGCGAAGCACGTTTCGAGCGCCCTTCGCTGGGTCGGCGGCAGCTCGGTGAAGCAGGACCGCAGCGGCAGCAGCAGATCCGCGAGCACTGTGTAGGGCAGCACGGCCTCCGATTCGACGCCCCGTGCGCGCAGCACCCTGCGGCGGGCCAGCCGGGCCACGTGGTCGAGCAGGGCGCTCTTGCCGATGCCGGGCTCACCCCTCAACAGCAGCGCGGCGCCCCGGTCGGGCAGCGACTCCAACAGCCCCGCCAGCAGGTCGCATTCCCGCTCGCGGCCGACGAGTGACCGCATGCCCTCCTCCTGTGCGAGCGGCCCTTCGCGGTACCCGGTGCGCAGCGTCGGCTCACTCATGATTCTCCCCCGTAGGCGCGCCGCCACGGCCGTGCGCCGCCAGACCAGCATGCTCCGCCGACGAAGGTCACCGGGATTCACCGGTGGCCGTTCGTCCCGCGCTACGTCTTCCGGCGGACTCCCGTGTCCCGCACGGACAGTGGGGACTTCCCCGATGCGCCGGAGCGCACAGGCGGGGTCGTCTGTCGGGCAGATGCGCGCGTTGCGCGCGAGGAGGCCACCGTGTCTGCCCGAAGCCGTCCGGAGATCGTCGAACTCGGTGCGACCGTGTCGCCCGAGCAGGCGCGTGCCCTGGGGATCTGGGATGCGGTCGGGGGTGGCGGCCTTGACCGGAGGGTCTGGTTCTGCGAACTGTCCGGGGAAGTGCCCGGGCGGCTGCCGCTGGTGGACCGCGGGGTCGTCCTGCGGCTGCGGGAGACGGGGGCCCGGCCCGCCGAGGTCACGGTGTGCCTGTGCCCGTGCCGTCCCTCCAAGCTGACATCCGCGTGGGACACGCCGCGGGACACGGGAAGCCAGTGCCTCGACCTCGTCTCCGACTGGCGCGGCGAAGGCCGGCGCCTGTCCGCCTCCCTCACCACCCGTTATCCCGCGGGGGCGGTGGCCCGCGTCCTGGCCGGGAAGGTCTCGCCTGAGCAGCTGTTCACGGCGGCGCAGAAGGGCTTTCTGGCCGACTGCGCCGACCGCCCCGTCCCGCTCGGACGGTTGGCGGTGCACGGTCCGGTCCACACCCGGTGGTGGCCGGCTCGCGTGTGGTGCGGCATACCGCTCGACGTCGAGCGATGGATGGTGACCGCGGCCTCGGGAGTCCGCCTGGACCTCGTGGAGCTCTCGCGGCGCGTCGAGCGCCAAGGCGCGGAGATAGCTCAACTCGCCCTGGAGAGCGCTCTGCGTCGACGCGGCGTCGATCCGGCGGAACCGGGCCAGGGGCCGGGCATCGGCCGCGTCCTCGAACTGCTCACCGGGACATCGCAGGAATCGTAGGGAGTTCCCGGATGCCGATGCGGGGCCGGGAGAGGTCCGCTGGATGCGGGTCCCGACACACCTGGTGCGGGCCCGTCATGGTCCTCGGAAGGCGCCCCTGCAATGAGTGAGTTCATCGACCGGCAGCTGGTACGGCTCAGTGATCCGGCCCTGCTCGTGGAACTGGTGGATCCGCCCGGTGACACCGGCCACCCGCGGGTGCGTGAACTCCTCGACGCGGTGTACGCGATGGAGTTCGCC
Organism: Streptomyces sp. NPDC059897; assembly: GCF_042730865.1. Classification (NCBI taxonomy): domain Bacteria; kingdom Bacillati; phylum Actinomycetota; class Actinomycetes; order Kitasatosporales; family Streptomycetaceae; genus Streptomyces; species Streptomyces sp. NPDC059897. Next base: position 21,314 of record NZ_JBHWKQ010000040.1, on the reverse strand, counting down.
ACGGTCCGTGGCGTGTCCGACGTCGCCGTGCGGCACCTGGAGTTCCAGCGCCCGGTCTTCGCTCCCGTGCGCACCTCGGGCCGGTGGGGCGGCAGCGCCCCGCCCTACAGCAGCACCGATGTCGCACTCGAACAGCACGATCCGTCCGCACCGCTCTGGGTCGACCTGGCCGCCGACCTCGGCCTCAGGCTGCTCCTGGAGGTGGACGACGGGAAGGTCGAGTCGATCCTCACCCACGAGGTCACCGGATTCACGACGTTGAACGAATTCCGCAGCCGTTTCCGCTTTCTCGACCTCGACGCGTTCATGGCCGAGCACGGCATCACGACGGTGTCCGAGTTGCGTGCCGCGTTCCACTGTCTGATCACCGAGATCCGTCTGCGGATGCCTCCGCCGTTCGACCCCGACGACCCGGCGAACAGCCGGCGTTACGAACTCAAGCTGGCGATGCTCATCCGGGACACGGTGGATGTGGCCGCCGCGCTGCGTGACGCCAAGTTGGTGCGCACGGCCCTGGAACGGACCGTGCTCGACAAGACCCCTGCGGACGGGACGGACGAGGTCGAGGTGCGGACACCGTACGCACTGGTGGTGCTCTTTCCCGCGGCGTCCTTGCCGGGGCCACCTCTGACGCAGGCGGCTCTGGTGACGCTCTTCAGAGCGGAAGGAATGCTCGCCCTTTTCATCTAGCAGCACTGCCCATCGAAGCAACGAACGAGGGTGAGGGAAGCCTCCGATGACCGTTCGCTATATCCGGGTCAATCCCGTCGCCGACCTCTTCGCGCCGGCCGTACGCGCCTACGGAAACATCGCCGTCGTGGGACAGGTGACCCCGCCGTCCGCCGCACCCGCCGCTCTGACGGCCGCCGCCGCGGCCGGGAGCGGACTCGACGTCGGCACCTATCGGTACGTGGCGTCCTTCGTGACTGCCGCGGGCGAGTCCGACGTCAGCACCGAGGTGGCTGTGACCACCGCCCCAGGCAGCCAGCGCGTCGCCCTCACCGCCATACCCGTCGGCGCGGCCGGCACCGTCGCGCGCAAGCTGTATCGCACGACGTTGGGCGGCGGGACGGGCGCGCTGAAGCTGCTGACGACGATCGACGATGCCACGACCACCACGTACACCGACGCGACACCGGACTCCTCGCTGGGCGAGAGCCCGCTGCTGCGACCCCACACACCGGTCGCCTTCACCGACTCCATCGAGGCACGCCGCCGGGCCCCCGGTGCCCTCGGCCGCGCCATCGCCCTGGCCTTCGACCAGAGCCCCGGGCCCACGCTGGTGTACGGGGTACGAACCGCTGCGAGTCCCGACTGGGCGGCTGCCCTCGACGCCGTGGCGCCGATCGACGCGCAGTTCGTCGTACTCGCCGACACCCCCCTCGATGCCACCAGCGGTGCGCCACCCGCCGGTTCGAACTCCGACGGCGGAGCGATCCACCAGCTGGCCACCCACGTCAGCGGCATCTCCGGCACCGGTGGCGACGGCAAGGAACGGATGGGGGTGGCCATGCTGACGAGGGGCGCGACCGACCCGGGACTCGTCAGCGGCAAGCTGGCCCACGAACGGATGGTGTACGTCGCGCACAAGAGCGACGAGGACGCGGCCGCCGCGGTGGCCGGGGTGATCGCGGGCTACGAACCGCACATCTCGCTGCTGCTCAAGCCGGTGAACATCACCAGCGCCTCCTTCGCACCGGCCGAGATCGCGGCGCTCAACGGCAGCGAGACCTTCGCCGGCGGCCCCGCGGGAAGCGGGGTCAACTGGCTGGTCGATCCCGCGCTGATCCCGGGCCGCGGCGTGTATCTGGGCGAGGGGTACACCGGAAACCCCGGCGGCAAGAAGTACATCGACATCGTGCGCACCGTCGACGACGTGTCCTTCCGCCTCAAGGCCCAACTGATCAAGGCGGTCGGCACGGTGCGCATCAGCCGGTCGGGGCTGCGCGCCGTGCAGGCGCAGATGGAGGCGGTGCTCGCACCCCTCGTACAGGCGGAGGTGATCGAGGGGTTCGACATCACCATCCCCCTCGTCACCCTGCTCGACAAGGAGCCCGACACGTTGATCGCGGCGGAGCGCACCCAGATCGACAACGCGCAGAGCCAGCGGGTGCTCGAGATCCTCGTCGCCGTCGACTACGCCGGGGCGCTCCACCGGCTGTCCATCACGCTGAAGTTCGTCTAGAGGAGCGAGAACCATGGCCGACTGGAACACGCGCCTCGAGGTCAAACTGGGTGATCGCACCATCACGCCGATCTCGAACTTCACCCCCACCTTCAACGTGCCGCACACCGTGATCCACAGCCTGGAGCAGGACGGCACCGGCTATGTGCGTCAGCCCTTCACGTTCACCTTCACCATGACCGTGCCGGCGATCGCCCAGACGGTCGCCGATCTCACCGAACTCGCCGTGAACGGAACGGAGTTCGCGATCAGCGTGGCCGAGAAACGTGGGACCGACTGGTCGTTCAAGTCGCTGAAGTTCGCGCGCTGCATGGTGACATCGGCCTCGCCGAGCACCGTCGTCATCGACGGTGTGCCTCAAGCCAATTTCTCCTGCACGGCCCTGACCGTCTCCGTGGAGGACTGAGCCATGGCCGAGGATGTCCCCGCGCAGCCCATAGCGGGCAGCACGCCCCCGCTCGTGGCGTCGGCCGCCGTCAGCGGCCCGGTGGTCCACTACAGCTTCCCCGTCGAGGTCGAGGTCGTCTGCGACATGGACGACGCGGCCATCGCCCGGATCACCGCGCGCGTCCTCGCCGAGCTCGACCGTGAACTCGCGAGGCGGCAATGAGCTCGAACCGTCCGGTGCTCGTCGGGACCGTCCAGCTGTTCCACGTGCAGAGCATGACGCTGAATCAGGGCTACAGGATCGAACGGATCATGGGCAGCCGCTGGTCGCAGGCGACTCAGCCGTCCGTCAAGACCCTTGCCATCGAGGCCGTCCTCATCGGCCCCGACCGATTGCGGGTCAAGAAGGAACTCGAGGCGATGGCCCTGGTCAGCCGCGCCCTCGCGGCCGCCGCCGCGCCGCGTCTCGCCGTGAGCGGCATTCCGGTCGTCTCGGGCCTGACCGTCAGCCTCGACATGCAGATCACCGACCTGCGCATCACTCAGAGCGCGAACCGGAAGGAGACCCTCGACGTGGCGCTGAGCCTGCAGCACGTGCCCCGCTCCAACCTCTCCGCTCTGGTGGGCGAGTTGGCGGACATCGCCCTGGCGGCAGGCACCCCGACCGCGACAGCTCTCCCGCCGCCGAGCCCGGTGCCGCGCGCCCCCGGGCCACCCCTGCCACCGCTTCAACCGCTGCCGTCCGTACAGGAGTCCCCATGAGCGAGCCCCGCTTCCTGCGGCTGCCGATCGACCCGGACGAGGGCTTTCCGCAGTCGTTCCGGCTCGCCTGGCAGGGCCACACCTATGTTTTCGGCTTCCAGGTCAATATCGCCGAGGAGGTCCTTCCGGCCGCCGACACTCCGCAGGGGTTGCGCGCCGCGGTGACGCTGCCCAGGGACGGCGCCTTCCTCGTGCTGACGGTCGACCGGGAGAGCGCGGCGGGTGGCGTCACGCTGCTGCGGCGCAAGGTGATCCCCGGCATGGTCCACCAGGCGGGCGAACTCGCCGTTGTCGTACACACCTCCCGGATCGCCCTCGGCAATCTGCAGGGCTTCGGCCAGTACGGATCAGAAATCGTGGCGGGGGTGGCAGCGCGATGAACCTGGTGCTGTGGCATCACATCGAGATCGCGGACGTGCCGGCGCTCCCCCAGGCCCCGGACGTGCCGGACGGGGTGTCCGCGCCCACCGGCCCGCCCCTCACGGTGACGAACGACATCTACGCGGGCGGGCTCGTGCTCGACGCCGCCGTGCGCGTCACCATGGGCGAGGGAGCGACCGCCGACACCTTCTCGCTGACCCTCACGGGACTTCCCGCGCCGAGCATCGCCGGGCTCCGCTCGCGCCACCTCTCCGGCGGCCTGCGGGCGACGGTCTGCCTCGGCTACTTCGACGAACCTGCCACCCGGCTCGGCTCCCGCCCCGTCATGACCGGCCGGGTCACGTCGGTGTCCACGGGGATCGACGCGGCGGGGACGAGCCGGACCGTGATCGAGGGGCAGGAGGAGGGCGGGTACCGGCTGCGCAACACCCCGGCCAGGCTGGACCGTTCGACCGAGACGCCCCGGATCGACCTGGTCACGGAACTGCTGCGCGCGGCAGGTGTGGCTCTCGCCGACGGCTCCACCCTCCCCGGGTCCGTGCCGGGGATCGGCATCCGGGCCGGCTCCACGCTGGGCCCGTTGCAGGAACTGGCCGACGCTGCCGACGTACCCCTCGTGGTCCGGGACGGGTCGGTGCTGCTCGGCGCCGCCGTCGGGCGGGAACCGGCCCCCGTGCCGATCGATCCGGAGCTGAATCTCGTCTCCCGCGTCGATGCGCAGAGCGAGGGCGTCGAGCTGCCGCAGCCCGACGGAGCCACACCGCAGGGGCAGGCGACCCCGCCGGTACATACCGGGCTCGACGTCGTCGTGCTCGGCCACCCGGGTCTGCGCGCGGGGCAGCAGGTGACGCTCACCGGTCTCGACGACGTTCCGGCCGGGCCGCTGCGGATCGCCCGGGTCACCCACGCGTACGGCGCGGCCACCGGCTACACCTGCGCACTCACGCTGACCGCGATCGCGCCGGGGCGCCGGGCCCGGGCCACCGGGGGTGTCGAGGGTGTCGTGGACCGCTGGCAGGACGCCCTGGCCCGCAGCCGCTCCGACCATCCTGCCCTGGACATCGGGCAGGTCACCGCGTACACCCCGGGCAAGGACGGCAGGCATCTGGCCGATCTGCACTACGGCCAGGAACCGGGGCTCGGCGTGATCGCGCCGAGCGTCACTTCCCCGGTCGTGACCGACGTGGAGCTGCACGGAAAACCGGTCGCCGCCCCGTTCGCCTTCCACAAGGTCGGCCTGGTGACCCCTGTCTATCCCGGGATGCGGGCCGTGCTCGCGCACAACCGCGGCATGGTCGACGACGCGGTGGTCAGCGGCTGGCTCTGGTCGCAGCAGCCCCGCCACGAGCCGCCGGCGAACGAGCCCGGCGACCACTGGCTCGCCCTGCCCACCGAACTCGGCCCCGACGGGCTGCCCACGGGAAAGGGCGTCAACGACCTGACCGACGCCAGGGGGTGTCGCGTCGTCCAGGCGCGTGCGCTGCGGGTGCAGGTCGGCGGGGAGCGGCTGCCGGACGTCGGCGTCCGCCCTGCGGTGCCGTCCGACGACACCGTGACCATCGAGCACCACACCGGCACCACCATCCGGATCTCCGACTCGGGCGAGATCACTGTCAGCACCGACCAGAAGACCCTCACGCTGACCAACGGTCAGGTCTCGGTGCGGCTCGACGGCGCGAAGGTGGCGGTGTCCTGATGCCCGCCGTGCTGACCACCGCGTCGCGGCTCGTGTGCGTGCACGGCGGAGAACTCGTCGTACGGGCGTCCACCGGTGCACTGACCGCGGGCGGGTCGCCGGTTCTCGTGCTGGCCGATCTGCTTGCCGCGACGGTCTCCGCCACCTGTTCGAACACCGACGTCGCCAAGAACCAGAAGCCCTGCACCATGGTCACGTCCGTGCTCTCAGGGGCCAGCACCACGCTCGCCGTGGGAGGCCGGGCGGTGGCGCTGGAGACGGCCCGCGGCCTCACCGACGGCCTTCCGACCGCGCCGGTGATGTGGCGGGTCGACAGCGCAGGCCAGCACGTCCTGGAGGCGACATGAGTGCCCCGCCCGGCGGCCCCGGACCTGCGACGGGGTACGGGTACGGCTCCAGTCTGCTGCTGGAGGACGGCGATCTGGTGCTGTCCGGTGGCACGTTGGCGCAGGTGCACGAGATGGCGAACCTGAGGCAGGCGCTGAGCCTGCGGCTGCTCACGCCGTACGGCACCGACCGGGTCCACTCCACGTACGGCCTCGATGTGCGAGGCGCGTTCACGGAGGGGCACGGCCGCCGGACGGTGCGGGAGGTCGTCCGCCTCGAGGTGGTGCGGACGCTGGCCACCGACCCGCGGGTGCGGGAGGTCATGAGCGTGCTCTTCAATGACGACCCGGAGTTCGTCGCGCAGGTGCGGGCAGCGGGCGGACGGCCGGCCGGTCGCCACGACCGGAGCCGGCGTCTCGTCGTGGAGGTGGCGACGGTGTCGGACACGACGGTGACCCTGGAAGTGGAGCTCTGAGTGATGCACGAGTTCGGCGTGACCGAAGACGGCTTTGTCCTCAAGGGGTTCGACGCCGTCCTCGGCGACGCCATGGAACGGGCCCGCCAGATGTGGGCCACTCTCGGCCTGAAGCCGGATCTCAGCCCCACCAGTCCGCTGACGAAGGTGCTCGAGGCCGCCGCACACGAGGACGCCGAGTTGTGGAAGCGACTGGAGGACTTCTACTACAGCGCCTTCGTCGCCACCGCCACGGGCGACAGCCTCGATCTGCTCGGCGACGACGTCGGTCTGACGCGGCGCAACCTGTTCGCCACCGGAAAGGTCACCCTGACACTGTCCGGGGGCCTGCCCGGACGCACGTACACCGTGCCCGAAGGCACCGTGGTACTGGCTCCGGGGCCGGGGCAGGCGTTCGCGACCATGGAGGCGGCGGACCTCACCGCGACGGCGGTCGCCCGGAAGGTCGCTGTGCGGGCCTTCACCCGCGGCGCCGTGGGCGATGTCCCCGCGGGCTCCGTCACCGAGATCGACCCCGCGTACCGCGCGGTCCTGCTGGCCGACCTCGGTCCCGCCGACGTGGGCGTGGCCAATGAGGAGAGCTTTTCCGGCGGCGCTGCCCGCGAGGACGACAGCACGTACCGCGGACGTCAGTTGGGGGTGTCCCGGACCCTGTGGACCGCCGAGGCCGCCCGCCAGACGGTGCTCGACGTCGACGGGGTCATCGACGTGTTGCTCTCCGATCCGCTCGGCGGAGTCGACGTGTCACAGAGCTTCTTCGACGAATTCGACTTCGGGGAGCGGTTGTTCAGCGCGGAGCGGCGGATCGGCGAGCCCTACACCTTCGACCTCGTCGTGGCCCATGAGTTCCGCTGGCCGTGGCGGACGACCGAGAAGGTGCCGGGGGTGTACGAGCGCATCCTGGAGGAGCTCGACCGCGTACGGCCCGCCGGTGTGCACCCGAACGTCATCGAGGCCGACCACATCGATGTCGGCGTACGGGCCCGTGTGATCGTCGAACGCGGCTCCGACGAGGCGGCGTTGAGCGCGGCCGTCCGCGCCCGGCTCGCCGCCGCGCTGGACGATCTGCGCCTCGGTGGCGACGTGCTGTACAGCGGGGCCGTTCGGGCCGTCGTCGAGGTCCCGGGCGTGCTCGATGTCCAGCGGCTGCATCTGCGCAGGCATCCGCCGGCGTTCGGCCGGATCACGTTCGGCGACGTGGCGCACCAGACGGCCGTGATGGACGCCGCGGTCGGACAGAACCTGGTGATGAAGCCGACGGAACTGCCGGTGTTCCGCACGGATGCGGCCCTGCACGACCTCGAGCTGGTGACGCCGTGACCCTGCCCGCGGCGCTGGACGCCGCCGCCGTCGCCCTGGGGGCGGAGGCCCGGATGGCGCGCCTGCTCACCGCGCCGTTCGCGTCGGGCGCCGAGGTACTGCGGCTGTCGCTCGTCCCGGTCGTGGGCGCATCGCATTCCGCCGAGGTCTCCGACTACGACTTCGCCGGCCATCTCGCGACGTCCGGCCGGGCGCCCACACCGTCGTACGTCGTGCGCACCCTGCGCGACCTGGGCCATGACACCCGGGTGAGGGTCCGGGTGACCGATCCCGCGCTGCCCGGCGGGAGGGCGGACGCGGTGGTGGACTTCCGGGCCGGTCGGCTCGCGGGCGAGTCCGTGCCGCTGGTGCTGCCGGCCGGGGCGTCCGGCGCGGCCCGCCTCGCGCGGATCACGGTGACCCGGCGCAGCGGCACGCGCTTCGTGGCGGCGCCGGACTCCGCGGCGCAGGGGTGGGCGATCAGCGCGCTGCTCGGCAACACGGCGCGGCTGTTGTGGGTTCTGGGTGGTGAGCGCGATGCCCTGCGCCGCCACATCGCCCGCACCGCCCGGCAGCGGCGGCTGGCCACCGCGCACGGTGCGAGCCTCGACCTCATCGGCACGGACCTCGCCGTCCCCCGGTTCCCGCCGCTGCCCCACGCGGTGGACGACCACACCGTGGCGCTCTACCACCTCGGTGACGCGGCGGGGTCGGCACCCGCCGCCGAGGATGCCACCGGCCGCTTCCCCGGTCGCACCGCGCACCACGCGGCCGCCTCGGGCGCCGTCGTCCTGGGCGTTCCCGGCCGGTACGGCACAGCCGCCGCCTTCTCCGGGACCGGCGCGCTGACCGTCCCGTCCGACCCGGCCCTCGACGTCCCGGCGGACCGCGACCTGACCGCCGAGTGCTTCGTCAGGCCCGACCTCACGGCCTCCCCCGCGCCCGACGCACGAGTACTGGCCCGCTGCGACGCGGCGGGGCTCGGCTGGTCGATCGAGGTCGGAGAGTTCGGCCGGGGCCCGGCCCGCAGCGTCCGCGCCCGGGTCTTCGACGGCGGCACCGAACTGATCCTGCACGGCGATCAACCGCTGCCCACGGACCGGTTCACGCACCTCGCCCTGGTCCTCGACCGCTCCGCCGCGGCCTGCGCGCTGTGGGTGGGCGGCGTCCGGGCGGATCTGCGGGACACCGGGCCGCTCGGCGCACTCGCCCCTGCGGCCCCCTTGACGATCGGCCCCGGGTCCGGGACCTCGCTGTGGGCCACCGTGGACGAGGTGCGGATCAGCCGGGTGGCGCGCCGGGACTTCTCCCCGGTGCTCGGCGAGAGCGATGAGCACTACCGGCGACGGCTGCGGATCTTCCAACGCTGGACGCTGCCCACTCGGGTCTCGCTCGCCGGAGTCCTCAACGAGGCCGTCGGCACGATCGACGGCGTCGAGAACCCGATCGTCGTCGACGACTCCGACGGCCCGATGACCCGCGGCCATCTCCTCGTGCGCGTCGTGCCTTCCGCCCTCGCCCCGGGCGAGAGCATCGACGCGGCCGGCCACAGGGACGCCGAGGAGAGCGAGTTGTACGGCGACGCCGACGACTTGCACATCCCGCCGGTCCTGCTCCTGCGCCACGACCGGCCACGGATCGACTACGCCCCGGCTGCGGACGGCGATCCGCATCTGATGCAGCCACCGATCGCGCGGGCGCTCGACCGGCTCACCGATCTGGTGACGTTCGCCCTCCCTCTTCGCCTGCGGGTGTCCGGCGCCTGGCTGCCCGGCGCGGGGGACGCCCGTGCCGCCGGCCGGGGCGTGGTCCTCACGCATCCCGCCGTCGCCGCCCCGAAACTCGCGGCCCTCGCGCACCGGGCGGGCTTCGCTCTGGTCGAACTCGTACCGCAGGCAAGGGGAAAGGCCGCTGCCGTGTACGCGTCGTGCGCGCCGGGCACCCCGGTCGAGCTCGCCGGGCCCGGACCCGCTCGCCCGGGCGAGGAGGGGCCGTCGGTGGAGATCGGTGGCACGCTCCGCCTGAGCACGTCACCGGCCCTGCCTGCCGACACGGAAGTGCACTGGTCGGCAGCTCGTGGCGGGGGCCCCGGCGGGCTCCGGGTGACGCCTTCGGCGACAGCGGGTCTGGCCACCGTGGAAGGGCTGCGTGCGGGCGTGGTCACGGTGAGCCTGGACATCGTCCACGAGGGTTTCGCCGCAACCGCTTCGGTGCCGGTACGGGTGCTGCCCCCGACGGTCCCGTTCGGTACATCGATCGCGTCCGACGGCTCCCTCGATCCGGGACGGGAGGCGGCAGGGCAGCCGGCCGAGCGGTTCGATCCGAGGCTGCTCGTCGAGGTCTCCGACGCCCGGGCCGTCTTCGCCGATGCCGACGCCCGCCGGATGCAGCGTGGCGTGGGGCGTCGCCTCCGGGCTCTGCTCGACGCGCTCGACGGCACACCCGGTCGGCTGACCGTGCTCTCGGCCTACGTTCCGGTGGCTCCCGGCGCCGCGCCCACGCTGGCCTCGCAGGGCCGCGAACTCCTGCTGCGGCACCCCGGTCCGAGCCTCGGCCGGCTCGCCGCGCTGGCGCACGGCGCCGGGTTCAGTCGCGTCGCCGTCGTCGGCGGGGCCGTCGAAGTGCTGCACCGCGCCGAGGACTTGATCGCCGTAGGCGGCGCCGCCCTGGTGGAGGAGGGCGACCGTGTCGACCTGCGGGTGCTCCCCGACCCGGCCGACGTCTCCGCCACGACCCGGCTGAGCTGGGCCAGCGGCCCGCTCGCGCCCACGCGGGGGCAGGCGGACGTGACGACCACCTCGCTGCCCTCGGTGCAGCTCGTCGGGCGGCGCGCCGGGTGGGTGTGGGTGCAGGCGACGCTGCGTGAGGCGGGGGCGGACGGACCGTACGCGATGCGGGTCCGCCTCAGCTCCTCCGTACCGCCGAACTCCACCGTCACCCGCGACCAGTACGACCTGATCATGAACGTGGTCCGTGCCCTGCACCCGCTCGGCGTCGAGGTCCTGACCCGCGACATCCGCCCGGCCGTGGTCGAACTGGCCGGCAACTCGTCGGTCGACCCCGAGTACACGTACCCGAAGTTCCGCCAGCACCGCCCTGTTCCGCGCTCGCGAAAGGACGCCGACGATGGCCAACGTCTCCTTCAGCCCGACGTTCAGGCACACCGACTGGGTCGACCACAGGGACCGGGTGCAGGCGGGTAGCCCCAACGGGTTCAATGCCCGGTTCCGAGCTCTGGAGAAGGACCTCACCACGTTGTCGACCGTGGTGGCCGACGTGGACACCGCGCTCGACGAACTGGGCGCGGGCCCGGCCCCGACTCAGCACACCCTGTCCCTGTCGCCGGCACTGGCCCCTGGCATGGACGGCGGTGCCTGGGTCCACGACGCCTCGGGCCACGCCGCGCGGACCGGGGGCCTGACTCGGCTGGCCGGAGTGCAGTCGGTGTCCGTGCCGCACGGCGCCCGCCTCGTCTCCCTGCGGGCGCTCGGCCAGAACGCCAGCGTCGCCGGCCGCATCCAGATCACGCTGCTGCGCTGCCGACTGCTCTCCGTGGGGTCCGTGGCAGAGCGGATCGCGGGGATTCTCGGCGACACCGACCCGTTCGACCGCACCGAGTCGGCGGACGCCAGCTTCTCCCTGGTCGACACCACGGCGTTCCGCTACTTCATCTACGCGCTGCTCAAGGACTCCGGCGCGGGCGACACCGTCACTCTCTCCGGCTTCCAGATCGTCTACACCCTCTGACCGTTGCCCACCGTCCCGGCCGGCATGTTCAAGGAGCTCCCATGGCCATATCAGGCAACCTCTACATCAGCACCGACTACGGCTCGACGCCCCAGACGGACAAGGGCCAGCGTCCCTACAGCGGCACCGTCGCCCAGTGGAACAACGCCAGCATGTGGCTGGCCGGCGGGCCGAGCCAGACCCAGACCAGCGTCGGCGTCCCCACGGACGTCAAGGTCAGGGTCAGCAACAAGAGCAGCACCTCGGTGGTGCCCGGCGTGACGGTCGATGTGTATGTGATGAACCCGTTCATCGGGAACGGCCGCCTCACTCCGGGCGCGGCCATCAAGCACCTCGTCAGCAAGGAATTGGAGGTTCCCGCCGCTCCGTTCACGGCCGTCTTCAACTGTGAGGAAGTGACGGGGGGCCGTTGGACGCCGACCCAGGGCGACTTCGACAACCTGGTCAAGAACAACGGGCACCCTTGCCTGATCGCGAACGTGTGGGCGAACGACGACGGACGCGAACTCAACGCGGGCGACGACTTTCAGGTGCTCCAGGACCAGCACCAGGGCCAACGGAACATCGCGCTGCTCGCCATGTCGATCCGGGGCGAGGACTCCCAGGAGACCCAGGAGTTCCTCATCATGCCGGCGCGCGGCGACACCGAGGTCACCGTCGAGCCCGCCGAACCGAGGACGGCCCTCGACGCCGGGGAGCGCTGGCTGCTGCTCTCGCACCGGGACATCTCCTTGGACCACGACAAGCGCCGTCTCGTCCTGCACCGGCGCGGCAAGCAGTATCCGCTCTTCCTCTCCGACACCGCCCTGCAAGCACAGCTCTCCGTGGAGGGCTTCGCCGACTTCGACGGCCGACTGCCCGCATTCCCGGAGGCGCTGCCCGCCGGGATCCGCATCGACATGTCCCGTGAGCGCAACGTGGGCGCGCTGCATGTGTTCGACATCGTGCAGCGCGACCGGCAGGGCCTGGCGCTCGGTGCGCTGCGCATGGTCACCGTCGTCACCCGGTGAGCCCGCAAGCCCGCCGTGGACCCCCGGGTCACCGTCCCGATCCGGCTGCGCCTCGACGCGAAGGCGGCGGCGGACGGCTCCGCCCTGCCCCCACTGCGCGCCGCGCTCGCCCGAGCCCTGCGGAAAGCGACCGCCGTCGCTCCGGTCGGCGCGGTGGAGGCGCCGACGTTCCGGTGGCACGGCGCCGGCCTCCCCCGGCTCACCGAGGGAGCCCGGGAGGGCTTCGAGCGCGAACTCAGCGCGCTCTTCGCGGAGTTGTGCCCGACGCCCACCGTCCCCGTCGAGGCCACGACGATGCCCATGGTGTGGCTGCTCGAGGCAATGTCGGTGCGCGAGGCCGCCCGCCGTCTGTACGGGCTCCCGCACGCCTGGGAACGGCTGATCTATTGGTACAACCGCGATCTCTGGGCCGACCGACAGGCCCCGGGCTCCGACTTCCGCCCCGCCCCCGACGGCGACCTGCTCCGGCCGGGACAGCGCCTGCGCGTCGAACCGTCGCTCCTGCGCGAGCCACTGCGGACCCAGGTACTGGCCGCCACCAAGGTCCGCTCGGTGGAGGAACGGACGGCCGCCGCCGACGCCCACCTCGTCGCCGAGGTCGTCGGTCCCGTGCCCCGGGGCAGCACCGTCCGCATCGGCCTGCGACTGCCGGACGACGTGTATCCCGTGCGGGTCGCATGGGAGCTGCGCCCCGACAGAACGTACCGGGCCCTGCACTGGCTCGGATCGGCCGGCACGGTGTCGGGACCCACGGGTGTGCTGACCGGGCCGGAGAACGCCCCGCCGCACATCTGGGACCTGCACGCGGAGGTCGCGGGCGGCCACCTCGTGGTGTGCCGCCTCTACATCGGAGACACCTTGTGGCAGGAGGTGTACCTGCCGCTCCTCGTTCTCAACGCGCAGGACCTGGCGTGGCTCCTGCTGCGCTCTGCGGCCGATCCCCCCAAGACACTTCAAGTACTCCGGGACACCCAACAAGAGCCCTCTGTAGGCAAGTTGGCCGAGCCGGCAGAGGATCAACGAGCGTTCGGCGCGCCACGTATCACCGCCGAACCGGACGAAGCCGTGACCACCGGCAGCACCGTCCGGTACCGGCTCGCATGGCCCGTCGAACACCACCTGCACAGCGAGGACACACTCGTGCACTGGTCGGTGCGTGCCCTGGACCCGGCAGGCCCCGGAGAATGGACGGACCCCGCGAAACGTGCCCGGGACGCCATCGACTGGGGCTGGTGGGCCACCTGGGTCGACCCGCGCGAGCGCAGGGCACCGACCGGTCAGCTGCGCCTTCACCCGTCCTGGGCGGTGACATGGGCCAAGGGCGGGAACTACGAGATCAGCTGCCAGATCCTGATCCGGGGCGTCGAAGCGGCCCGGCACCGCCAGCGGGTCCTGGTGGTGCCCGGCTCCCGGCCTCAATCGGGCCCGCCCACCCCGCGCGCCGCGGTGGAGGAGGCCGAAGCCCGGCGGGCCTTCATCGACAAGACCCTGGACCAGGGCGAGACGGTACCGCTGCACGCCGTCTGGGTGGCGGAGTCCGAGGAACCGGCCGCCGTCCCACTGAACCTCTACGCGACCGCGGCACCGCCCGCACCGGGCTCGGACGTGCGCCTACGGATCTGGGACCATTCACCGGGCGGCAAACGCCGGGTGTACGAGGGGGCGGGACGAACGGCGTCGGAGGCCCTCGACGGCGCGCTGCGGGATCTGGCAACGGTGCCGTACCCCAAGGGCAGCCTCCTCCTGGAGACGGACGGGTTCAGCCTGGCGGGCGAGCGGTTCCCGGCCCGTAGCGTGCTGATCCCCACCGACGGTGGCGCGCGCCTCGCGGACTTCCTCTCGCAGTTCTCCACCTTCCTCTTCGTCACGGGCGCCCTCCTGGCCGTCGCCGGACTCCCCTATCTCGGGGGCCCGTTGATGGTGGCGTCGCAGCTCGGCACCGCGGGGTCCGCCGCGGTCCGGATGAGCGACCGATACGTCCACGGCGATCTGACGGCGGACTGGCAGACCGGCGCGGATGTCCTCGATGTCGCGGGCGGCGCGACCGGCGTCCTGCGGAAAATCACTCGGGCCGGAGCCCTCCAGTTCGTGACCGACGTGGACGGAGTCGTCGGACGGATCCAGTTCGTCGCCGAACAGGCCACCCTGGCCGACCGTCTCGGCAGGGCCGTCGACTCCGGGGACCGGCGGCAGATCGCCGCCGTACTCGTCGAGGCGGCGCGCAGCCAGGCCTTTCGCAGGCTGGGCGGCATGGCCGAACGCGCCGTCGAGCAGGGTGCGCGGGACCCGCACCGCCCCGGGGGCGACGAGGTCGGCTCGGACCGGGCGCACGAGACCGATCGTCCCGTCGAGGCGCCCCGGACGGATGCCCTTCCCACCGCTGTCCACCCGGCCGTCGACCGTCCGGCGCGCCCCGACTTCCTCGACGCGCTCCCAGCCGAACTGCGCGGCTCCGTGCGCGTAGTGGAAGACGGCAGGACCGTGGCCGTGCGCTACACCCTGGACGTGTTCGGCCTGCCGTCCACGATCGAGATCCATGCCGGGCCGGACGCCACCGCCGAGGACGCCCGAAGTCATCTGCCCACCCTGCGCATGCTCCAGCGGTACCAGGGGCTCGGCGGCCCGCTGAGGATCCTCGCCGAGCGCTCCACCTCGCTGTGGCGCGACGAGGCAGCGCCGATGCACTTCACCCGGGCCTGGGACGCGCGGGCCGAGATCCCCAAGCTGACGTCGGAGATCGCGGGCGAGCTGGCCCGGGCAGGAGACGATCCGCACGGAGAGGCCCGTCGACGTATCGCCGACCTCGAACTGCAGCTCGCCGAGCACCGGTGGACCCTCGCCGGACTGGACTCCGGCCCGGGCGGCGTCATCGCTGCCAGGGACCGCCGTGGCAAGCGCCGCACCACGCGCAGCGCCCCGCGCGTGACGCCGGACGTCCGGACGCGGATAGCGGCGGAGCTGGCCGCCCTTGAGGAGATCAGCAGGGGGATCCGCAAGGACACCATGAGGACCGACGCGCGCATTACGGCGGCCCGCAAGAAGCTTGCCGACGCTGAACGACGCGGCGCGCGCGGCGCGGAACTCGAATCCCTGAAGGCTGCCCGGCGGGAACTCGTCGAGGAACGGACCTTCCTGAGCCGGGAACAGACGGGCAATCAACTGGCCCAGTCGTACTGGCGTGGTGCCGAAAGACGCGCCGCCCTCGACCGATATCCCTGGTTCCGCGCCCGCACCCCGAGCCGTGCGGTCAGCAAGGCGGTGGTGGACGCGGCCAAGGCGGTCGACCCCGACGACCCGGTCATCGACGCCCTGGGCAATCGCCCCACGGACGCCGACCCGCTGACCGCCGAACACATCGTGTCGGTGAAGGAGATCGTCCTCATGGAGGACTTCGTTCTGCTCACCGACGAGGCCGCCCTGGAGATCCTCGACCTCCGTGAAAACCTCGTCGCGATGCGGAAGTCGACCAACTCGGCACGCCGCGACACCCCCTGGGACGAGTGGCAGGGCTGGACGAAGCACACCAAGGACCGCGCCAAACGCGACCTGCTCGTCGCGGATGAGGCACGCCTACGGAAGGTGATCGCAGATGAGATCCGCAAGGCACTGCATCGGCAGCTCGGCCGGCTCTGACCCGCCGCCACGCGTTAAGTCCCGAGGCCCGCCGGCCCCTCCAGCGCCTGCAACATCCCGGCGGGCCGCCGGTCGTTGCCCCAGCTGCGTTCGATGTAGCCGGTGATCCGTGCGATGTCCTCGGCGGGGACCCGCTCCGGTTCGCCGTGTTCGAGGGGGTCGGCGTGGAAGATGTAGAGGCGGGAGGCGAACTGGTCGAACGGCAGGGAGGCCTCGCCGAACCGTTCGCCGTTGCCCGCGGTGGAGACGACGACGCCGTCGCCCCAGTCCTGGCCGCTGTCGTTGTTCGGGTTGAAGAAGTACACGCGCATGACGTCCTGCGGGTCCGGTGCGACCCGCAGGATCGTGATGGCGTGCCAGCCGACGTAGCGGGCCGCGCTGTCGGTGACGGCGACGCCGGCCGGCTGCGGGTGGATCAGTGGCTGCTCGCCGTTGTAGGCGGGGTGGTAGCAGGCGTGGAACTGGCGCAGGAACTCGTCGAGGTCGACCAGGTTCCCGGTCGCCACGTCTACGTTGATGTGGAACCCGCGGGGCGTCCACCAGCCGTGGAACTCGGGGTTGACCCATCGGTGCGGGTCTCCCGGCCGGCCGACACAGTGACGCCCCATCTCGGCGTAGATCCGGTCCAGGTGCGGCACCACGATCAGCGATACGGGGTCCAGGTCCATCGGCAGCGTGGTCGCCACGCCGGTTCCGCTGTCCTTCGACGAGATCGGCTGCCCCTCGAAGTGCATGAGCACCTCGTCGTCGCGGGCGGCCCAGACCACCATTTGCAGCAGGTAGTCCGGGTCGTTGTAGGACCACATCGACAGCGCGCGGGCCGACTGGCAGGTGGGGTTGTCGCCCTGGCCGACGCCGAGCGGCTGGCCCAGCATCGAGAGCACCCCGGCGGTCAGCCGCGCCCGCGGCTCCACGTCCTCGCCGAAGACCGCCGTCAGACGCTCCCGCGCGGCCGGGGCGAGTTCGAGCGACAGCTGGCGCCACAGCGCGGGCACCAGCGGCGGCTCGTAGAGGATGCCGCGGTCGAGCAGCAGCGCGAGACCGTAGAGGGACTGCGCGGTCTGCGGGTGCACGGCCACTTCGATCAGCCGGTGCACCAGTTGGCTGTAGCGCAGCAGGCAGTTGCGGCCGGTGTCGGAGAGGCCGAGCGCCTCACCGACGAGGTAGTCGCTCTCGTGCAGCAGGAACCGGAGCAGTTCCGCGTGGTACGGCGACACCAGGCCGGTGTCGTGCATCGCCCGCGCGAACCCCGACGCCTCGTACTGCAGGCCGCCGGCGTCCATCGCCTCGAGGCGGGAGCGGAAGACCTCCATGCCCGGGTCGTCCCGGCATGCCTCGGTGGTTCCGAACAGGCTCGTGATGAGCCGGTCGATGCCCTGCCCCGCCGACACACCGAGATCGACGTCCGGGTCGCCCCGGTAGACCGCGATCCGGGTGATCAGGGCCTGCACGGCCTCGACCTGGATCGGGCGCTGGCGCAGGATCCGCCAGATCTCGTCGACCAGGTTGTCCAGGACGCTGTCATAGCCGATCTCCTCGGCGAGGTGGCGGAACAGGTCCCGGATGAGCTGGGCGGTGCGGCCCTGCTGGGCCCGCTCCGCCTCGCTGGGCGCGCTGAACAGCAGTTCCAGGTTGGTCGCCAGGACCTGGGAGAGGAACTGGCGGGCGTCATCGGCCGGCAGCGTCGGGTGCGCGTATTCGCCGCGGGCGACCGCGAGCATCCGCAGCTCGCTGGTCGCCTCCATGACGACGGTGTCCGCGTCCGCGCTGTGCAGGCCGGGTCCTGCCAGCACCGGAATGAGGATCTCCGGTGACGCCCAGTCCGTGCCCTGGAAGAGCCCGGCGTCCTCGATGGCCTGTGCCCTGTCCTGGATGGCCGCGGCGCCGCCCGGCTGCCTGAGCACCCGCCGCAGTGCTTCCAGGACCCGCCGCAGCTTCGTGTGCTTGCCGAAGTCGCGGGTGTCGGCCATGGCCTGGATGGCGTCGTCGAGTGAGGCCACGCGCTTGTCCAGCGTCGTGGCCGCACCGTTGACGTCGACGGTCGGTTTCAAAGGGATTCCCTCGGGTTGGCCTCCTACGTTCACGGGGTCGTCAGACGTAGAAGTCGAGCTCTTCCTGCTTCTTCAACAGATCGCGCATGCGGTAGGGGTCGTCACCGAAGAAGTACACCAGACCCCAGTGGGTGCCGAACGCGGTCCTCTTGGTGACGGTCTCCTCGAGCGGTGTCGAGAGGTCGTGCGACTCGTAGTAGTCGTCGTCCTCGGTCTCCTCGGGGATCTCGAGCTCGCTGACGACACGGCGGCGCGGGTAGACACCGAAGCAGCCGGCCACTCCGGACGCGTCGACGACCTCGCGCGGGAAGAAGGCGTCGATCTCCTCCTCGGTCGTCTTCGGGTCGAACGCCAGAACAAGCGCATGGTAGGCGTTGAAGCCGTATGCCCGCTCAAGCAGCTCGAACACCTTGAAGCCCGGCGGCCGGTAGGCGACCTCGCCGAAGTACATCTCGCCGTCGCTGGTGACGAAGTACTCCGGGTGCACGAAGCCGAACTCGATGTCGAACGTCTTGATGAGCTTCTCGATCTGCGCCGTGATCTGCGGGCGGTAGCGCTCCAGTTCCGGGGTGGCCGGCACGAACACCGAGTAGCCCAGCGTGACGTACTCGGAGATGTTGAGGAACTTGATCTTCCCGTTGTGCACCCATGCCTCGACCGCGAACTCCCAGCCGTCGAGGTGGGACTCCATGAGGACCGGGAACTCCTCCTCCGGGATCGAGTCGATCTCGTCCGGGGTGCGGATGACGCGGTGCCCAAGGCATCCCGCCTTGTCGAACGCCTTGAGGTGGATCGGGTCGTTCGGGTCCCCGTCCAGCTTGAGCAGGGTCTGGTTGACGCGCTTGAGGAAGCGGATCACGTCGTCCCGGTCGTGGGCCTCCTCGAAGATTCCGACCCGGATGCCGCCGAGTTGGGCGCGGCGCTTCATCAGCGCCTTGTCGCGCAGCAGCATGGCCTGACCGTACAGACGCGGGTTGCCGAGGAGGACGGAGTTGATCGCCCCCGCCCATTCGACGGTCTCCTCGTACAGCGGGATCGCGACGTCGACGCCCTCGTTCTGAAGGGTCTCGGCGATCTCCATGGAGCGGTCGTTGAGCCGTTCGAAGTTCCACGGCACGTAGGGGATGTCGTGCTCGACGCAGTACTCCTCGGCCCACTCCGGGGCCACGACGACGTATCTGCGATCGAACCGGTCAAGGGCTTCCACAGCGTTGAGACTCCAGCCAAGAAGCGCTACGTAGCCCTTGTCCGGGTTCCTGGTGACCGGTTCGCGCTGCGGCATAGACAGTTTTCTCCTTCGGCGCGTGCGCGTGCGCCCATTGACGGTGTGAATGAGTCGCCTGCCCGACGATCCGATGCACAAACTCCGGGCGTGATCTCGCCCGGCGGGCCCCAACCCCCGGTGTGTGCTCGGGACTTGGGCGCACCCTCCTGGTAGGTGACCGCGGGTCTCCGTTCACTCGCCCCGGCGTTGTGCGGCGAGCGGTGCGATGCGGCCGTGGACGCGGAAACGGCCGACGGCGCTGCTCGCGGAGGGCTCCAGATGGACCGCCACGGGCCCGGCGAAGGTGTAGCCGGACTCTGCGGCGTGGCGGCGCACCTGAACGGCGAGGTGGCGGCCCAACTCGCCGCCGTGCGCGGTGAGTTGCTGGTGGACCGGCGGGGGCAGTTCGACGACGAAGCGGTTGGGGACCAGTACCCGTTGCCTGCCCAGGATCAGCGCCTGCTCGTCGCACCGCCTGCGCAGTATCGACACCACCTCGCCCTGCTTGCGCCGAGGCGGCAGCAGCAGCCTCCACAGGGCATTCGTCCAGCGTTCCATTGTCTGTTCCACGTCGTCCACCACTCTCATCACGCTCGGCTGCCCGCCCTCGTACGCAGGACACTCGTCCGATGGAGTGGCACGCCGCCGGGTCCTCGTACGCGAGTACGAGCCGCATTTCGGGACGCGTGAGACCGGCGTGCGGGTGGTAGACGGACTTCCATCCCCGCGTCGCGGCAGACACATTGCCGGGGCGCAGGCGCAAGCGCTGACGGGCGGAACCCTGTCCGGAAAGGATGTGTGAGACCCATGCTGGAGGAAGACCGGTCGATCGTTCATGATGTGTCGCTCGCGGCGGCCGTGGGACGCCGCGCCCTGCCGATGAGACTGTGCACGGCCTTCGCCGAATCGCTGGGCGCGCAGCACGTGACCATGTCCCTGCTTCCGAGCCTTGAGCAGTGGCAGCTGCTGTACGCCAGTGACGAATACGCGCTGCGTGCCGAGGCAGCCCAGTTCTCCCATGCGGAGGGGCCCTCGGTCGACGCCGCGCTGGCGACGCGGACCGTATGCGTCCCCGACGTCCACGGTCACGTCCGTCGTGCGCGTCTGCGGCGGAGCTGGACCGAAGATCTCCCCGCGCTCCGGCACGTTCTGGCGCTGCCGCTGCACCGGCAGCGCCAACGGCTCGGCGTGCTCTGTCTGTACTACACCCACTCCGCCCCGCCGGCCCCGGCACACATCGCGGAGGCCGAACAGGCCACCGCCATCGCCCGCGAGGAAATCCTGCGCTGGCGACCCGTGCACGCCGACGCAGGCGGCCCCGAGCCGGTGTGGGCCACCGACACCCGCGCGGCGCGCTGGGAACGCGTGCACCGGGCCGCCGGTTACGTCGCCGCGCGCGAGGACTGCCCGGTCGGCGAGGCACTGACCTGGTTGCGGGTCACCGCCCTGCGCAGGCATCAGTCGCTGCTCGACACCTGCGACCACATCCTGCAGCCCGCCGGTGCGCGGGCGGGCGTGCCCCGGCAGGCCACCCTCATCCGCTGAGCCCTCGTCCCCCACGCAAGGAGAGTCCACCCTCGTCCCCCACACAAGGAGGGTCCAAGAGTGCACACGCAGCAGACACGTGCCGACAGCGACACTCACGAACAGGTGACACTGCGCAAGCGACCGGAGGCCGCCGCCGACGCCCGGCTGATGGCACGCCGCTTCCTGAACCGGCTGCGGCCCACCGTGGCCGAGCAGGACGCCGCGAGTGTCGAACTCGTCGTCTCCGAACTCGTCACCAACACCGTCCGCCACGCACGCGGCAGCCGCTGTTCGCTGGGGCTGCGGGCCGGCGCGGACAGCATCGTGATCGCGGTGAGCGACGCCGATCGGCGGCCGCCCCGGGAACGGTCCCCCGACATGGTGAACGGCACCGGTGGCTTCGGCTGGCCCATGGTCCGCCACCTGTCCCGTTCGGTCACGGTGACCGCGGGTCCCAGCGGCAAGACGATCCGCGCGACCTTGCCCCGAGGCGACGGCCGCGTGAGCGAGTAGCCGCGCGCCCGCGTGGAGGCCCGATCCCCCCGAGGTCCGACCCGGGTCGTCCTATGC
>NZ_JBHWKQ010000039.1:0-72887 GCF_042730865.1 Streptomyces sp. NPDC059897 | reverse complement strand
CAGATTGCTGGAGACGGGGTATCAACAAATTTTGGCGTTGATTTTTGGCACGCTGTTGAGTTCTCAAGGAACGGACGCTTCCTTTGTACTCACCCTCGCGGGCTTTCCTCCGGGCGCTTCCCTTCGGTCTTGCTTTTGTTCTTGCTGTTTTACGTTTCCGACTCTATCAGATCGTTTTCCGATCCGTTTTCCTCGGTCCCGCTTCGCTTTCCGGCCTTTCGGCTTTCCGGCGAGTCCGACTCTATCAGATCCTTTCGGGCCTGATTCCCAGTCAGGGGGGCTTGTCTTCCCGGCTGTTGGGCCGTTCCGACGTCCCAAACATTAGCGGATTCCCGGCCCCCGAGCGAATCGGGGGTTCGGAATTGAATTCGGGCACGCCGAATAGAATCCCGGCTGGGAGATCGTGCTGAGGTTGGGTGCCGCTTGAGCGGCGGATGTGCCGCCGCAGAACCGTTACGGCTCCGTGGCAACTCGAGGTACCTTACGGATCGGGGAGGGCCGTGTCAACCCTCCCCTGTGGCCGACTTCAGTCGAGGTCGTTGAGGCGGCCGCCGGCGTCCGGCTGGGCGTCTTCCACGCGACGTAGAAGACGGGTGAGGACCTCGCCGAGGGCGCCGCGTTCCTTCGCGGTGAGGTCCTGGAGCAGGTCCTCCTCGAAGACCGTGGCGAGGCGCATCGCCTCCAGCCACTTCTCGCGGCCCTCCGCGGTCAGCTCCACGATGACGCGGACGCGGTTGCTCTCGTCGCGGTCCCGGGTGACCAGGCCCTCCTGGACCATGCGGTCGATGCGGTGGGTCATCGCGGCGGGCGTCAGGCCGAGGCGCTTGGCGAGGTCGCCGGGGCCCAGGCGGTACGGGTCGCCCGAGAGGACGAGGGCCTTGAGGACCTCCCAGTCGGTGTTGCTGATCCCGATCTCCGCGGTCTGGCGTCCGTACGCCACGTTCATGCGGCGGTTGAGTCTGCCGAGCGCCGAGACGATCTGCTCGACCTGGGGGTCGAGGGCGTGGAACTCGCGCTGATACGCGGCGATCTGCTCTTCGAGCGTCGGCTCGGCGGCCGGCGCGCCTTGGGTGTCCGCCATGGCGCGAAGTATGGCACGGGAGTGATTGGCGTTGAAGTCCTTGCGTGTGTACTCTTTAGCTTCGAACTTTAGCTTCTAAGTCTTCAGTACTAAGACCCGGACCAGTGGCCGGGCCAGTGAAAGGGCAGGTGAAAGTGACCAGGGCGATGGGCGCCGCGATGCGCCGGATTCAGGTGGGCAGCGCGCTGAGCGCGTTCGGGATCGGCTTCACGGTTCCGTTCCTCTACGTATATGTGGCGGAGGTCCGAGGTCTTGGGGCGAGTGCGGCGGGCATCGTGCTGGCCGCGTTCGCCATGGCCGCCCTGGTCGTCCTGCCCTTCACCGGTCGTGCCATCGACCGGCGCGGCCCGCTGCCCGTGCTCGTCGCGGCCTCGGTCGTGGCGTCCGTGGGAGCGGTCGGCCTCGGGCTCGCCACCAATGAACCGGCGGCCATCGTGGGCGCCGCGGTGCTGGGCGCCGGGACGGCGGTGCTCCAGCCGGCGCTCGCGACCATGATCGTGTGGTGCTCCGCTCCGGAGACGCGCACCCGGTCGTTCGCGACGCAGTTCTTCCTGCAGAACCTGGGCCTCGGCATCGGCGGGCTCATCGGCGGCCAGATCGTCGACGAGACCAGGCCGGACAGCTTCCTGCTGCTCTTCTCCATCGAGGCCGTGATGTTCCTGGTGCTCGCCGGGATCGTGCTGACCGTGCGGATGCCGCAGGCGCCCGCGCTCGGTGAGGCCGTGCCGAACGGCGAGGGCAACGGCGGCATGCGGGCGCTGCTCGGGCACCGGGCGATGGTGCAGCTGTGCGTGCTCGGGTTCGTACTGTTCTTCGCCTGCTACGGGCAGTTCGAGTCGGGTCTGAGCGCCTACGGAGTCGAGGCCGCCGGGATCTCGGCGTCCACGCTCGGGATCGCGCTCGCCGCCAACACGGCGATGATCGTGATCGCCCAGTTCGCCGTGCTCAAGCTCGTCGAGCGCCGCAAGCGCTCGCGGGTGATCGCCGCGGTCGGCCTCATCTGGACCGTCGCGTGGCTGGCGGCCGGGTACGCGGGGATCGGGCACGGGAGCCAGGCGATGGCGACCGCCGCGTTCATCTCCACGTACGCGCTGTTCGGCCTCGGTGAGGCGATGCTGTCGCCGACCGTGGCGCCGCTCGTCGCCGATCTCGCTCCGGCCGGCATGGTCGGCACGTACAACTCGGCCTTCGCGCTGGTGAAGCAGCTCGCGCTCGCGGTCGGTCCTGCCGTGGGCGGGCCGATGGGTGCCGCGCTGCACGGTCCGTACATCGTGACGTTCGTGCTGTTCTCGCTGGCCATCACCGTGCTCGCGCTGCGGCTCGGCAAGCGGCTCACGCCGGTGCAGGACCAGCCGTCGCTGGCCGGCACGCGCGTGGTCATGCGCAGTGCGCCGGAGCCGGCCGCCGCGGAGGCGTAGGCACTCAGCCCGCGCCTTCGGGCAGCACGAACTCGCACCACACCGCCTTGCCGCCGCCCGGCGTGCGCCGCGATCCCCAGTTCGAGGCGATCGAGGCGACGATGGCGATGCCACGGCCCGCCTCGTCCGCCGGTTCCGCGCGGCGGCGGCGCGGCAGGTGGTCGTCCCCGTCGGTCACCTCGATGATCAGGCGGCGGTCCGTGCGGCGCAGCCGCAGGCGCATGGGCGGGGTGCCGTGCTGGAGGGAGTTGGCGACGAGTTCGCTGGCCGCGAGGACGCCCAGGTCGTGGAGTTCGTCGGCGAAGCGCCAGCTGGTGAGGACGCCGGACGCGAAGGCACGCGCGCGTGGTGCCGCCTCCACGCCGCCGAGCAGTTCCAGCGCCGCGTTGCGGAAGCGCTCGCCGTCGGTGCCCTTGCGGGCCGGGTGCTGGAGGACGAGGACCGCGACGTCGTCGTCGTGCTCGGCCGTGACGCCGGCCGCCCGGATCAGTCGGTCGCAGACCACCTGGGGCGTGCCGGTCGCGCCCGCCAGGGCGTTCTCCAGCGCGGCCACTCCCTCGTCGATGTCCTCGTCGCGCCGCTCCACCAGGCCGTCGGTGTACATGACCGCCGTGGAGCCCGCGCCGAGCGGCACCGAGCCGGAGGTGTGCAGCCAGCCGCCGGTGCCGAGCGGCGGGCCAGTGGGCTCGTCGGCGCGGTGGATCGTGCCGTTCTCGTCGCGTACGAGGATCGGCAGATGGCCGGCGGACGCGTAGACGAGACGGCCCTCGTTCGGGTCGTGGACGGCGTAGACGCACGTGGCGATCTGGTGCGGGTCGATCTCCGTAGCAAGGCCGTCGAGCAGTTGCAGGACCTCGTGCGGGGGCAGGTCCAGGCGCGCGTAGGCGCGGACCGCCGTGCGGAGCTGGCCCATGACCGCGGCCGCCCGGACACCGCGGCCCATGACGTCGCCGATCACCAGGGCCGTGCGGCCGCCGCCGAGGGTGATCACGTCGTACCAGTCGCCGCCGACCGCGGCCTCCGTGCCGCCGGGCAGGTAGGTGGCGGCGATGCGCAGGTCGTCGGGTTCCTCCAACTCCTGTGGCAGCAGCGAGCGTTGGAGCGTGACCGCCGTCTCGCGCTGTTCGCTCTCGCTGGTGCGCAGGCGCTCCGCGGCCTCCGCGTGGTCCGTGACGTCGGCCGCGAAGATCAGCACGCCCGGTCCGTCCGCCGTCTCCAGCGGGGTGCAGGTGACGGTGTACGAGCGGCCGCCGGAGGTCTTGCGGGACTTGACCGTGCGGGGCTTTCCGCTGCGCAGCACCTGGTCGAGGAAGGGCAGCAGGCTGAGCTCGTCGAGCTCGGGCAGCGCCTCGTGGGCGGGCTCGCCCGCGGTGCGCTCGCCAAAGGCCGCGACGTAGGCGTCGTTGACGTACGCGATGCGGTGTTCGGGGCCGTGCACCAGTGCGACGAGGGCGGGGATGCGGTCGAGGACCTCGCGTACGGGCAGCTCGTCGACGCCGCCCTTCTCGGCGGGCGCCTGCGCGGACAGGTGTTCGGCGCGGGCGGCGGGGACCGCGCCGTCGGCCGGCTGGGGTCCGCCGTGGTCGGCCCGGGCCGCCGCGCGGCGCTGCGTTCCGGGGAGCCGGGCGCTCCAGCGCGTGAAGTTCACAGGGGAAAAGCCTCGTGGGTTCGAGGGTGGGCGAGGAGCCCGCCCGGGGTCGTGGACCAGTCTGGCCGACCGTACTGACAAACGTCAGACGCCGGTCCGCGGGCGGGAGTTCCGCGCTCCGGTCACCGGTGCTCGGTCAGGGGCGTCAACAGCGCGGTCAGGGCGACCCCTTCGGGTTTTCCGGGGGCCCTTGCGGGGTGTCGCGGGAGGGTCCGCCAGATGGGTCCGTAGGAGGGACCGCTCCGGCCGCGAGTTCGAACTCGGCGCGGGGCTGTTCCAGCGAGCCCAGCGAGACGATCTCTCGCTTGAACAGGCCGGAGAGCGTCCATTCGGTCAGGACGCGGGCCTTTCGGTTCACGGTGGGCACCCTGCTGAGGTGGTAGACGCGGTGCATGAACCAGGCAGGGTAGCCCTTCAGTTTGCGGCCGTAGACGTGTGCGACGCCCTTGTGGAGGCCGAGCGATGCCACCGAACCGGCGTAGGAGTGCTCGTAGTCGGTGAGCGGTTCGCCGCGCACGGAGGCCGCGATGTTGTCGCCGAGGGTGCGGGCCTGGCGCACCGCGTGCTGGGCGTTGGGCGCGCATTCCTTGCCGGGTGCCGTGACGTCGGGGACGGCCGCGGCGTCGCCCGCCGCCCACGCGTGCGGGGCGCCGTCGACGGCGAGCGCGGCGGTGCACTTGAGGCGACCGCGTTCGTTCAGCGGCAGGTCCGTGGCGGCGAGCAGCGGGCTCGGCTTGACGCCCGCGGTCCACACGACCGTGCGCGTGGGGAAGCGGGAGCCGTCGCTGAGCACCGCTACGCGGTGCTCGCAGGATTCGAGCCGGGTCTCCAGGCGTACGTCGATGTTGCGGCCGCGCAGTTCGCGGATCGTGTACTGGCCCATCTCCGGGCCCACTTCGGGCAGGATCCGGTCCGAGGCCTCCACCAGGATCCACTTCAGGTCCTCGGCCTTGACGTTGTGGTAGTACTTCGCCGCGTACCGGGCCATGTCCTCCAGCTCGCCGAGCGCCTCCACGCCCGCGTACCCGCCTCCTACGAAGACGAAGGTGAGCGCCGCGTCGCGGATCGCCGGGTCGCGCGTGGAGGAGGCGATGTCGAGCTGTTCGATGACGTGGTTGCGCAGGCCGATGGCCTCCTCGACGGTCTTGAACCCGATGCCGAAGTCGGCGAGCCCGGGGACCGGGAGCGTGCGGGAGACCGAGCCGGGAGCGAGGACCAGTTCGTCGTAGGTGAGGGCGGCTGCGCCCGTGCCCTCCTCGTCGCTGGCGAGCGTCGTGTACGTGGCCGTGCGCTTGGCGTGGTCGATGGACTGCGCCTCGCCGACGATCACCTGGCACAGGTCGAGCGCGCGGCGCAGCGGGACGACGACGTGCCGCGGCGAGATCGATCCGGCGGCGGCCTCCGGCAGGAAAGGCTGATAGGTCATGTACGGGTCGGGGGTGATCACGACGATCTCCACGGCACCGCTCTTGAGCTCCGGTTTGAGCTTCTTCTGGAGCCGCAGGGCCGTGTACATCCCGACGTATCCGCCGCCGACTACAAGAATGCGCGCAGGTTCCCTCACCCTCCCATGACGCATCGGGCCCATGCGTTTGTCCACAGTCCCGACCATTTGTATGACGACCAGAAGTGCCCCTTGTGGACCGGCGGTCGGCCCGCGCGCGCGGGAGGTGCCCAGGTCAGCGTCCACAGCGGGGCCGTGGGCCGGGGCGGAGGGCGGCCGGGCGGTCATGGCGAAATCCCGCACATACTCCTTTCGAGGGGCACCCGGTGCGGAACCTGCCTCTTCTGAATCGCTCCCGGCTCAACTATGTTCGTCTCTTGTCGGGGTGTCTGGGGGGATACGCGGGCGATCGGGAAGCTCCCGGAAATCGCTGTCTGTTCCTCCGACTCCGACAGACAATGGCGGGGAGTGTCTCCGGGGGGAGACGTCATTACCGGGGGAACACATATGCACATTCAGGACTCTCATTGGACCTCGACCTCTGCCGTCGCACCCTCGGGTGCGGCCGTGGGGGCCAACGGGCGGGGCGCGGGCGACAGTTCGCGCTCCACGCCGCTGCGTGTGGACGCACAGCGCAATCTGGAGCATGTGCTGCGCGCGGCCAGGGAGGTCTTCGGCGAGCTGGGGTACGGGGCACCCATGGAGGACGTGGCGCGCCGCGCCCGCGTCGGGGTGGGCACGGTGTACCGGCGCTTTCCCAGCAAGGACGTACTGGTGCGGCGGATCGCCGAGGAGGAGACCGCTCGGCTGACGGACCAGGCGCGCACGGCGCTCGGCCAGGAGGACGAGCCGTGGTCGGCGCTCTCGCGCTTCCTGCGGACCTCGGTCGCCTCGGGCGCGGGCCGACTGCTGCCGCCGCAGGTGCTGCGGGTCGGGGTCGCCGACTCCGAGGAGGGCGTGCGCGGCGAGCCGCGCGTTCCCGAGCAGCGTGCCGCGACACCGGAGCTGCGGCTCGTCGAGCAGCAGCCGGCGGTCGGCGGCGAGGGCCTGCCCGCCGACGACGCGGGCGCCGCGACGCTCCTCGATGTCGTGGGCCGGCTCGTGGACCGCGCCCGGGAGGCCGGTGAGCTGCGCGCCGACGTGACCGTGGCGGACGTGCTGCTGGTGATCGCGACGGCGGCCCCGTCGCTTCCGGACGCCGTGCAGCAGGAAGCGGCCTCGGCCCGGCTGCTCGACATCCTGCTCGAGGGGCTGCGCTCACGGCCCGCGTGAGCGCCCGGATCCTCACCGAAACATGGGGGTGACCGCGAGTCGACCGGACGGTCACTCGCGGTCAACTCACGTTTACGGCACGGTGGTTGATGCTTCCCCGAACGAGTGATCCTTAGGGATCGCGCACGCGAAATCTCCACGGATGAGTGGTTGCCGTGCAGCAACCACTTCGCGGGCCCGTGCGTGTGGCACTCTTTCCCGGTGATCGGGTCAGAGTGGGCGGTCGGGGGCATTCCGCAATGAGCGTTGACGGGCGGGACGAGCAGCGGCCCGAGGGCGGCGGGACAAGTGCCGAGAGCCTGCCCTCGCGGCAGGTGCCGAGCCAGGGCGGTCCGGGGCGCACGCCCGCGGAGCAGCCGGACATGCAGACGTCGGTGCCGCCCCAGCGCGAGAGCGGCTCGGGCCCCGGCGCTGGCGACGGCGACGCACCGGCGCCGTCCTCCGATGCCGACCTGATCGGCCGCATGCGCGCGGGCGACGACAGCGCCTACGAAGAGCTGTACCGCCGCCACTCCGCCGCCGTGCGCCGCTACGCCCGCACCTGCTGCCGCGACGGGCACACCGCCGACGACCTCACGGCCGAGGTCTTCGCCCGCACCCTCCAGGCGGTGCGCAGCGGCAGCGGACCCGAGCACGCGGTGCGCGCCTATCTGCTGACCACGGTGCGCCGCGTCGCCGCGGGCTGGACGAAGTCGGCGAAGCGCGAGCACCTCGTCGACGACTTCGCCGTGTTCGCCACGCAGGACGCCCGCTCGCTGGAGGCCAGCGACGACGACACGCTCGATCTGGGCGCCGACGTCCGCGCGATGCACGAGGCCGAGCAGTCGATGGCCATGCAGGCCTTCCGCTCGCTGCCCGAGCGCTGGCAGGCCGTGCTGTGGCACACGGAGGTCGAGGAGGAGTCGCCCAGCGAGGTCGCGACGCTCTTCGGGCTCGACGCCAACGGCACGCGCGTGCTCGCCAAGCGCGCCCGCGAAGGCCTGAAGGAGGCCTACCTCCAGGCCCACGTCTCGACCACGCTCACCCAGTCCGAGGACTGCGCCCGCTACGCGGACCGGCTCGGCGCCTACGCGCGCGGCAGCCTGCGCACCCGGGCGGAGCGCGGCCTGCGCAAGCACATGGACGAGTGCGCCAAGTGCCGGCTCGCGGCCGGTCAGATCAAGGAAGTCGCCAGCGGCATCCCCGGTGTCGTGCCGATCGCGGTCATCGGATGGTTCGGCGCCGCCGGGTACGCGAAGGCCGCGGCGTTCATCGGCGGTGGCGCCGCGAGCGCGGCGGGCGCGGCCGGGGCCGGTGCGGCCGCGGCGACGGGCGGCGGCTCCGCGAGTGGCGGCGCCGCCGGTGGCGCGGCGTCCGAGGGACTCGGGGCGCCCGCGAAGGCGGGGATCGCGGCCGGTGTGGTGGCCGCGGGCACCGCCGTCGCGCTGGCGATGGCGCTCACCGGCGGTGACCCGAAGCCGAAGCCGGAGGCGCGCGAGCAGGCGCCGCCGCCCGCCTCGCAGCCGATCGAGCCGAAGAAGCCGAAGCCCGAACCGAAGCCGCCGCAGCCGGAGCCGAAGCCGCCGGCCCCCAAGCCGACACCACCCAAGCCGGCCCCGAAGCCCACGCCGCCTCCGAAGCCGAAGCCCAAGCCGACCCCTCCGAAGCCGAAGCCGCCGGCCCCCGAGCCGACCCCGCCGAAGCCGACCCCGAAGCCGACGCCCCCGCCGGCCCCGAAGGTCTTCCCGGTGAACGAGCTGCGGTACGACACCACCGGTGACGGCTCGCAGCCGGAGATCCGCCTCGGCGAGAGCAGCTGGGTGTGGCAGCGCTACGGCATGTCGATCGCCGACAAGCAGTACGCGAAGGGCGTCTCGGTGCACTCGCAGTCCTCCGTCACCATCGACCTCAACCGCAGCTGCACGACGTACGACGCCTTCGCCGGGGTCGACGACATGACGCTGGGCCTCGGGGCCGTCCGGTTCTCCGTCTACGTCGACGGGGCGCGGGCCTGGAGTTCGTCCGTGGTCAAGGGCCGCCAGCCGGCGGTGCCGGTGCACGTGAACGTGTCGGGGGCGAAGTCGATCCGGCTCGTCACCGAACCGAAGACCCCGGCCGACTCGGTGGCGGTCGCCGACTGGGCGGAGTCCCGCTTCACCTGCACCTGATCAGCCGGCGTCAGCCACCCGTAGCGGCGTCGGTGTTGGTGTCGCCCGCCAGGTCCGCGAGCAGCCCGTCGTGCGTGAGCGCGGCGCCCGCCGTGCGCTCGGCCTCGTAGCTCGCGTCGCCGAGCTCGGCCCGCGCGCGGGACTCCGCGGCCTCGTACTCCTCGCGCTCCGGCAACGACCTCGGCAGACCGGCGCGCATCACATCGGCGGCCGCGAACAGGCGCACGGCGCGCGCCGTGTCGCCCTCGCGCGCGTGCAGTTCCGCCCCGACGTCGACGAGGCCCGCGGTCACCAACTCCGCCGTCTGCCCGAGGACCTCGTCGCGCAGCAGGCGGACCACCATCTCGAGGCCCGCCCGGGGGCCCGACTCGGCCGCCGTGACGCGCGCGTCGATCACCCCCAGTGCCGCGACGAACTGCGGTGGCGGGGTGCCGCCCTCGGCCACCGCGCGCGAGGCGTCGCAGTGCTCGCGCGCGCGGGCCACATCGCCTTCCGACAGGGCGAGGTAGGCGCGCAGCAGCCGGGCGAAGGCCGCGCTGTCCACCACCCCGTACCGCTCGGCCTCCGCGGTCGCCATGTCGAGCGTCTTCTGCGCGGTGTCCCGGTCGCCCGCGCGGAAGGAGATCTCCGCGAGGCGCGCCATGAGGAACGGCGACTCGGCGTACGCCCCCACTTCGTAGGCGAGCAGCAGCGCCTCCTCGTACTCGCCCTTGGCCTCCTCGAACCGGCCGCGCCCCATGGCGGCCTCGCCCGCCGCACTGCACACCTGGGCCCGCATCCAGCGGTCGCCCACCCGGCGGCTCAGGTCCCGCAGCTCGGCGAGGTCGTCGTCGACGCCGCTCATGTTGCCGGGCATGTCGACCGCCATGTGCGCACGGAACATCAGGGTGACGCCGAGCTCCCAATCACCGCCGAAACGACGGCAGTTGGCGACGGCGGCGTCCAGGTCGGCACGCACGTCGCGGCCGTCGAGCAGGAACAGCGTGAACGGCCAGATGATGCCGGGGAAGCGGGCCCCCTGCGGATTGGGCGGCGCGAAGACGGACTGCACGCGCAGCGCGTACGCGCGCTGCTCCTCGCCCGCGACCGCGCTGTGCGGGCGGACCTCGGAGAGCAGAAAAAGGGAGAGCAGCCGCAGGTTCATCTGCGGCCAGTACATCGGGTCCTCGGTGTCCTCGGGGAGCACGCCGTCCGGCAGCATGCCCATGATGCGCTCGACCCAGTTCGAGCCCTCTTGGCGGTAGTTGCGCAGCCACCAGAACCAGCCCATGTGCAGCGCCAGGGCGATCGCCGACTCCAGGTCGGCGGGGCCCTGCCCCGACGTGACGCGGGTCAGCGCCGCCCGGATGTTGTCCAGGTCCGCCTCCAGGCGCTGGATCCACGGGAGTTGCTCGGCGGAGCGCAGCTTGGGGTCGGCCGCCTCGACCAGCGCGCGAAGGTGCGCCGTGTGCCGCCGCTCGGCGTCCGCCAGGAGCCCGGGGACCTGCGCGGCGCGCTCCGTGGCGTACTCGTGGATGGTCTCCAGCATGCGGTAGCGCATGCCCGCCGCGCGCTGCTCCTGGTGGGGCGCGGCGACGAGCAGGGACTTGTCCAGGAGGGAGCCGATGACGTCGGCGACCTCCGCGGTGGAGCACACGGCTTCCGCCGCCTCCAGGTCCCAGCCGCCGGCGAACACCGAGAGCTCGCGCAGGGTGGTGCGCTCCCGCTCGTCGAGCAGGTCCCAGGACCAGTCGACGACCGCGCGGAGGGTCTGCTGGCGGGGCAGTACGGTGCGGCTGCCGCCGGTCAGCAGGCGGAAGCGGTCGTCGAGCCGGTCGGCGATCTGGCGGGGCGTGAGCAGTCTGAGGCGGGCCGCGGCCAGCTCGATGGCGAGCGGCAGCCCGTCGAGGCGGCGGCAGATCTCGGCGATGGCGGCCCGGTCCTGGCTGGGGTCGAAGCCGGGGCGGACTGCGGCGGCCCGTTCGGCGAACAGGCGGTGGGCGGGGTCCGGGGGCAGCGGCTCGACGGGGCGCACGGACTCCCCCGGTACGCCGAGGGGTTCGCGGCTGGTGGCGAGGATCGTGAGGCCGGGGCAGCGCGTGAGGAGGGTTTCGGCGAGCTGGGCCGCCGCTCCGATGACGTGCTCGCAGTTGTCAAGGATCAGGAGCAGGCTGCGGTGTGCGCAGTGCTCTACGAGGAGGCTGGTCGGATTGGTCTGGGGGCCTGACAACTCGTTCGTCATCAGGACCGTCTCGCGCAGGTCCAGTGCGCTGACCACCGCGCCCGGCACCGCCCCCGGATCGTCGAGCGGCGCCAGCTCGACCAGCCAGGCGTTCGGGAGCGGCGCCGCCGCCTCCTCCGCCAAGCGGGTCTTGCCGGAGCCGCCCGGGCCCGTGAGCGTGACCAGGCGTGCTCCTCGCAAGTGGGAACGGATGGCGCCGAGTTCGGGTTCCCGACCGACGAACGAGTTCAGACGTGGGCGAAGATTCCCGGTTCGGGCCGGAGGGGTGGGCATTTCAAGCCCCGCCGGCGATTGAGGCGCGGGGTCCGGGGCAGAGCCCCGAGACGTCACCCCCGGGTGGGCGCTCGGGACGGAGGCGTTGAGCAACTCCACGTGCAGAGCGGAGAGTTCCGGCCCCGGGTCCGCCCCCAGCCCGTCCGCCAGCACACGACGCGCCCCCTCATACGCGGCCAGCGCATCCGCCCCGCGCCCCGCATCACGCAGCGCACGGATCAATAGCGCATGCAGCGGCTCGTCGTACGGGTGCGCGGTGGTGAGCTCTCGCAGCTCCGGTACGAGGTCGGGGGCGCGGCCCAGACGCAGATCCGCCTCCACGCGCGCGCGGACGGCGTCGTGGCGGCGGGCCTCGAAGCGGGTGGCCGCCGGGTGGTCGGGGAGGTCGACGAGGGCCGGGCCGCGCCACAGGGCGAGCGCGTCCCGCAGCGTGCGGGCGGCGGTCTCCGGGGCGTCGGCTGCGAGGGCCGCGGCGCCCTCACGGGCCAGGCGTTCAAAGACGTACAGGTCGATGTCCGGGCGGGCCGCGGCGAGCCGGTAGCCGCCGGTCTCGGAGGTGACCGCCTCCTTGCCGAGTACGCGGCGGAGCCGGCCGACGAGGGCCTGGAGGGCGGCCGGGGCGTCGGCGGGCGGGTCGTCGGCCCAGACGTCGTCGATGAGCGCGTCGGTGGGGGCGGTGTGCGGGGCGTGCAGGGCCAGGGACGTGAGCAGGGCGCGCAGCCGCGGGCCGCCCACGGGCAGGGGTGTGCCCTCGTCGTCGTATGCCTGTGTGGTGCCCAGGATCTTGTACTGCACTGAGGCATTGTCGCCGGTGCGCGGCCCGAGGGCCCGGCCTTTTCCCCGGCGTGGCCGCCCGCGGACCGCTGCGGCGCGCGGCCTTCGGGCCGCTACCTCGGTCCCGCCCCCAGGGCGCGCTCCGGTACGACGCTCCCCGTCGGCACCGCACGCGCGCGTGCCGGGGTGCCGGTCCAGCAGGTGCCGCGGCGGGCGAGGAGGCGGCGCAGCCACAGTTCGAGGGCGACCAGGTCGGCGAGGCCGTCGAGCGGCAGCGGTTCGCCGTCGGCGGCGGAGCGCAGGGCCTTGCGGACGACGCGGGCCTCGATCAGGCCGGTCTGCGCGAGCAGTGGTGTGTCGAAGAGCCCGATCAGCTGGTCCGCGGCGAGGCGGAGCCCCGCGCGGGTCGCGGCGGACGAGGAGGCGTGGGAGGGCGCGCCCCAGCCGGGCGGCAGTTCGCTGACGCCCGCGCCTTCGAGGACCCGGCGCAGGATCTCGGCGCGGGCCCCCGGCTGGACGCGCAGTGCCTCGGGCAGGGCGCGGCAGGCGCGGACGACCTGGTTGTCGAGGAAGGGGGCGTGCAGGCGCTGGAAGCGGACCTCGGCGGCCTGTTCGAGGATGCGCAGGTCCGCCGCGTGCCGGGCGAGGCTCGCGCGGGCGCGGAACTCTCCCGGGCGCTGCCCGGGGCCCGGCCCGGGACGGGTCTTTCCGTCGTGGAGGCGAACCGATACTTCAGCGAGTGCCTCTCCGGTCAGCCAGCGCGCGGCGGGACCCGGTCTGGCCCACGCGAGGGCGGCGAGCGAGGCTCCGACGGCGCCGCCCGGCTCCTCGAAGTTCTGCTGCAGGAGCCGGCTGGAGAGCCCTTCGAGGCCCGCCTTGTAGGGCGTACGGGCGAGTTTTCTGGCCGCTCCGTAGACGCGCGCCGGCACCGTGAAGGAGCCGTCCGCCTTGGTGAGCGCCGCGACGGGGCGCAGCATGTGGCGGCGCCGCCGGTCCATCAGCAGGTCGGCGAGGCGCGCCGGATGGGCGTCCAGGACCTGGCGGGCCCCGTAGCCGGTGAAGTGGTCGGCGCTGCCGGAGACGAGGCGGGCGCGGTGGCGGGCGGCCGTGATGAGGGAGGGGCTCGGCTCGTCGGTGAGCGGCCCGTCCAACTCGGCGTACGGGAGCGCCTCTTCGCCTGCCGCCACCACCACGTGGTGCAGACGCGGGTTCGCGGCGAGCGCCCCGGCTCTCTCCAGCTCCGCCTCGTGCTGGTCCGCGCGCGACGAGCGGTCGTTGAAGGTGACCGCGAGGAGGCGTTCGCCCGCGCCCGTGCCGTGCCCGAGGACCGTGCCGGGCATGCCGGGCAGGCCCGCCGCGAGGAGGGCGAGGGTGCCGGACGCCGGTCCCCCGGAGACGTCGGCCCCGATGCCGGGCACGGGCATGCCGCGGGCGGCTCGCCGCTCGGCGGGGCCCATGCCGGGCACGGGCCCGGGGTCGAGGTCGGTGCCGGGCACGTGCCGGGGCGCCGCGAGCCGGGCCCGTACCGCCTCGACGAGGGCGTCGCGCACGTCGTCCACGGCGCTCTCCGGGTCGACGGCGCCCACTCCCACGGCGAGCGAGGCCACCGGCTCGTAGCCGGCGATCTCGCGGGACCCGGTGCGCAGGATCAGCGCGTGGCCCGGCGGGATGCGGTGCACACCCTGGTACGGCGTCGAGTCGTGCAGCGCCTCCGGGACGTCGGGCGCGGCGAGGAGCGCCGCCAAGTGCCCCACGTCCAGGTTGGCTTCGATGAGGTCGGCGAGCGGGAGCGCCGCCGTCGCGTACGCGGTGCCGCCCGCCCAGGGGGTGTGGAACACGGGGCGCGCGCCCGCGAGATCGCCCACCACCGTGACGCGGCGGCCCACTTGGACGACCGCCGTGTAGCTGCCGGGCCACGCCGTGAGGTGGCGCAGGGCGCCGCCGCGCGCGGCGAACAGGCCGACCCTCAGCTGCTCGTCGGAGGCTCCGCACACGCCGAGGACGGCGATCCGCGTCTGGTCGTCGGCCCGCACGATGCGCACCTCGTCGGCGCGCCAGTCGCCGACCGCCCACAGCGGATCCGGGTCGCCCCACAGGAGTTGGGAGCCGACCGGATGTACCGTTTCGCCCTCCGACCCCATGGCACCCGCGGAACCGAGGGCAACGGGCCCGGAGGCGGCACTGCTCCACCCCACCAACCAGCGCATCGCCGCCTCCACAGGCTGTGGACAACACAAGGGGTCCCCATGCTGCCACGAAGGAGGCCTCAAAGAGGGGACACGGCGAAGGGAAGGAGCAAGCGGGAAATGGCGTACGCTCCCCCCAATGCGCCCCATTTAAGCCGTGGTTGAACCGTGGTACGACCCGGGCGAGTCCGGATGACAGGGGCGAGATTCGGCCAAATCGGCCGCGGTTGGCCGGAGGTGAACACCCCGCTTCGGCCACAGCGTGTGGGCATACAGTCCGGGAGGCGCACATCACCTCCCGGACCGGTCCGCCGCCCGCGGGGATGTAGGCGGCGGTGTCCCCCAGCCCACTGGATCCAGTACAGCGGGCCGACCCACGCAGGTCCCATGCAACCGCCGCCCCGCCGTACGGGTAAGAGCGCACGCACAGGCGCACGGCACCACGCCCGGAGCACACGGTCACACGGCGTGGCCTGCGCCGTACTTCAGTACGGACAACAATCCCGCCATCCGGAATGACGACCCTTAACGCTTGGGATGCGGCGAACTACGCTGTGTGTACGAATGCCGCGCGGTTATGCCAGGCCGAAAAAGTCGGCGTGGTGCCCGGCGCGGCAGCCGTCTGTGTCGAGGGGTGGCTCATGTCCAGGGAGCAACGCGGGCCGAACGAAAAGCTCGGCGCCGTCCTCGCCCTCGCGGGAATCAGCAACGCGGGTCTGGCCCGCCGTGTCAACGACCTGGGTTCGCAGCGGGGTCTGACGCTGCGCTACGACAAGACGTCGGTGGCGCGCTGGGTGTCGAAGGGCATGGTGCCGCAGGGCGCCGCCCCGCACCTCATCGCCGCCGCGATCGGCCAGAAGCTCGGCAGGCCCGTGCCGCTGCACGAGATCGGCCTGGCCGACGCGGACCCCGCGCCCGAGGTGGGCCTGGCCTTCCCGCGCGACGTACGGCAGGCGGTGAAGTCCGCGACGGAGCTGTACCGGCTCGACCTCGCCGGGCGGCGGGCGGGCAGCGGCGGGATCTGGCAGTCGCTGGCCGGATCGTTCGCCGTGAGCGCGTACGCGACGCCCGCGTCCCGGTGGCTGATAACCCCGGCCGACTCCTCGGTGGCCCGGGAGGCACACCACGTGGAGGACGGCCCGCCGCAGAAGGTCGGCCACAGCGATGTGCAGAAGCTGCGCGAGGCCGCCGAGGACGCGCGCCGCTGGGACTCCAAGTACGGGGGCGGGGACTGGCGTTCGTCGATGGTGCCGGAGTGCCTCCGGGTGGAGGCGGCACCGCTGCTGCTCGGCTCGTACTCGGACGAGGTGGGGCGCTCGCTTTTCGGGGCGGCGGCCGAACTGACGCGTCTGGCCGGGTGGATGGCGTTCGACACCGGGCAACAGGAGGCGGCGCAGCGCTACTACATCCAGGCGCTCAGGCTCGCGCGCGCGGCGGCGGACGTGCCGCTGGGCGGTTACGTCCTGGCGTCCATGTCGCTGCAGGCCACCTACCGCGGGTTCGGTGACGAGGGCGTCGACCTCGCGCAGGCCGCGATCGAGCGCAACCGGGGGCTCGCGACGGCCAGGACCATGAGCTTCTTCCGGCTCATCGAGGCACGCGCGCACGCGCGCACCGGTGACGGGCACGCGGCAGGGGGCGCGCTGCGGGCCGCCGAGGGGTGGCTGGAGCGGGCCCGTGACGGCGACACCGACCCTTCGTGGCTCGGCTTCTACTCCTACGACCGGTTCGCGGCGGACGCGGCCGAGTGCTACCGCGACCTGAAGGCGCCCCGCCAGGTGCGGCGCTTCACGGAGCAGGCGCTGTCGAAGCCCACCGAGGAGTTCGTGCGCTCGCACGGGCTGCGGCTCGTGGTGTCGGCGGTGGCCGAGCTGGAGTCGGGGAACCTGGACGCCGCATGCGAGCAGGGCACCCGGGCACTCGAAGTCGCCGGGCGGATCTCGTCCGCGCGGACCACGGAGTACGTGAAGGACCTGCTGCACCGCCTGGAGCCGTACGGGGACGAACCGCGGGTGGTGGAGCTGCGGGAGCGGGCGCGGCCGCTGCTGATGGCGCCGGCGTAGGCCGCGCGGTCCGTGGGCCCGAGGCTGCCCGCATGAATTGTCAGTGGGGTCGGGCAAGATGCTGGACGAGTAGTTCCGAACTCCTGTCGTCCGCCCGTAGGGCGGGCCGGGAATGGCTTGGTGCGTGCGATCGCAAGGCGGAGGAGGGAGACGACGCGGAGCGTCGGGGACCGACGACAACGCCGCGAGCGTGCGTGCCAGGCCATTCCCGGCAGGCAGGAGTTCGGAACTACTCGTCCAGGTGTGTCGGGAGCGGAGGTGAGGCCCGTGGGGGCGGCTGGGTATGACGGGGACGTGCTGGTGGTCGGCGGGGGGATCGTCGGACTCTCCACCGCGTATGCCGTGTCGCGGGCGGCGCCGGGGACCCGGGTCGTCGTCCTCGAGAAGGAGCAAGGACCGGCCCGGCACCAGACGGGGCGGAACAGCGGGGTCATCCACAGCGGGATCTACTACCGGCCCGGCTCGCTCAAGGCGAGGTTCGCGGTGCGCGGCGCCGCCGAAATGGTCAAGTTCTGCGCGGAGTACGGGATCGCGCACGAGGTCACGGGAAAGCTGATCGTCGCCACCGAGCGGGACGAGCTGCCGCGCCTGCACGCCCTCGTCCAGCGCGGCAGGGAGAACGGGATACCGGTGCGCGAGCTCGGCGCCTCGCAGATCCAGGAGTACGAGCCGCAGGTGCGCGGCCTCGCCGCGATCCACGTGGGGACGACGGGGATCGTCGACTACCGCGCGGTCGCCGAACTGTTCGCCGAGGCGTCCGGTGCCGAGATCCGCTACGGGGCGGACGTCGTGCAGGTCGACCGCCGCGCGGACCGGGGCGTCGCCGTGCGGACGAGTTCCGGTGACGTGGTGCGCGGGCGGGTGCTCGTCAACTGCGCGGGGCT
This sequence comes from Streptomyces sp. NPDC059897, assembly GCF_042730865.1. Taxonomy (NCBI): domain Bacteria; kingdom Bacillati; phylum Actinomycetota; class Actinomycetes; order Kitasatosporales; family Streptomycetaceae; genus Streptomyces; species Streptomyces sp. NPDC059897. The sequence goes on along the minus strand of NZ_JBHWKQ010000039.1, from coordinate 55,476 downwards.
GCGCTGCGACGAGGTGGCGCGGCTGACCGGGGACGACCCTCAGATGCGCATCGTGCCGTTCCGCGGCGAGTACTTCGAGCTCGGCCGCCCCGACCTGGTGCGCGGGCTCGTCTACCCGGTGCCGGACCCGGCGTTCCCGTTCCTCGGCGTGCATCTGACGCGGGGGATCGACGGCGGCGTCCATGTGGGTCCCAACGCGGTGCCGGCGCTCGCGCGCGAGGGCTACGACTGGGGGACCGTCCGCCCCCGCGAGGTGGGCGGGACGCTGGCCTGGCCCGGGGCGTGGCGGATGGCGCGCAGCCACTGGCGGTACGGGGCGGGTGAAGTGCACCGGTCCCTGTCGAAGTCGGCGTTCACGAAGGCGGTGCGCAGGCTCGTGCCGGCGGTCACCGCGCAGGACATGGTGCCGGTGGCGGCGGGGGTGCGGGCGCAGGCGGTGCTGCGGGACGGGACGCTTGTGGACGACTTCCTGATCCGGGAGGGGGCGCGGGCGGTCCACGTGTTGAACGCGCCGTCGCCCGCGGCGACGGCGTCGCTGCCGATCGGGCGGGAGATCGCGCGGCGGGTCCTGGCGTTGTTGTGAGGCCGCACCGGCGTTCGGGTTGCCCGTAAAATCGGTCCCACTGTGTCTGAGTCGTCTGAAACCCCCGCGCCCACCGCCCGCCCCAACGAGCCGCGGTTCCCCGACGGGCCCCGGCCCGACCCCGCGCAGTCGCACTACGAGCACCGCATCCGCAGCTTTCAGCCGCGCCGCGGCCGGGTCACCGACGCGCAGGCCGACGCCCTGCAGCGGCTGTGGCCCAAGTGGGGCCTGGACATCGACGGACAGCGGGGGCTCGACCTCGCGGAGCTGTTCCCCGGCGTCGAGCGCGTCGTCCTGGAGATCGGCTTCGGCATGGGCGAGGCCACGGCGCAGATGGCACAGGACGATCCGACGACCGGCATCCTCGCGGTCGACGTGCACACGCCGGGACAGGGCAATCTGCTGAACCTGGCGGAGCGCGCGGGCACCGACAACGTTCGGGTGGCGAACGGCGACGCGATCGTGCTGCTGCGCGACATGCTCCCGGACGACAGCCTCGACGGGCTGCGCGTCTACTTCCCCGACCCCTGGCCCAAGAAGCGCCACAACAAGCGGCGGCTGATCCAGGCCGAATTCCTGTCCCTTGTGGCAGGACCGCTCAAGCCGGGCGCGCTCGTGCACTGCGCGACCGACTGGGAGGACTACGCGGAGCAGATGCTCGAGGTCCTCACCGCGCACCCCGACTACGAGAACACGATCGAGGACGGCGGCTACGCGCCCCGCCCCGCGTTCCGCCCGCTGACCCGCTTCGAGGGCAAGGGCCTGGACAAGAGCCACGTGGTGCACGACCTGCTGTTCCGGCGCCGGTAGTTCCACGGGCGGGTGCGGGCCGGATCTCCGCGGCCCCGTCGCGGCGCGGCGCATCCCTCGTTAGGGTCAATTGGTGGCCTCGTATCCCGTCTATCCGCACCGGCAGGACGACGTCCTCGGCGCACACCCGAGCGGCGCGGTCCCGCACGGTGCGGTTCCGCATCCCCGCTGGTGGGAGCGGAAGGGAGTGCGGGTCACCGCACTGGCGACGCTGCTCGCGGTCTCCGGGGTGGTGATCCTCGCCCTCGTCCGCGAGCAGACCGGCACGGAGGGCTTCTTGGTCGGGCTCGGCCTCGCCGTGCTGCCCGTCCCCCTCCTCATATCCGCGTTCCGCTGGCTGGACCGCGTACGGCCGGGCCCCTGGCGGAACCTGATCTTCTCCTTCGCGTGGGGCGCGTGCGCGGCGGCGCTGATAGCGATCGTCGCCAACAGCTTCGCGACCCGCTGGATAGAGACCGCGACCGCCGACCCCTCCAGCGCCGACACCCTCGGCGCCACCGTCATCGCCCCGATCGTCGAGGAGACCGCGAAGGCGGCGGCCGTGCTGCTCGTCTTCCTGTTCCGCAGACGCGACTTCACCGGAATCGTCGACGGCGTCGTGATCGCCGGGGTCACCGCGACCGGCTTCGCGTTCACCGAGAACATCCTCTATCTCGGCAACGCCTTCGGCACCGACCAGCTCTCCGGCACGGGCCCCGGCCTGACCTCCGTCACCGCCGCCACCTTCTTCGTGCGCGTCGTGATGTCCCCGTTCGCGCACCCGCTGTTCACGGTCCTCACCGGCATCGGCTTCGGCATCGCCGCCGCTATGGCGCCGGGCCGCGGCCGACTGCGCCGGATGCTGCTCCCGCTCGCCGGACTGTTCGCCGCGATGGGCATGCACGCGTTCTGGAACGGCTCGTCCTCGTTCGGCGAGTACGGCTTCTTCACGGTGTACGCCGCGTTCATGGTGCCGGTGTTCGGCGTCCTCACCTGGCTCGCGGTGTACGTGCGCCAGCGCGAGCTGCGCACCGTGCGCCAGGAACTGCCCGCCTACGTCGCCGCGGGCTGGCTCGCCCCGCCGGAGCCGTTCGCGCTCGGCTCGCTCAAGGCGCGGCGCCTGGCCCGCGACTTCGCCACGCACTACGGCGGCCGGACGGCGGCCACGGCGGTCGTCGAGTACGAGGACTACGCGACGTCCCTCGCACTGCTGCGCCACCGCGGCCGCCGCGGCAAGGCCGGCGCGGACTTCGTCGTACGGGAGCGGGAGCTGCTCGAGGCGCTGTGGGTGCGGCGCCACTACGCGCGCCCGGCGCTCGCGTACGGCTCCCAGATCGCGGCGCCGATGTGGCTGCCCCCGGTGTACGCGGGCCCGCTGGCACAGGGCCCCGCGTACCCCACGTACAACTACAACCCCTACCGGTACTGACGCCGGCCCTGCCGAGGGCTCACTGCTGCCGAGGGCTCACGCGGAAGCCACCGTCAGCCGGTCGAGGTCCGCCTGCGTCAGCCGCAGGTCCGCCACCGCGAGCAGCGCCGGGAGCTGTTCGACGGTCCGCGCGGACGCGATCGGCGCCGTCACCGTGGGCTGCGCGGCGAGCCAGGCGAGGGCGACCGTGGCGATCTCCGCGTCGTGGGCCTGCGCGATCTCGTCGAGGGCGGTCAGGACCCGCTGCCCCCGCTCGGTCTCCAGGTGCTTGCCCGCACCGGCGGCCCGCGCGCTGTCGACGGCGACGCCCGGCCGGTACTTGCCGGTCAGGAAGCCGGAGGCGAGCGCGTAGTACGGCACGGAGCCGAGGCCCGCGCGGGCGGCGACGTCCTGGAGTTCGCCCTCGTACGTGTCGCGCGAGACGAGGTTGTAGTGCGGCTGGAGCGCGACGTAGCGGGCGAGGCCCTCGCGGTCGGAGAAGTCGAGGGATTCCTTCAGGCGCTCGGCGGAGATGTTCGACGCGGCGATGTGCCGCACCTTGCCCGCCTTCACCAGCTCGTCGAGGGCGCCGATGATCTCCTCGACCGGCACCTCGGGCTTGTCGTAGTGCGTGTAGTACAGGTCGATGTGGTCGGTGCCCAGGCGCTTCAGGGAGGCGTCGGCCGCGGCCTTGATGTTGGCGGCGGACAGGCCCTGGTACTCGGGGTGCTGGCTGCCCTTGGTGGCGATGACGACGTCGTCGCGGCGCCCGCGCGAGGCCAGCCACGTGCCGATGACGGTCTCCGACTCACCGCCCTTGTTGCCGTCCACCCAGGCCGAGTACACATCGGCGGTGTCGATGAAGTTGCCGCCCGCGGCGACGTACGCGTCGAGCACCTCGAAGGACGTGGCCTCGTCGGCGGTCCAGCCGAACACGTTGCCGCCCAGGGAGAGCGGGAAGACCTCGAGGTCGGAGGTGCCGAGCTTGCGCAGCGTGGAAGAGGAGGAAGTCATGCTCTGCCTCAACACCCGTACGGAATACGGTATTCCGGGCGCACCCCGGAAGTTGCCCCAAGAATGGGCAAACCGGCAGCCCTGACGTCGGGGGGTCAGCGCCAGGACCGCCGGGGTTCACGGGTTCACGGACTCATGGGTCCTCAGAGAGAGAGGCCCTTGTCGCGCAGCCACGACCCGGGGTCGACGCCGGTGGACTGCCCGTCGGGGTGGACCTCCAGGTGGAGGTGCGGCCCGGTGACATTGCCCGTGGCGCCCACGCGGCCGATGACGTCGCCGGTGGTGACCTTCTGGCCCGCGCTGACATTGAGCGAGGACTGGTGGCAGAACCACAGCTCGGTGCCGTCGTCGAGCGTGAGCACCGTGCGGTAGCCGTACGCGCCCGCCCAGCCGGCCTCCGTGACCGTGCCGGAGTGGATGGCGCGGATCGGGGTACCGGTGGAGGCGGCGAAGTCGAGGCCCGTGTGGTAGCCGGAGGACCACATGGAGCCGGGCTGGCCGAAGGTGCCGGAGAGCGTGTACGAGGCGACCGGGAGCTTGAAGGCGGCGGCCAGCTTGCGCAGGCGCTCCTCCTCCGCCTTGCGGCGGGCCTCCGCCTCGGCCTTCTTCTTCGCGGCGATCTCCTTGGCCTTCGCCGCGTCCTGCTTGGCGGCGGCCTCTTCGGCGGCCTGCTGCGCGGCGGCCTCCTCGGCGGCCTGCTTCGCGGAGGCGTCGGCGGCGTCCTGCTGCGTCTCGGCCTGCTGCATGATGCGGGCCCGCAGTGCCTCGCCCGCGCCGGTCTGTCCGTCGGCGGCCTCGGCCTGGGTGATTCCGGCGCCGCTCAGCGGGGAGGCCGTGGCGCCGGAGTCGGAACCGGAGTCCGAGCCGTCGGATATCAGCGAGCCCACGCCCGGCAGCGACTTGGCCTCGGGCAGCGAGTCCTTGACCGCGGAGAGGTCGGGCATGGAGATGTGGACCGGCGGCTTGCCGCCCTGTGCGGTGGCGATGCCGCCCGCACCGACGGCGGCGACCACGCCGACGCCGAGAACAGTGGAGCTGCGCGCGAATCCGCCGCGGCGGCGGGCTACGCGATGCCTGCCGCGGACGGGAGCGAGGGACTCCTCGGTGGGATTCCACTCTTCCCAGGTCTCCTGCTCGACGCCGGAGGTGTCTTCGGGGCCGTAGAAGAAGTCGGGGGCAGGCCGGTTCGACGCCACGGGGGCGCTCTCCTTTCCTTCCTTCTCGCCTACCGGGTTAGCTGACGGGTTCGGAGCAGGAAGGTCTCCTACGGACACCAAAGGTGTCCGATTCACCCCAAGTTGGTGGTTCCCCGGCTCCCTTGCGGGATTAGGCGTGTGCGCACGGAGCCATCTCTTGTGACGGCTGGGACGACCGCGCTGCGTTATCGAACGTTAATAGACAGCAGACAGTAATTCCAAGCGCTTCCCACTGATCGTTCACGACTCTGGCCAGGACTTTTCAGGACACTAGCGGGCGGAACGGGGCGAGTTGACGTCACACCGTCCCCACATTCAACGGACTCAATCCTCTGACGGTACGTCAATTGTTATGCGGAGCGACGCCGTTCGACTACGGTCGGCTACCTCGAGTAACAAACGATCAAGGACCTCAGGTCCGCCGCACGGCGAGCAGCGCCATGTCGTCGGTCGTCCCGTTGCCGGTGTGCGCGCGCACCTCCGCGGCGAGGGCCGCGAGGAGTTCCTCGGGCCCCGGGAAGAGGCGTCCCGACAGCCGGGCCGCCGGATCGTAGAAGCGGCCGTTCGCGTCGCGCGCCTCGGAGAGCCCGTCGGTGTAGAGCAGCAGCGTGGCCGCGGACGGGAACGCCGCCTCGACGGCCCGGTCGGGCCAGCTGCCCAGTTCGCTCATGCCGAGCGGCAGCGCCGCCTGGCACGGGTCGAGCGCGCGTACGGTGCCGTCGCCGAGCAGCAGGAGCGGGGCGGGGTGACCGCGGTTCAGGACCCGCACGAGGTCGACGCCGTGCGGGATCTCGGCGAGCACCGCGGTGGTGAAGCCCTCGAAGTCGTCGATGCCGCTGCGCCGGGTGCCCTCGCGGGCCAGGGCCCGCTCCAGGCGCTGGGCGACCGCCTCCAGGGAGCCCTCCTGCTCGGCGGCCTCCCGGAACGCCCCGATGACGACGGCGACCGCCGCGACCGCGCCGAGCCCCTTGCCGCGCACGTCACCGACGATGATCCGGATGCCGTGCGGGGTGTCCTGGACCGCGTACAGGTCGCCGCCGATGAACGCGTCGGCCTGCGCCGCCTCGTAGCGCGCCGCGATGGCGAGACCGCCGAGCCGCCGGGCCGGCTCCGGCAGCACCGCCAACTGGGCGGCCTGGGCGATCTCACGGGCGGAGGCCAGCTGCTCGTAGCTGCGGTAGACGATCCGGTTGAGCAGGCAGGCCAGCAGGCAGACGGTGGCCACGGTGACGATCTCGGTGACGAACACGGAGTCGAGGTTCTCCGTGAAGCGCAGGTGCACCGCGACGATCGCTCCGATCGACACCACGCCGACCAGGGCCGTCGCGCCGAGCGAGAAGAACGGGGCGGCCACCAGCGGAGCCGCGCTGAACAAGGGGGCACCGGGGAAGCCGCTGGGGGTGACGTACTCGTAGACCGCGCCGCCGATGACGAGCAGCAGGGGCAGCAGCCGAAGGAAGAGGCGAGTGCTCGCGGTGTCGGAGCCGTGCCTCCTCCGTCTCCAGCCGGTGCCTCCTGTTCGCTGCCCCACCACTCGTCTCCTGCCGTTCCCTGCCAGCTTCCGGCGTCTCACCAAGAGTTCCCGCACGGGGACGCGGAGGCGAGCAGGGGTGGGCCGTACGGGTGGGGAACGTGACGTGCGCAACACGGGCGAGCATGCGGAAAACAAACGAACAGGGCCCGGAATCTCATGAGATTCCGGGCCCTGTTCTTCAGTAGCGGGGACAGGATTTGAACCTGCGACCTCTGGGTTATGAGCCCAGCGAGCTACCGAGCTGCTCCACCCCGCGCCGTTGTGTTCACAACTCTACGCCATCAGGGGGAGTGAACGCGAATCGCTTCGCGTGACCGCTCACGCGGCGGCGTGCGTCAGCGTCTCCCACGCCACGAACAGGTCGTCCGTCCCCTCGGGACGCTGCTTCTCGGTGAGCCTCTCGGTGTGCGGGAGGTCCATCTTCAGCCGCCCCTGTAGGTGCTGGAGCCCCACCTCCGTGTCGGGCCCCATGTCCCGCTGCACCTTCCCGCCGCACAGCCAGGACGGGGCCTTGGCGCCCAGCTGGTACTTGGAGTGCAGCTCCAGCGCCGCGGCGAGCCGGTCCTTCACCTCCCCGTACAGGTCGACGCCCTGGTGCCAGGCGGTCTCGGCCATGTGGGAGGTGGCGGCGAGCGAGTAGCTGGCGTGCTTGAAGTTGCGGCAGGTCTCCTGGGCGAGCCCATCCTTGAAGGTCTTCTGCCCGAACCAGTACGTCCGCAGTTCCTTCGGGGTGTCGATGCCGCTGCCCTTCGGCTTCACCGGCAGCTTCCCGTCGGAGGACAGGTAGAAGTACGCGGGGACACGGTCCCTGAAGTGCCCGACGGCCTGGTCGAAGGCGCTCTGGTCGTTCAGGTAGACGGCCATGCTCATCGTCGCGTCGGCCATCACCAGGTCCCAGTTGCCGTTGAAGTCCGCGGAGCCGCCGCGCACTTCCGGCAGGTAGGCCTCGCGCAGCATCCGCTGGAACTTCAGCTCCTGCCCGTCCGGCCAGTCCTTGTACGTGTACTGCATCAGCTCGGCGGCCTTCGCCCAGGACGCGCCGGCCCAGGCGGCCTGGAGCCCCGCGTTGTCCTCGCTGTGCCCGGTGACCTTGTCCGCCCAGGCGTTCATGATCTCGACGGCCTTGGCGGCGTGCGCCTTGTCGCGGGTGACGTTCCACAGCAGGGCCTGCGTATAGGCGGCGATGGCGTCCTCGCGCTCCTCGACGCAGCCCTGTCCGGCCTCGGCGTCGAAGGGGCACTTCACGGTGGCGTACGGCTTGGCCTTGTAGTCGAGGTCGGCGTACTTGCTGGTGCTCATCTCCTTGTACGCGGAGATCCACGGCTCCTGCTTGCGGGTCACGTGGTCGCGGACCGCGGCCAGTTGCCCCTTGCCGACCAGGACGCCGGGGTGCGCGAAGGGGCCGCCGGAGGGCCGGTGCTCGGGGTGCGCCCCCACGTCGGAGTCGGTCCGTGTGGCCGCGCCGCACGCCGTCGCGGCCACCACCAACAGAGGGACGAGGCCCCCCAGAAGAACGCGTCGCGTCCGTGCGCCCGCTGCCATGCAACACCTCCGGTCGGATCACTGGACGAGCGAGTCCGGCCCCCTGTCGTCCGCCCGGAGGGCGGGCCGGAAATGGCTTGGTGCGTGCGATCGCAAGGCGGAGGAGGGCGTCGACGCGGAGCGTCGGCAACCGACGACAACGCCGCGAGCGTGCGTGCCAAGCCATTTCCGGCAGGCAGGGGGCCGGACTCGCTCGTCTAGCAGCCTGACGCCTGCGGGCGGTCGGCGCAGGATCTGTTGCGCCGGTCGGGAACGGCCCTGTGCCGCTTCCCTGCGCTCTTCGTGTCACCTTCGCACTCCTTCCGCCCCTTTCGGGCCCTTTTCCCCGCGCCGCACAGTCCGGCCTCGGTGCCCCGCTTCGGCATTTCGGGCCCCCTCGGATGCGGTGGTCCGAGAAGAAAGCTTTCGACAAATAGATGTAGGTAGCGGTACTCGCCTTATCGAGCACACCGGCGGTCAACGCCCAATTACGCTCGTGGGTTCACGCAACACGACGGGACCCCGCATGTCGCACAGCGCAGGTCACAGCCGCCCCGGTCAACTCACACTGCACCCCGTCACCGTGGCCTCCGGGCCACTGCGACTGATCGCCCGTCACATCTCGCCGGTCACCGGCTCCGGCGGGGACATCTTCGGCGTCGCCCCCACCGCCGACGGGGTGAGGTTGATCATCGGTGACGTCATGGGCCACGGCGCGGCGGCCCACGGCACCGCCGCCGCGGTCCTGCGGGCCTGGCGGCTGCTCGCCCCCGAGGAACCCGCCCTGGGCGGGATCGCGCACCGGCTCCACTCGCTCATCGCCCGCTCACCCCACCCGGAGCAGTACGTCACCGCCATCCTGGGCACCATCGGCACCGACGCCCGGGCCGAACTGCTCTGCTGCGGCCACCCGCCCCCACTGGTGGTCCGCGGCTCCTCGGCCGTCTTCGCCAACGTACTGACGCCCGCGCTGCCCCTCGGCCTCCTCGACCTGGCCGACGGCCGCCTCACCACGCACACCATGCCGTTCGCCCCCGCCGACCGCCTGCTCTTCTACACCGACGGGGTCACCGAGGCCCGCAGCCCGCTCGGCCTCGACTTCCCGCTGGCCGAAAGCGCGGCCTCGCACCCCACCGAGGACCCCGGCAGCCATCTGACCCGCATCGAAAGCGACCTGCTCCGCCACACCGGCGGCCACCTGAACGACGACGCCCTCCTGCTGCTCCTGGAGCACCGCCGCGCCTGAGCCCACCGGCCCCGGGGGTGCCGGCCGCGCCCGGCTCCCCGGTCGACCGGACCGTGGCGGCGGCTGGCCGGGAGTGGCCGGATGCTGTGGCCATGTGTGCGCTCCGGAAGAGGATCCGGGCAGCTCATGGCATTTGGCGTGTGGGTGGCGGCGCCGGAGCAGACTCGGGTGCGGCCGGTGGACGGCGGCCGCCGCACCGGAGGGGGACGGGTCACATGGAAAGCTCCCGGCACGAGCGGACGAAGGGCAACCTGCCCTGCGAGACGACATGCTTCGTCGGACGCGAGGACGAACTGAGCGCCCTCCAGGACTTGGTGAGCACCCATCGGCTCGTGACGCTGACCGGGCCGGGCGGGGTGGGCAAGAGCCGGCTGTCCCGGCAGGTGGGAGCCGACGCCCAGGCCGCCTTTCCCGACGGGGTGTGGCTGGTCGAGCTCTACCCCATCAGGGAGGAGGAGACGATCGCGCTCGCCCTCTACGAGGTGCTGCGCCTGTCCGACCAGTCCCCCCGGCCCACGCGTGAGGTGGTGGCCGAGTGGCTGGCGGACAAGCGGCTGCTGCTGATCCTGGACTGTTGCGAGCACCTCGCCGCCGGCTGCGGGGACTTCGTCCGGGCGCTCCTGGCGGCGGCCCCCGGGGTGCACGTGCTGGCCTCCAGCCGGATCCCCTTGCGGACCGACGGCGAGCGGACGGTGGCGGTTCCCCCGCTGCCCGTCACCACGGGGACGCGCCGCCCCGGCGCGGTGCCCGCCGACGCGGAACTGCTGTTCACCCTGCGCGCGGTGGAAACGTCGCCCGGGGCGGCGCTCGCGGAGCGGGACGGCGCCGCGGTCGCCGCGATCTGCGCGCGCCTCGAGGGCATCCCCCTGGCCGTCGAGCTGGCCGCCGCCCGGCTGCCCGAACTGTCGCTGGCCGAACTCGACCGCCGCCTGCACGCCCGCTTCGAGTTGCTGACCAGGCACGACGATCCCGCCGGCCGGGGCGACGAACGGCACCGGGCGCTGCTCACCACGATCGGCTGGAGCCATGAGCTGTGCACGCCGCTGGAGCGGCTGCTGTGGGCCCGGCTCTCGGTGTTCGTCGGCGGCTTCGAGCCGGACGCCGCCCGGTGGGTCTGCGCCGGGGGCCCACTCGCCGGCGGGCAGGTGGCCGGACTGCTGGACCGCCTCGTCGACCAGTCCGTCCTCCAGCGCACGGACACCGACCGCGGGCCCCGCTATTCGATGCTGGACACGATCCGCGAGTACGGCGCTGCCTGGCTGGCCCGGCTCGGGGAGGAGCGACCGCTGCGCGCATCCCACCGCGACCACTACCGGCGGCTCGCCCGGTCCGGGGACCGCGCGTGGGTCGGCCCGGAACAGGTCGCCTGGTACGGGCACCTGACCGCCGAGCACGCCAACCTGAGCGCGGCGCTGGAAGCCTGCCTGGCCGACCCCGACCCGCTCCCCGCGCTGGAGATGGCGGGCGAGCTGTGGTTCTTCTGGACCGGGTGCGGCTTCCTGCGCGAGGGCCGCGGCTACCTGGAGCGGGCGCTCGCCGAGGACCGCAAGGCGCCGGAGGGCCCTCAGCTGCTGCGGGCGCTGTGGTCCTGCGGCCATGTGGCCACCCTTCAAGGCGACTTCACGCGCTCGACCGCGCTGGAGAGCCTCTCGTTGCCGATGGCCGACCGGCTCGCGGACCCGGTGGCGACGGCCGCCGTGCGCTACGTCCGGGGCACCCGCCTCGTGATGACCGGCCACCCGGCCCGGACCCTCGACGTCTGCCGCGCCTCACCGCCCCGTCCCCCGGCCTCGGGCAGCGCCCTCGCGATCTGGCTCCTGACCCGGGGCATCACCTCGTACGCCCATCTCCAGCTCGGTGAGCTCACGCAGGCCGCGTCGGCCGCCGACGTGATGCGCGAGGAGAGCGAACTCCACGGCGACCTGTGGCTGCGCGCCTACGCCCGCTACTTCCTGGCCATGGCCGCGCTGGCCGACGGCGACCCGGCTGCCGCGCTCCGCCACGCCCGCGACTCGCTGGCCCTCAAATGGCAACTGCACGACACCTTCGGCGCCGCTGTCGACCTCGACACCATGGCCACGTCGCTGGCCGGGTCGGACCCCGCGCGCGCCGCCCGGCTGCTCGGCACGGCGGACGCCCTCTGGCACTCCATCGGGCGCGACCGGGCCGGGGTGCGGGAATTCCTGGCGACCCGCCACACCTGCGAACACCAGCTCCGCACGGCCCTCGGCGACGCCCGGTACGGGACGGCCCACCGCGAGGGTCTCGAAGCGGACATCGACGACGGCATCGGCTTCGCCCTGCGGTGAGGGCGTGTCCGCTCACCGCAGGGCGGACCGCCGGCCGGCCGAGAAGAGCAGCGGGGCGGCATGCCGTCGGCGATCACCGCGGCGGCGTCGCAGTCACCGCGGGCGAGGGCGGGGTTGTCGCGCGAGTGCTGCCAGGCGCCGCCGGGGGCGTACTGGTGCCGGTTTCGCCCACGACTTCCCAGGGACTGCCGGGCCGGCTCATTCAGCCGACGCCCGGGGCCCGGCCGCACCGAGGGGGCGCACGCCCAGAGGTGCGTCCTCGGCGCGCGCGAGAAGTCCGGAGAGGGTGACCTCGACGGACTGGCGTACGACGTCGGTGAAGTCGGCCCGCAGCCCGCCCAGGGCCGGATCCGCGGCGTAGGCGTCCAACAGCGCCTGCGGCGGCTGATGGTAAGGCCAGGCGGCGGCGATCGTCAGCCAGGTCAGCCCGACGAGCCGGAAGGCGTCCTGGGGCGCGAGTTCCGGCAGCCGCAGGCGGGCCACCTCCGCCAGGCGCTCGGCAGAGCGCAGTGCGGCCTGCTTGTGCCGGAGGGCGACCTCGGCGGAGATGTTGTGTTCGAGCACCGTGGCCTGCGCGCCCATGAGATCGCAGAGCACCGGCCGCCGGGCGACCGACTCCGCGAGCAGGCGGGCCAGTTGGTCCCCCCGCTCGCGCGGCGTGCCGACGCCCGAGGGCGCGACGTCCTCCAGTTCTGCGATCCAGTCCTGCTGCTCGGCGTCCAGGAGCTGAAGCAGGATCGCCTCGCGCGATTCGAAGTAGCGCAGCACGTTGGCCTTGGCCAGGCCGACGCGACGGCTCAGCTCGTTCAGGCTCAGCTTGGCGACCGGCATGTCGGCCAGCATCGCCGCCGTCGTGTCGAGGATCTGCCGTCGCCGCTCGCTGCGCTGTTCGTCGGTGCGGGCGCGTTGGAAGGTCACCACCACATGTTACATACCGGCGGTACTTTGCGAAGGTACCGGCGGTCCGTTAACGTGGAACGACATAAGAGACCGGCAGTAACTTACTGTCGGCGGCGGCTGCTCCCACCGGCCGTCCCCACCACTGAGGAGCACCATGCGCACCACCACCGGCTGGAAGATCACCGACGGCACCACCGACCTGCGGCGCGTACCGCTGGAGCGCCGCGACCTGCGCGAGAGTGACATCGCGGTCCGGGTCGACTACTGCGGCGTCTGCCACTCGGATCTGCACGCCGTCCACGTCATGCCCGACACCGTGCCCGGCCACGAGTTCATCGGCACCGTCACCGAGCTGGGCTCCGCCGCCTCCCGCTTCGCCGTCGGCGACCGGGTAGCCGTGGGCACCGTCGTCGACTCGTGCGGCACCTGCAAGAACTGCCTCGCGGGCGAGGAGATCTACTGCACCGACGGCTGGTCGCCCACCTACGGCGGCCCCGACCGCGTGGACGGCCGCCCGCAACAGGGCGGCTACAGCCGCGAGTACGTCATCAACGAGAAGTACGCCCTGCCGCTCCCCGACGGACTCGACCCCGCCAAGGCCGCCCCGCTGATGTGCGCCGGCATCACCGTCTGGTCCCCGCTGCGCAAGGCGAACATCGGGCCCGGCAGCCGCGTCGCCGTCGCCGGGCTCGGCGGCCTCGGCCACCTCGCGGTGAAGTTCGCCGCGGCCCTCGGCGCCGACGTCACCGTCCTCAGCCGCACCGTCGACAAGGAGAAGGACGCCCGCGCACTCGGCGCCACCGGCTTCGTGCTCACCACCGACGAGACACAGGTGAAGCAGGCGTACGGGAGTTTCGACCTCATCATCGACACCATCGCCGCCACCCACGACCTCGACCCCGAGATCCTGATGCTCGACCTCGACGGCGAGCTCAGTCTGCTCGGTGTCTCCTGGGAGATCCCGGTCAACAACCTGCTGCTGCTCATCGGCCGCAAGCGGCTGTCCTCCTCGGCCACCGGCGGACTGCCCGCCACCGCCGAGATGCTCGCCTTCGCCGCCGAGCACGGCATCGAGCCCGACGTCGAGGTGCTCCCCTCCGCCCGCGTGAAGGAGGCCCTCGACCGCCTGGCGGCCAACGACGTCCGCTACCGCTTCGTCCTGGACCTCTCCGACCTCGACTGACCGGCCCTGCCCGGATCCCGTCCCCGGGGGAGCCCGAGCCGCGGCTCCCCCGGTACCCCAGTAAGGAGACAGGCAGCATGAAGGTAGTGGTCTTCGGCGGAAGCGGGCTGATCGGCGACGGCTTCGTCCAGGAGAGCCTGCGCGCCCCGGACGTCACCGAAGTGATCACCGTCGGCCGGTCGCCCATGGACACCCCGCACCCCAAGCAACGCCACGTGGTGCACGACGACTTCCTCGACCTCACCCCGATCCGCGCGGACCTCGACGGCGCCGACGCCTGCTTCTGGGGCCTGGGCGTCTCCGCCGTCGGCATGAGCCCGCACGACTACGAACGCGTCACCTACGGCTACACCCTGGCCGCCGTCCGCACCCTGACCGAACTCAACCCCGGCCTGACCTTCGCGTACCTGTCCGGCGCCGGCACCGACAGCGGCGAGCGGGGACGCAGCCGCTGGGCCCGCGTCAAGGGCCGCACCGAGAACGCGGTCATCGACGCCTTCCCCAACGGCTACGCCCTGCGCCCCGCCTTCGTCCTCCCCGCCCACCAACAGCGGTCCAAGACCCGCGCCTACCGCTGGGGCACCGCCGCCGTCGCACCCCTCGCCCCGCTGATCCGCCGCCTCACCGACACCGCCATGACCGACACCGCGCAGATCGGCCGCGCGGCCCTGCACCTGGCACGCCACGGCCACGAGCGGCACGTCCTGGAGAACCGCGACATCGTCGCGCTGGCGAAACACCGCGACGACTGACCCCGAACAGCCCGAGCAGCATGCACGTCAGGGCGTGATGATCGGGAAGTTGGGGTCGGCGGTGTCGAGGAGGCCGACGAGCCGCTCCAGCGTCCGAGGATCGCCTGCGGTGTCGATGTCGTCGAGTCCCTGGCCGGCGATGACACCGAGGAGTTGGGGCTTGGTGAGAGTGAGCGTGAGGTCGGCGTCGATGGTGGGCGCGCCCCGGCTGGTGCGGTAGGTCAGGGCTCCGTTGGAGAGGCCGAGGTGCCAAGTGCGGTCCTGGTCGGCGAGGTGCCAGTTCATGGTGAGGGTGGTGTCCCAGGCGCGGGGGCCGTCGATGCGGATGGCCAGGGTGTCGATGAGCTGATCGACGGTGAGGGCCAGGGCGATCTCCGGGTTGGTGAGGTCGACGCCTGCGGTGGCGAGGGTGCCGCGCAGTTCCATGGCGCCGGTGAGGTAGAAGTTGCGCCAGGTGGCGTTCTCGGCGCCGTGACCGAGGCGGTCGTAGACGGCGGCGAGTGCCTCGCGGGCCCCGCTGTGGGTGGGCTCGGCGAACACGGCGTGGTTGAGCAGGGTCGCGGCGAAGCGGAGGTCGTCGTCCTCGGCGTACTGGCGGCCCTTGGCGACGATGGCCTCGATGCCGCCGTAGTCGGCGGTGAACCGCTTGGCGAGTTCGGTGGGCGGGTGTTCCCACAGGTGGGCCGGGTTGCCGTCGAACCAGCCCATGTAGCGCTGGTAGATGGCCTTGACGTTGTGGCTGACCGACCCGTAGTAGCCGCGGGCCGCCCATGCCTCCAGGGCGGGCGGCAGGGTGATCTCCTCGGCGATCTCCGGGCCGGTCAGCCCCTTGTTGAGCATGCGCAGGGTCTGGTCGTGGAGGTAGGCGTAGAGGTCGCGCTGGGTGGTCAGGAAGTCGGTGAGTTCCCGCTCGCCCCAGGTGGGCCAGTGGTGGGAGGCGAAGACGACGTCGGCCTGCCCCTCGAACATCACCAGGGCCTCGGTGATGTAGTGGGCCCAGATGCGGGCGTCACGGACGACCGCGCCGCGCAGGGTCAGCACGTTGTGCAGGGTGTGGGTGGCGTTCTCGGCCATGCACAGAGCCCGCCGGTCGGGGAAGAGGAAGTTCATCTCCGAGGGGGCCTCGGTGCCGGGCGTGAGCTGGAAGACGATGCGCACTCCGTCGAGCGTCATCTCCTGACCGGTCCGCGTGATGTCGTGCGTCGGCGCGACGAGGCTGATGGTTCCCAGTGCGGTGGCCGTACCCAGTCCGCAGCCGATCTGGCCGGCCGGGTCCTGGGGAAGGCGGGCTCCGTACATGTACACCCCTCGGCGGCCCATGGCGTTGCCGGCGTAGACGTTCTCCGCCACTGCGTGCTCGAGGAATCCGGACGGCGCGATGACCGGGATGTCGGTGACGCCGTGGGGCACGATGGCGCGTGAGCCGCCGAAGTGGTCGCCGTGGGAGTGGGTGTAGATCATTGCGGTGACCGGGCGGTCTCCTCGCTGATCGCGGTAGAGGGCCAGCCCGGCGGCTGCCGTCTCCATGGACATCAGCGGGTCGATGACGATGACGCCGGTGTCTCCCTCGACCAGCGTCATGTTGGAGATGTCCAGGCCACGGATCTGGTAGATCCCCTCGGCGACCTCGTACAGGCCGGAACGGGCACACAGCCGACTCTGCCGCCACAGGCTCGGGTTGGCGGTGTCAGGGCACTCGGCGTCCAGGAAGGCGTAGGCGTCGGCATCGAACACCGTCTTCCCGGACTCGTCCTTGATCACCGGGTCCTTCAGTCCCGCCACGAAGCCGCGATCGGCGTTGTGGTCGTCGGTGGTGTCCTCGAACGGCAGGTCGGCAACGCTCACTGGGTCTCCTTGGGTGGACACGAACGCACACGTGGGTTCCATTCACCGACGCCGTCACTCCATCCGCACCAACGACTAGCCCATCCGGGCCGCCCGCAGGCCATGGGAACGTCGACGGGCCGGGACCCGGCCCGTCCATTCCGGCGGCGGGACCAAGTCCGTGAAGGTCCTGAACAGTTGCTGCGTCCGGCAACGCTGCACGGGCAGGCCCCTGGGCCGGGGGCATATCGAGCTGCCGTCCGAGGCGAGGACGTCTGAGACGAGACCTCGGACACGTCCTGCCGAATCCGCTCAGGCATCACTCACGCAATGTCTCGCAAACGAAGAAGCGCCCGAGCCGACCGAAGCCGACCCGAGCGCTAATTAGCAGGTCAGAGGGGATGCCCCTCCCCCCACGTCACGTAGACCCTGTGGGACTCGAACCCACAACCAATGGATTAAAAGTCCACTGCTCTGCCAATTGAGCTAAGGGTCCACCGCGCCGACCTGAGCCGACGCACCCCCGAGCATAGCCCGCCGTCGCCGGGAGGCCGATCGGGTATCGGCATCCCGGGTCCCGCGCGCCGGGCCGAGCGTCAGCGCAGGAACCAGTGCCGCGCCGACACCGCCCACCACGTGCCCGCGAAACCGAGGACCACGAGGACCGCGATCGGGGCGTAGTTGAAGGTCTCCCAGGTGACCGGGGAGACCTGCGGCAGCATGAAGAGGACCGTGATGACGGCGACCCAGGCCACCGCCACCACACCGATCACCGTCGACCAGCGGCCCAGGTGCCACGGCCCCCGCTCGAATGCGTCACCCTTGCGCAGCCGCAGCAGCGTCGGGATGACGTACGCGATGTAGAGGCCGATGACGGCGATGGAGGTCACGGCCGCGTACGCCGTAACGTTGATCAGGTACGGCAGGCCGAGGACCAGGGCGCCCGCCGCCGCCAGCCAGACCGCCGCGACGGGGGTGCGGGTGCGCGGGCTCACCGTGTGCCACACGCGCGAGAACGGCAGCGCCCCGTCGCGCGAGAACGCGTAGATCATGCGGGAGTTGGCCGTCACGGACGCCATCCCGCAGAACAGCTGGGCGCCGATCACGACCAGGAGCAGCAGCTTGCCCGCCGTCGCGCCCAGCGCGTCCAGGAGGATCTGCGCCGGGGGCGCGCCCGTCGGCGAGTTCAGCGCGCCCTCGTACGACTGGATCGCGAAGGTGAAGCCGAGCAGGAGCACGAAACCGGCGATCCACGACGTCCAGATCGAGCGGACGATCCCCTTCGGGCCGGCCGTGGACGCGTCGTGCGTCTCCTCCGTCATGTGCGCCGACGCGTCGTAGCCCGTGAAGGTGTACTGCGCCATCAGCAGCCCGATCAGCGCGACGTACAGACCGCTCCCCCAGCCCGTGTTGTTCACGAACTCGCCGAACACGAAGGACGCCGACTGGTGGCTGTCCGGCGCGAAGGCGAGCGCGCCGACGATCACCGCGACGCCCAGCACGTGCCACCACACGCTGACACTGTTGAGGAAGGCGACGATGCGTACGCCGAAGGTGTTGAGGAGTCCGTGCAGCAGCAGGATCCCGGCGAAGAGCAGGATCGTGCGGCCCGGCGTCACCTCGAAGCCGAACTGGAGGTTCAGGTACGCCCCGAGGAAGGACGCCGCACCGAAGTCGATGCCGGCGGTCACGGCGATTTGCCCCAGGACATTAAACCAACCAGTGATCCACGCCCACGCCGCCGCCGACTTCTCCGGCGCCAGCTGATACGCCCAGAAGTACAACCCCGCCGACGTCGGATACGCCGAGCAGATCTCGGCCATCGCCAGGCCCACGAAGAGCGTCATCAGGCCGACGCCGACCCAGCCCCAGGTGATCAGGACCGGGCCGCCCGTGTTCATGCCGAACAGGTACAGCGTCAGGCAGCCCGAGAGGACCGAGATGATCGTGAAGGAGACGGCGTAGTTGGAGAAGGCCGACATGCGGCGGGCAAGGACCTGCGTGTAGCCGAGCTGGGCGAGGCGCTCCTCGTCGGAACCCGCGGCCACGGCCGACTGCTGCGCGTCAGTGGCTCTGCTGGCATCACTTGTCATGCCCCCAGCGATTCCCTCGCCGGGGGCGCCGCATGCGGCCGATCAAGGCCCAACTCCCGTTCCCGGTACGGAAAAAGGCCGCGGCCCCACCCCCCGTGAGGGAGTGGGGCCGCGGCCCTGTCGCTTCAGGAACGGTCAGCCGTCGACCGTCGACCGTCGACCGTCAACCGTCAGCCGTTGCGCTTCCAGCGCGGCTTGTCGTCGCGGCGGCCGAAGGAGGAACCGGTGCCGGAGCCGGCGCCACGGTGGTCGTCACGACGGCCGTAGGGGCGGTGGCCGCCGGAGGAGGGACGGTCGCCCTGGCGGTCGCGGTTGAACGGACGGTCGCTGCCCCGGTGGCCCGAGGGACGGTCGTCGCGGCGGAAGCCGCCACGGTCGTTGTCACGGCGCTCGAAGGAACGGCCGCCGCGGTCGTCGCGGTTGAAGCCGCCGCGGTCGTTGTCCCGGCGGAAGCCGCCACGGTCGCCACCCCGGTCGTCGCGGCGCTCGAAGGAACGGCCACCACGGTCGTTGTCACGACGGTCGTCGCGACGGAAACCGCCCTTGTCGCCGCCACGGTCGTCACGGCGGAAGCCACCACGGTCACCGCCGCGGTCGTCGCGGCGCTCGAAGGAACGGCCACCACGGTCGTTGTCACGACGGTCGTCCCGGCGGAAACCGCCCTTGTCGCCACCACGGTCGTCACGGCGGAAGCCGCCACGGTCGCCACCGCGGTCGTTGTCCCGGCGGAAGCCACCCTTGTCGTTGTCGCGGCGGAAGCCGCCACGGTCGCCGCCCCGGTCGTCACGACGGTTGTCGCGGCGCTCGAAGTTGCCCCGGTCGTCGCGGCGCGGACGCGAGTCGTAGGAGGCACGCTCGGCGCGCTCCTGGCGCTCCGCCTCCTCGGCGGCAGCGGCGGCCTGGGCGGCCTGCTCGGCGGCGGCCTCCTGCGCGGCGGTGACGGCGGCGGCGACACCCTCCTCGTCCTCGCCGCGGTCACGGGCGGCGCGGGCGGTGAGGCGGTCGGCCTGCTCGCGCAGCTCGGCGGCGCGCCGGGTGGCGCGCTCCAGCTGCTTGGTCAGGTCGGTGACCTCGCGCTCGGCCTGCTGCGCGGCGTTGCCCGCGGACTCGGCCTCGACCTCGGTCATGGACCGGGCGCCGGTGATCTCGGCGACCTCCGGGTCGAAGGCGGCGCCGCCCTGGATGATGTGACGCCCGGCGTCGACGCCCGCGTCCTCCATGAGGCGGAAGATCTGGCGGCGCTGGTGCGGCAGCGACAGGGAGACGACCGTGCCGGTGCGGCCGGCACGGGCGGTGCGGCCCGCGCGGTGCAGGTAGTCCTTGTGGTCGCCGGCCGGGTCCACGTTCAGGACCAGGTCGATGTCGTCGACGTGGATGCCGCGGGCGGCGACGTCGGTGGCGACGAGGGAGTTGACGTAGCCCTTCTTGAAGTCCTCGAGGACTCGGGTACGCGCGCCCTGCGTCATGCCGCCGTGCAGCGCGTCGGCCTGCACGCCGGCGTCGCGGAGCTGCTCGGCGATGCGGTCGGCGCCCAGCTGGGTGCGGACGAAGATGATGGTGCGGCCCTTGCGGGCGGCGATGGCCGCGGTGACCGGGGCCTTGTCCTTGGGCTTCACGACGAGGATGTGGTGCGACATCGTCGTGACGTTGCCCTGGGCGCTGTCGACCTCGTGCGAGACCGGGTCGTTCAGGTAGCGGGTGACGAGCGTCTTGATCTCGTTCTCCATGGTGGCGGAGAAGAGCATGCGCTGGCCGCCGGCCGGAACCTGGTCGAGGATCTCGGTGACCTCGGGCAGGAAGCCCAGGTCGGACATCTGGTCGGCCTCGTCGAGGACGGCGACCTCGATGTTGCTCAGGTCGCAGGCGCCGCGGTTGATGAGGTCGCGCAGTCGGCCCGGGGTGGCGACGAGGATGTCGACGCCGCGCTCCAGGGCGTAGATCTGGTTGCCCATCGACGTACCGCCGCAGACGACCTTCATCTTGAGGCCGACCTGGTCGCCGTACGGCTGGAGGGCGTCCGCGACCTGCATCGCGAGCTCGCGGGTCGGGGTGAGGATGACGGCGCGCGGCTTGTGCTTCTCGCTGCGGGCGCCGGCCAGGCGGGCCATCGTCGGCAGGCCGAACGAGAGGGTCTTGCCGGAGCCGGTGCGGCCACGGCCGAGGATGTCCTTGCCGGCCAGGGCGTCCGGGATGGTCGCGGCCTGGATCGGGAACGGGGTGGTCACACCGTTCTGCGCGAGCTTGCGCACGACCGGCTCGGGGAGACCGAGATCGGCGAACGTGATGGTGGGCTCGTCGTTCTCGATGATGTCGACCGTGTCGGTGTCGATGTCGTTCTCGACGGCCTGGTCGGCGATGTTCTCAGTGGAAATGGACATGCGAAATGCGAAACCTTCCGGAGTCTCGGCACGCGCCCGCAACTCCGTGTATTCGCAATTCAGCAAATCGACCGCCTCAATGCGGTCCAGCCACGGCAAGGGAGAGTACGCGCCACGCGGCGCTCTCTTGACGGCGCCGGGCAAATGGGATCAAACGATCTACCACCATACGCACCCCCCACCCCCCGAGGCAAACCGGATCCTTGAGACCCCGATCACACGACGACCAGGCCCTCCGGGCCGGACCCGCCTCCCCCTAGGCGGGGTCCCCCGCCTGTGGTCGCGGTTCGCTCGCCCGCTCCGACGCGGTCTCCTCGTGCGCCGAGGACGAGGGCTCGGCGGTCGGCGGCGACGTGGAGGGGGCGGGGGACGACCTCGTGGGTGAGGGAGTGGTCGTCGCGCTGGGGGTGGTGGGCCGCTGCGAGGGCCGCTGCGGCACGCTGCGGGTCGGCGAGGCGGGCGTCGAGGCCGGGGTGGACGCCTTCGTCGGCGTCCGGGAGGCGGAGGAGGACGAGGACGTGGAAGCGGCCGGGTCCTCGGGCGAGGCGGGCCGCCGCGAGGGCATCTCCGAGGCGTCGCCGACGCGCGCGCCGACATCCGCTCCGCCGTCCGGGACCGCGTTGCCGCCGTCGGGCGCGGCGCCGGAGCCCCGCTGCGGCGGGGAGTGGGTGGCCGCGCCCGTGCCGTCGGCGCCCACGCTCATGCAGCCGGCGGCCGCGGCGACGGCCACCGTCGTCGCGGCCAGCCGGCCCAGGCGGAACGCACTGAGCGACAGGGCGCGTTGCGATACGGACAACTGGCGCACGGGCGAGCACCTCCGGTGCACGAGACGGGGTCACCATGGGGGGTACCGTCCCCAACTCCTGTCGCCCGTACGAGGACACGCGCCGCGCGAGCACCGCACAAAGCCCCCACAATCAGCGCGGGGACCTCACCCGTGTTCCGCCCGTACGGTCACCCATATTCCGCCCGTACGGTCACCCGTATCCGAGCGCGTGCAGCCGCGCGTCGTCGATCCCGAAGTGGTGCGCGATCTCGTGCACCACGGTCACCTCGGTCTCCGCGATCACGTCCTCCCTGGACTCGCACATCCGCAGCGTCGGCCCCCGGTAGATGGTGATCCGGTCCGGCAGCACCCCCGCGTACCACTCGCCCCGCTCGGTCAGCGGCGTCCCTTCGTAGAGCCCGAGCAGCTCGGGGTCCTCGGCCGGCGGTTCGTCCTCCACGAACACGGCCACGTTGTCCATGAGTCGGGTCAGCTCGGGCGGGATCCGGTCGAGCGCTTCGGCGACCAGTTCCTCGAACGTCTCGCGCGTCATCTCCAGCACACGGCCATTGTCCGGTACAACCCGCATATCCACCCGTGCACTTGGGCATACGGGAGCAATGGCCCGCTCGCCAGCCGCCGCCATTCGTGGAGTCCGCCGCCGTACACGGGGCCTTCGCGGGGCGCCGTCGGCCGTCCTGCGCCACTACCGCGACCGACACCCCCACCCGGTCCTCGAGCTCGTCCACCCGCCGCATCCGTACGTACGTGCCCTCGGTCTGGTGGCGGTCGTGCTGCTCGGCGCCTGGCTCGGGCTGCTGATCGTCGGGAGCGTGCGGACGCCGGTGGGGCCGATGGACACGAAGATGACGCTGCGCCCGTCGTTCTCGGGCGGTACGAAGATCAACGTGTCGCCGCTCGGCGCCCTGGAGCTCAGCTCCCACACGGCCCCGATCCGCCTCGACGTCGACGTGGACCGCATCGACCCGGCCCGCGCCCAGACCCTCGTCGACCATCCGGAGCGGTTCTCCGGGCTGCAGGACGAGGTGGCGCGGGACGTCGAGCACGGCACGGTCGACCTGGCCGTGCGCTCCTGCGTGGCGGTGCTCGCGGGCGCCACGACGCTCGGCCTCGTGGTCTACCGCCGCCCGCGCCGGGCGCTGGCCGCCGGCGGCCTGGCGCTCACCTTCCTCGCGGCCTCGGGCGGCACGGCGTACGCGACGTGGAACCCGGAGTCCGTCCTGGAGCCGAAGTTCTCGGGGCTGCTCTCCTCGGCGCCGTCCGTGGTCGGCAGCGCCCGCTCGATCGTGACCGAATTCGACGTGTACCAGAAGGAGTTGGCGCTCCTGGTCACGAACGTCACGAAGCTCTACGACGCGACGTCCACGCTCCCCACGTTCCAGCCGGACCCCTCGACGATCCGGGTCCTGCACGTGTCGGACATCCACCTCAACCCGGCGTCGTGGAAGATCATCGCCTCGCTGGTGGAGCAGTACCGGATCTCCGCGATCGTCGACACCGGCGACACGATGGACCACGGCTCGAAGGCAGAGAACGCGTTCCTCGACCCGATCAAGGACCTGAAGGCGCCCTACGTCTGGATCCGCGGCAACCACGACTCGAAGAACGCGACGCAGAAGTACCTCTCCGACCGGAAGCGCTTCAAGAACGTCCGGGTCCTCGACGACGGGAAGGCCGTGACGGTCGCGGGCCTGCGCTTCGCCGGGATGGGCGACCCGCAGTACACCCCGGACCGGGCGGTGAAGGCGCAGGGCGACCCGGCCGAGCGGCTGTCGGGTGTCCGGCTCGCGTCGGCGCTGCGCGACCAGCGGGCGGCGGGCACCCCGGTCGACATCGCGCTCGCCCATGAGCCGGCCGCGGCCCGCGAGGTGGACGGCGAGGTGCCGCTGGTCCTGGCGGGCCACATCCACCACCAGGAGATGGAGGTGCTCCCGCTCGGCACCCGGCTGCGCGTCGAGGGCTCGACCGGGGGCAGCGGCCTGCGCGCGGTCGACGACGGCAAGCCCGACCCCGTCGAGGCCTCGGTCCTCTATCTGGACCGCACCAGCAAGCGCCTGCAGGCCTGGGACGAGATCCGCCTGGGCGGCCTCGGCCTGACGAAGGCGGAGGTCAGCCGCCATCTGCCGCAGGAGAACCAGCCCGGCGCGACCCCCTCGCCGAGCCCTGGGGAGAGCTCCCCGTAAACCGTTTTGGCGATAGCTCCCTGCATCCCATATGCTTCTCACGTCCCCGACGCGCTGCAAAGCGCGCAGGCGGGCCGATAGCCCTCATCGTCTAGCGGCCTAGGACGCCGCCCTTTCAAGGCGGTAGCACGGGTTCGAATCCCGTTGGGGGCACGCACAACCGTGTGAGACACTTGCTCTCGCTTGTCTCGCACAAAAGCAAGGTCCTGTGGAGCAGTTTGGAGTGCTCGCCACCCTGTCAAGGTGGAGGCCGCGGGTTCAAATCCCGTCAGGACCGCTTGCAGATCACCACGGTGAACTGCGTGGCTGGGTAGCTCAGTTGGTACGAGCGATCGCCTGAAAAGCGATAGGTCGCCGGTTCGATCCCGGCCCCAGCCACAGGAACTAGGCCCCGTCTTCGGACGGGGCCTATTGCGTTTCCCGGTTCCTACACCGGTGCCGCGTGCAGCGGTCCCGTGCCCCGGCCGCCCGGGTGGCGGTGGCGCCAGAACCAGAAGAGGGCGCAGGAGACGAGGGACCAGCCGGCCAGCACCAGGAACGGGAAGGCGTGCTGGTTGCCCTGGAAGTAGACCGCCGTGTGCTGGGCGTTGTACGAGGCGCCCGGGGGCAGCCACTGGCCGAGGCGGCCGATGAATGTCGGGAGCAGGGGCGGGGCGACCGCGCCGCCGGACGCCGGGTTGCCGAGCAGGACGAGCAGGCCCCAGGTCGGGATCATCGCCCAGCGGTGGAAGAACGTGTTGAACATCGTGAAGACCATGCCGCAGGTGAACATCGTCAGCGCGAGGATCAGCCAGGACTCGACGAACGGCAGGTCCACCGCGCCGAGCCCCCAGTCCGCTACCGCCGCCACGGCGAAGCCGCCGAGCAGTGCGTAGGCGATCGTGAACGCGATCCGTTCGGCCGGGTTGAGGCCGCGTGCGTGCACGCTGAGCTGGATCGCGCCGACGAAGCCGATGATCACCGCGGCGAGCGTGATGTAGAAGATCGTGAGGCCGCGCGGGTCGCCGCCCTGCAACGGGTTCACGTCCTTCACGGTCACGGGGATGCCGGTCGCCTTGCTGACCGGGGGCGCCGCCTCGGCGAAGACCTGGGCGACGGTGACGCCGGAGGCGCCGGAAACGTCGAGGCGGACGCGGGCCCCGTTGTCCCGCACGTCGAACACCGCGTAGATCTTCTGGGCGTCGAGGGCCTCGCGGGCCGCCCGCGGCGAGTCGTAGAGCTTGAGGTCGAGCTGGGCGTCGAGGGCCTTCTCCATCGCGCCGACGAAGGCGCTGCGCCGCGCGGCGTCGTGCTCGCCGGTGACGCCGGTCGGGATGTGGTGCGGCGTCGGGTTCGCCATGGAGTACGTGTACGAGCCGGCGAAGAGGGCGGCCGCCGCGGCCAGGATGAGGACGAGCACGGTCGCCGGGAAGAAGGGCGACTGCTTGAAGCCTGCCCAGCGCTCGGACCCGCTCGGCGGGCGCCCGTGCGCGCCGTGCGGCGGGTGCTCGGTCCCCTTCTCCGGCTCGGGCCCGTCGGGCGTGGGTCCGGGCTCGTCGGACGCCGGTCCGGGCTCGTCGGACGTCGGTCCGGGCTCGTCGGACGTCGGTCCGGGCTCGTCGGACGTCGGTCCGGGCTCGTCGGGCGTCGGTTCCGACCCATCGGGCAAGTGCGACATATCCGCACGTTAAGCCACGCGCCGGTGCTCTACATCCGGACGCGGACCCCGGCCGTCCCGGGGCACCGGCCGCAAAACCGGTCGCCACACATTTCCCCGAGGTGAGATCCTTGAGGACGTATGTCTACGCAGCCTGCCCCCGCCGCCGATCAGTTCGCCGCCGTAGCGCGGCGGATCTCCGAGCTGTCCCTGCGCGATGCGCACCGCCTCGGGCGCAGGCTCGAGGGCGCCCGCAAGATCCGTAAGCCGGAGGCCCGCGCCGCCGTCCTCACGGAGATCGGAGCGGAGGCCGAGAAGGCCGCCGTCCGCACGGACACCCGTCGCGAGCGCCGCGCCGCCCTCGACGTCACGTATCCCGAGCAGCTCCCGGTCAGCCAGAAGAAGGACGAGATCGCGGACGCGATCCGCGACCACCAGGTCGTGATCGTCGCCGGTGAGACCGGATCGGGAAAGACCACGCAGATCCCGAAGATCTGTCTGGAGCTCGGCCGCGGCGTGCGCGGCATGATCGGGCACACCCAGCCCCGCCGCATCGCCGCCCGCACGGTCGCCGAGCGCGTCGCCGAGGAGCTGCACACGCCGCTGGGCGAGGCGGTCGGCTGGAAGGTCCGGTTCACGGACCAG
This sequence comes from Streptomyces sp. NPDC059897, assembly GCF_042730865.1. Taxonomy (NCBI): domain Bacteria; kingdom Bacillati; phylum Actinomycetota; class Actinomycetes; order Kitasatosporales; family Streptomycetaceae; genus Streptomyces; species Streptomyces sp. NPDC059897. The sequence continues at coordinate 29,495 of NZ_JBHWKQ010000039.1, read as the reverse complement.
GTCGACCAGGACGGCACGTTCGTCAAGCTGATGACGGACGGCATCCTGCTCGCCGAGATCCAGACGGACCGCGAGCTGCGCGCGTACGACACGATCATCATCGACGAGGCCCACGAGCGGTCCCTGAACATCGACTTCCTGCTCGGCTACCTGGCGCAGCTGCTGCCGAAGCGCCCGGACCTCAAGGTCGTCATCACCTCCGCGACCATCGACCCGGAGCGCTTCTCGCGGCACTTCGGGGACGCCCCGATCGTCGAGGTCAGCGGCCGTACGTACCCGGTGGAGGTGCGCTACCGCCCGCTCCTCGAAGAGGACTCGGACGACTCCGACCGCGACCAGATCACCGCGATCACGGATGCGTGCGAGGAGCTGATGCGCGAGGGCGACGGCGACATCCTCGTCTTCCTCTCCGGGGAGCGCGAGATCCGGGACACGGCGGACGCGCTGGAGAAGAAGAAATACAAGTTCACCGAGGTCCTGCCGCTGTACGCGCGCCTGTCGCACGCTGAGCAGCACCGCGTCTTCCAGCGCCACACGGGCAGACGGATCGTCCTCGCGACGAACGTCGCCGAGACCTCCCTGACGGTCCCCGGCATCAAGTACGTGATCGACCCGGGCACGGCCCGCATCTCGCGCTATTCGCACCGTACGAAGGTGCAGCGGCTGCCCATCGAGCCGGTCAGCCAGGCCAGCGCCAACCAGCGCAAGGGCCGCTGCGGCCGTACGTCCGACGGCATCTGCATCCGCCTCTACTCCGAGGACGACTTCCTCTCCCGCCCGGAGTTCACGGACGCGGAGATCCTCCGCACGAACCTGGCCTCCGTCATCCTCCAGATGACCTCGGCGGGCCTCGGCGAGATCGAGAAGTTCCCCTTCATCGACCCGCCGGACCACCGCAACATCCGCGACGGCGTCCAACTCCTCCAGGAACTGGGCGCGTTGGACCCCTCCCAGAAGGACGTCCGCAAGCGGCTCACGGAGCAGGGCCGCAAGCTCGCCCAGCTCCCCGTGGACCCGCGCCTGGCCCGCATGGTCCTGGAGGCCGACAAGAACGGCTGCGTGCGCGAGGTCATGGTGATCGCCGCGGCGCTCTCCATCCAGGACCCGCGCGAGCGCCCCTCCGAGAAGCAGGCGCAGGCCGACCAGCAGCACGCCCGCTTCAAGGACGAGACGAGCGACTTCCTCGCCTTCCTGAACCTGTGGCGCTACGTGCGCGAGCAGCAGAAGGAGCTGGGCTCCTCCGCGTTCCGCCGCATGTGCAAGCGCGAGTACCTGAACTTCCTGCGCATCCGTGAGTGGCAGGACATCTACACGCAGCTGCGGACGGTCGCGAAGCAGATGGGCATCCATCTGGGCGACCCCGACACCCCTGCGGCGGGCGACTCCATCCACGTCTCCCTCCTTTCCGGTTTGCTTTCGCACATCGGCATGAAGGATGTGAAGGAGTCCAAGGAGTCCACGCAGAAGGATCCCAAACAGGCCGGCCGCGAGCGCGGGCGCAATGAGTACATCGGCGCCCGCAACGCCAAGTTCGCGATCTTCCCGGGCTCGGCCCTCTTCAAGAAGCCGCCGCGGTTCGTGATGTCGGCGGAGCTCGTGGAGACCAGCCGCCTGTGGGCGCGCGTCAACGCGAAGATCGAGCCCGAGTGGGTCGAACCGCTCGCCGAGCACCTGCTGAAGCGCACGTACAGCGAACCGCACTGGGAGAAGGACCAGGCGGCCGTGATGGCGTACGAGAAGGTCACGCTGTACGGCGTCCCGCTCGTCGCCCAGCGCAAGGTGAACTACGGGCGGATCGACGCCGAGGTCAGCCGCGAGCTGTTCATCCGCAACGCGCTGGTCGAGGGCGACTGGCGCACGCACCACAAGTTCTTCGCCGACAACCGCAAACTCCTCACCGAGGTCGAGGAGTTGGAGCACCGGGCGCGGCGCCGCGACATCGTGGTCGACGACGACACCCTCTTCGACTTCTACGACCAGCGGGTCCCCGAACACGTCGTGTCCGGCGCCCACTTCGACTCCTGGTGGAAGCAGAAGAAGCGCGAGGAGCCCGAACTCCTCGACTTCGAGCGCTCGATGCTGATCCGCGAGTCCGCTGAAGCGGTCACGAAGGACGACTACCCGGACAGCTGGCGCCAGGGCGGCCTCAAGTTCCGGGTGACGTACCAGTTCGAGCCGGGCGCGGACGCGGACGGCGTGACCGTCCACATCCCGCTCCAGGTGCTCAACCAGGTCACCGACGAGGGCTTCGACTGGCAGATCCCCGGCCTGCGCGAGGACGTGGTGATCGAGCTGATCCGCTCCCTGCCCAAGCCGATCCGGCGCAACTACGTGCCCGCGCCGAACTACGCGAAGGCCTTCCTCGACCGTGCCGTGCCGCTGCAGGAGGCGCTGCCGGTCACGCTCGCGCGCGAGCTGCAGCAGATGGTCGGCGTCCCGGTCGCGCCGGACGACTTCGACCTGAGCCGCGTACCCGACCATCTGAAGGTCACCTTCCGGATCGTCGACGAGCGGCGCCGCAAGCTCGCCGAGGACAAGGACCTGGAGGCGCTCAAGCTCCGGCTGAAGCCGAAGGCCCGGCAGGCGATCTCGCAGGCGGCCAAGGCCACCGCGGAGCGCTCCGGCGGCCCGTCCGTGGAGCGCAAGGGCCTCACCGACTGGAGCGTCGGGGCGCTGTCGAAGGTCTTCGAGACCCGCCGTGCAGGACAGCCGGTGAAGGCCTACCCGGCGCTCGTGGACGACGGCGACACCGTCTCGGTCCGCCTCTTCGACAGCGAGGCCGAGCAGGCGCAGGCCATGTGGAAGGGCACGCGCCGGCTGATCCTGCGCAACATCCCGGTGAACCCGGGCAAGTTCGCCTCGGACAAGCTGAGCAACGCGCAGAAGCTCGCCCTGTCCGCGAACCCGCACGGCTCGGTCCAGGCGCTCTTCGACGACTGCGCGATGGCGGCCGCGGACAAGCTCATCGGCGACTTCGGCGGGCCCGCCTGGGACGAGGAGTCGTACCGCAAGCTCTACGACAAGGTGCGCGCGGAGATCGTCGACACCACGGTGCGGGCGGTCGGCCAGGTCCAGCAGGTCCTGGCGGCCTGGCAGGCCTGCGAGCGGCGCCTGAAATCCACGAAGAGCGCGGTGCTGCTGCCCAACCTCCAGGACGTGCGCGCCCAGTTGAACGAGCTGGTGAAGCCGGGCTTCGTCACCGCCACCGGACTGCGGCGGCTGCCCGACCTGATGCGCTATCTCGTCGCGGCCGACCGGCGGCTCCAGCAGATGCCGACCAACGTCCAGCGGGACACCACCCGCATGGAGAAGGTCCACGAGATGCGGGACGAGTACCTGTGGCTGCTCGAGCAGATGCCGCAGGGGCGGCCGGTGCCGCAGGAGGTGCTCGACATCCGCTGGATGATCGAGGAGCTGCGGGTCAGCTATTTCGCCCACGCTCTGGGCACGGCGTACCCGGTCTCGGACAAGCGGATCGTGAAGGCGATCGACGCTCAGGTTCCGTGACCGGGCGACCGCACAGCGTGAGTTCGACCGCACGGCCTGCGCTGCTGTAGAGTCCTGTCTCGCAGCGCAACGCAGTACGGCGCAGCGAAAACCTGGTCCTGTGGAGCAGTTTGGAGTGCTCGCCACCCTGTCAAGGTGGAGGCCGCGGGTTCAAATCCCGTCAGGACCGCAGTAAGAAAGAACCCCCGCACCGTACGGTGCGGGGGTTCTTTCGTTTCCAGGGGCGCATGGGCGCCGCACGGACGCCACGCGACGCCGCGAGGCCGCCCCGCACGGCCCGCTGACCGCCCGTCACCCCCGCGGCGCTCCTGGGGCCCGCCAGGAAGGCCCCTGGAGCGCCCTGAGAGCGCCCGCGAGCCCGGTCGGGACGAAAGACCCTCGAAAGGGTGACCAAAGCCGACCCTGCGCGGCCTCAACTGGTGGCAGCCTGGGGAGAGTCGACGAACCGGCAGGGGCCGCGCACCGGCACCGGAGCCCAATAGCGCAAGGGCGTCACCTGCAACAAGCGACGGGGCGTGTGACGGGTGTCACCGAACTTGTTTTGGAAACACCGTTTCTTACCCCCTCCCTACAACGGCTCAATTTAATATGTGCAATTGCACCACCCCCGACACGTCGCCACAGGGGTGCACACGAACCCCCACCGCAGGCCGGCCCGCGCGCACAAAAAAGATCGCGCTGGACCCGGCGGAGTCCAGCGCGATCGAGTGACGCTTCCACGAGGCAGTTGAGATGACGCCTCGGCGGTCTTCATAAGAAGGAGTCCTGTTGGGGCAGGACCCGCGTCGAGTGGAGCTATGGGTGGGCGCGCGCCAGGTTGGGGGACCTGAAACGCCCGTATTGCTGCGTTATGCGGTGCCTCAGGCCTCGCTGCGCTGCTGCGGGATACCCGCAAGCAGAGCGCGGACCTCGGCCTCGCGGTAGCGGCGGTGTCCGCCGAGCGTACGAATCGACGTGAGCTTGCCAGCCTTCGCCCAGCGCGTGACCGTCTTGGGGTCGACGCGGAACATCGTGGCGACCTCAGCCGGGGTCAGCAGCGGCTCGGCATCAGGGGTGCGAGCGGTCATGAGCGGCCTCCTCGGAGAACCGAACCTTCTCGGTTCATTCCTCTAAATTCTGCACCTTGACCCGCGTTGCCCGAAATGGCGGACGCGAGTCGAGTCGGTTATAGGACGAACGGCTTGTCCTCGGCACTACAACTACACCATCCGTCCAGCCACGTCGGCCAAACCGATGGAATTGCCCTCCCAGGTGTTCATCAGCGACGGATGCCGATGGACCGTGCCATAGCGGACAGTCACGCCACAGTGACGATCAGTCACAGAGCGATCAGGAGCCATCAGACCCCCCAGCGGCAGTGCAATGCTGAGTAATCCGTCCATGGTTGGACTTAGTTGGACGGAAGGAGCCCTCCCCGGACTCCTTGTCCTATTTTGGCACGAGGAGGGGTGATGGGCGCAAGGTCCCCGTAAGTGCCGTCCGTCACGCTTGAGGCAAACGCCCGGATCGGGACGTAGGTCCCGAAGGCCGGTGTGAGCGGCCTCACTTGGGGATTCAGTTCGCGAACTGCCGGTCGCGCGCCGACCGCCAGCGTTCCACAAGCCTCGCGTACGCCTCGCCCGCACCGTCCTCGTCACCGACGCGCAGCGCCGCGATCCCCTCGGCGACATCGGCCGCCGAGTGGTCGTCCTCGAGGAAGTCCTGCGGCAGGGCGTGCACGAGCCCGCCGTAGTCGAGCTCGACGTACGAACGGGGGTGGAACTCCTCCAGCCAGCGCCCCACATCTACCAGGCCGTCGATCAAGGGGCCTTCCTCGATCGAGTCCTTCAGCGCCTTCAGGCCCCGGGCGACCCGGCGCCTCGCCTGCACCATCGGCGTGCGATAGCGCAGCCGCGGGACGCCGGCGCCCCCGTCCTCGTCGCCCTTCGGCTCGTACTCGCGCTCGTCGTCCGACACGAGCACGAACCAGTTGATCGGCACCTGCCAGGTGGTCGTCCGGATCCAGGGCCTGGCGTCCGGATTGCGCTCCAGCCAGCGGTCGTAATCGGCGGCCGACTGCCGGCGCAGCACCGGCGGGATCGCCGCGTCCAGGACCGTGGGCGGCAGCTCACCCGGCAGCTCGTCCAGGGCCTGCCAACCGCGCAGCCGGGTGCGCCAGGGGCACACGCACACCACCCCGTCGATCACGATCACGAACGCGTCGTCGCTCTCGTGCACCGGCACGGGCACCGGAGGCGTGGGCAACAGATCGGCCAAAGAACGGCGCAATTCATCCTGACAAGAGGGGAGACTCTCGCGTTTCGCGTAGCGCTCCCAATGGCCGCGCTCCGGCTGCGGGAAGGCTGCGAGGGGTTCGTACACGCGCAGATACGCCGCGTACGGGACGGAAACCGAGGACACCTTGGGCACGGCTGCTCCCTCCCCCGCCCACCGGCTGGAAAACACTGCAAATCGTCCCACGTGGCGACGCGGCGGGATTCGGGCCTGCTTGCGGCCCTTGCGGGCGCGCGAGGGTGATCCTTGGCACTGCGCCCGTGGCGGGCCCGCGCACGCTCTAATCTCTTGCCCACAAGCACCGACGGAAGGCCCGCCACCCGCACGGGATTCCGCCCAACCGCCGCTATGTACTTGGGAGTCACCACAGTGACCGATGTGACCGGCGACGCTGTCACCACCTCCGACACCTCCGGCGCCCGAGGCGTCCTGCACACCCTCTTCCGTCCCCAAGCTCTCGACTCCGCTCGAGCAGGGGAGGCCCCATTGGAACAGGGCGGCCACGAGCAGGTCGTCCTCTGCCAGGACCGGGCCAGCGGCCTCAAGGCCGTCATCGCCCTCCACAGCACCGCCCTGGGCCCGGCCCTCGGCGGCACCCGCTTCTATCCGTACGCCTCCGAGGAGGCGGCGGTCGCCGACGCGCTGAACCTCGCGCGCGGCATGTCCTACAAGAACGCCATGGCCGGGCTCGAGCACGGCGGCGGCAAGGCGGTGATCATCGGCGACCCCGCGACGATCAAGAGCGAGGCGCTGCTCCTCGCCTACGGCCGGTTCGTGGCCTCGCTCGGTGGCCGCTACGTCACCGCGTGCGACGTCGGCACGTACGTCGCCGACATGGACGTCGTGGCCCGCGAGTGCCGCTGGACCACCGGCCGCTCCCCCGAGAACGGCGGCGCGGGCGACTCCTCCGTGCTCACCGCCTTCGGCGTCTTCCAGGGCATGCGGGCCAGCGCCCAGCACGTGTGGGGCGACCCGACGCTGCGCGGCCGCAAGGTCGGCGTCGCCGGGGTGGGCAAGGTCGGCCACCACCTGGTCGAGCACCTCCTGGAGGACGGCGCCGAGGTCGTGGTGACCGATGTCCGCGAGGAGTCCGTGCGGCGGATCACCGAGCGGCACCCCGAGGTCGCGGTCGCGGCCGACACCGAGGCCCTGATCCGCCTGGAGGGTCTCGACATCTACGCTCCGTGCGCCCTGGGCGGGGCGCTGAACGACGACAGCGTGCCGGTACTGACCGCGAAGGTGGTGTGCGGCGCGGCCAACAACCAGCTCGCGCACCCGGGCGTCGAGAAGGACCTCGCGGACCGCGGGATCCTCTACGCGCCGGACTATGTGGTCAACGCGGGCGGGGTCATCCAGGTCGCCGACGAACTGCACGGCTTCGACTTCGACCGGTGCAGGGGCAAGGCCGCGAAGATCTTCGACACGACGCTTTCCATCTTTGCTCGTGCGAAGGCCGATGGGATTCCGCCGGCCGCGGCGGCCGACAGGATCGCCGAGCAGCGGATGGCGGAGGCGCGCGGACGGGGCTGATGACGGCCCTTGGGTAACGAGCATCACGCCCCTCGGCGGGTCGCTCCTCGGGAAGAGGTTAAAATCGCAGCTGACCAGCGAGGAAAGGGCTCCTGGCTGGTCCTGCGCACACGCGCGTCCTGCGGGCGACGTACCGTATGGGCGTGGGCTCAGGTACCGTGGAAGCCCTACGGACCGGTCTCCCTGCGGGGAGTCCGTTCCAGATCATGTACGCGTGTCAAGACTCTGGGGCCATGAAGCCCCATCACCGAGGGGGTCGAGCCATGGGGCGCGGCCGGGCCAAGGCCAAGCAGACGAAGGTCGCCCGCCAGCTGAAGTACAACAGCGGCGGGACTGACCTGTCGCGTCTGGCCAACGAGCTAGGCGCATCCACGTCGGATCCGGTATCGAATCAGCCGCCGAACGGCGAGCCTTTCGAGGATGACGACGAGGAAGACGACCCGTACGCCCGCTACGCGGACGCGTACGACGAGGACGAGGACGAGGACGGCGAGTCCGGTCCTTCGTCACAGCGCCGCGGCGCTTGACCTCGTAACACGTCAGTCAGCGGCGTCACAGTCGCTGCACTTCACCCGGTCCGGGGTGGTCACTACGCCGGACCGGGTTTTGTGCTGTCCGTACAAGGAGCGCGGGGCGCCCCCCACGGGGACTACTTCGCGTAGTCACCCGTGAGCTCGGCGCCCGTCGTGTGCTCGCCGCGCTCGACGATCTCACCGGCGACCCAGGAGTCGACGCCCCGGTCGGCCAGCGTCGCGAGGGCGACCTCCACCGACTCCTGCGGCACGATCGCCATCATGCCGACGCCCATGTTCAGCGTCTTCTCCAGCTCCAGGCGCTCGACCTGGCCCTTCTTTCCGACCAGGTCGAAGATCGGGTCCGGGGTCCACGTGGAGCGGTCGACCGTGGCGTGCAGGCCGTCCGGGATCACGCGGGCCAGGTTCGCCGCGAGGCCGCCGCCCGTGATGTGGCTGAAGGCGTGGACCTCGGTGGTGCTGATGAGCGAGAGACAGTCCAGGGAGTAGATCTTCGTCGGCTCCAGGAGCTCCTCGCCGAGCGTGCGGCCGAGTTCCTCGACGTGCTCTCCCAGGTCCATCCCCGCGCGCTCCAGGAGGACGTGGCGGACCAGCGAGTACCCGTTCGAGTGAAGACCGGAGGACGCCATGGCGATCACCGCGTCACCCGTACGGATGCGATCCGGGCCCAGCAGATTGTCGTGCTCCACGACGCCCGTGCCGGCGCCCGCGACGTCGAAGTCGTCCGGGCCGAGCAGGCCCGGGTGCTCCGCCGTCTCGCCGCCGACGAGCGCGCAGCCCGCGAGGACGCAGCCCTCGGCGATGCCCTTCACGATGCCGGCGACCCGCTCCGGGTGGACCTTGCCCACGCAGATGTAGTCGGTCATGAACAGCGGTTCGGCGCCGCACACCACGATGTCGTCCATGACCATCGCGACGAGGTCGTGGCCGATCGTGTCGTAGCGGCCGAGCTGCCGGGCGATGTCGACCTTCGTGCCGACGCCGTCGGTGGCCGAGGCGAGCAGCGGGCGCTCGTACTTCTTGAGGGCGGAGGCGTCGAAGAGGCCGGCGAAGCCGCCGAGGCCGCCGAGGACCTCGGGGCGCTGCGTCTTCTTCACCCACTCCTTCATCAGCTCTACGGCGCGGTCGCCGGCTTCGATGTCGACGCCCGCGGACGCGTAGCTGGCACCAGTGGTCTCAGACATTGCCTGGGATCTTTCGGTTGATGAATCGGGGTCTACGGGCGACGGATCGCGTCGGACGCAGCCGTGGACGCAGGACCTGCGGCCAGTTCCGTCTCCAGGAGCTGCTTGCCGAGGAGCTCCGGGTCGGGGAGGTCCATCGGGTACTCGCCGTCGAAGCAGGCCCGGCAGAGGTTCGGCTTGGCGATGGTGGTCGCCTCGATCATGCCGTCGATGGAGATGTACGAGAGCGAGTCGACCCCGAGCGAGGTGCCGATCTCCTCGACCGTCATGCCGTTGGCGATCAGCTCCGCGCGGGTGGCGAAGTCGATGCCGAAGAAGCAGGGCCACTTGATGGGCGGCGAGGAGATCCGGACGTGGATCTCGGCCGCGCCGGCCTCGCGGAGCATGCGGACCAGGGCGCGCTGGGTGTTGCCGCGCACGATCGAGTCGTCGACGACGACCAGGCGCTTGCCCTTGATGACTTCCTTGAGCGGGTTCAGCTTCAGACGGATGCCGAGCTGGCGGATCGTCTGGGAGGGCTGGATGAACGTGCGCCCGACGTAGGCGTTCTTCACCAGGCCGTTGCCGAACGGGATGCCGGAGGCCTCCGCGTAGCCGACCGCGGCCGGAGTTCCGGATTCCGGAGTGGCTATGACGAGGTCGGCGTCGGCCGGAGCCTCCTTGGCGAGCCTGCGGCCCATCTCCACACGGGAGAGGTACACGTTCCGGCCCGCGATGTCCGTGTCCGGGCGGGCCAGGTACACGTACTCGAAGACGCAGCCCTTCGGCTTTGCTTCGGCGAAGCGGGACGTTCGCAGGCCGTTCTCGTCGATGGCGACGAACTCGCCCGGCTCGATCTCGCGGACGAAGCTGGCGCCGCAGATGTCGAGCGCGGCGGTCTCCGAGGCGACGACCCAGCCGCGCTCCAGGCGGCCGAGGACCAGCGGGCGGATGCCCTGCGGGTCACGTCCGGCGTACAGGGTGTTCTCGTCCATGAAGACGAGCGAGAAGGCGCCCTTGACCTGGGGCAGCACCTTGGCGGCCGCCTCTTCCACGGTCAGCGGCTTGCCGTCCTCGTCGACCTGCCCCGCGAGCAGGGCCGTCACCAGGTCGGTGTCGTTGGTGGCGGCGACCTGGGTCGCGCGCCCGTTCTCCTTGGGGAGTTCGGCGACCAGCCCGGCGAGCTCCGCCGTGTTGACCAGGTTGCCGTTGTGCCCGAGGGCGATCGAACCGTGCGCGGTGGCACGGAACGTCGGCTGGGCGTTCTCCCAAACGGAGGCTCCGGTGGTCGAGTAGCGGGCGTGACCGACCGCGATATGACCTTGCAGGGAACCTAGGGATGTTTCGTCGAAGACCTGGGAGACGAGTCCCATGTCCTTGAAGACGAGGATCTGGGAGCCATTGCTGACCGCGATTCCCGCGGATTCCTGACCCCGGTGTTGGAGGGCGTAGAGCCCGAAGTACGTGAGCTTTGCGACCTCTTCACCCGGAGCCCAGACACCGAAGACGCCACAAGCGTCCTGGGGGCCTTTCTCGCCGGGGAGCAGGTCGTGATTGAGTCGACCGTCACCACGTGGCACGTCTTCGAGTGTAGTCGTGATCCCCCAGTGGTCCGAATTGGGGACCGGGGCTACGCGGGTTGACCGGGGCGGATGTGACCCAACTCATCGCTGCGTCCGCAGTACGGACCAGTGGTTGACAGGTGTACGTCAGTCTCGGCAGAGTCCCTGCCCATGCAGCCACTCCGTGACCACGCGGTCACCCTTGTGGAGCGCCGCCACGTCGACCTGGTCCGTGTCGCGAGCGCGATCTGTCTCTGTGCGTGATTGACCTTCCCCTGCCCTGACGCCCGTACGACGTCCCTGCCCTGACGTCCGTACGCCGTCGGCCGGCGGCTTCCGCCCGTGTGCCGGAGCCGCTCAGCACCGCATTCCCGCGCCCCGCCGAGGCGCGGCTTTCGCGCGCCGCTTCGGCGGCCCATCACCCCGGAGACCCCATGCCTTCGCATGCCTCTCGCCTGTCCCGTCGCGCCCTCGGCGGTGCCGCCGTCGCCACCGTCGCCGCCGCCGGAGTCGGGGCGGCCACGTCCCGGACCGCGCAGGCGGCCGAGCCCCGTGAGAGGCCCTTCCGGGCCGCCTCCGGCCGCGGGTCGCGGCGGCCGAACATCCTGTTCATCCTGGGCGACGACCTCGGCTGGGCGGATCTCTCCTCGTACGGCTCCCCGCACATCAAGACGCCGAACCTGGACCGGCTGGCCCGGCAGGGCGTGCGGTTCACGGACGCGTACAGCGGCTCCGCGACCTGCTCCCCGACCCGGTTCAGCCTCTACACGGGCCGCTATCCGGGGCGTACGAAGGGCGGTCTCGCGGAGCCCATCGCCGACCGGTCCGTGGGGCTCGACCCGAACCACCCCACGCTCGCCTCGCTGCTGCGCGGCGCCGGCTACGCGACGGCCCTGATCGGCAAGTGGCACTGCGGTTATCTGCCGGACTACTCGCCCACCAAGTCGGGCTGGGACGAGTTCTTCGGGAACTTCGGCGGGGCCCTGGAGTACTACTCGAAGCTGGGCCTCGGCGGCGAGTACGACCTCTACGAGGGCGAGGTGAAGGAGGGCGACGCCGAGTACAAGGACCTGCGCTACTACACGCGGATCCTGACCGAGCGGGCGAGCGAGTACGTGCGGCGGGACCACGGCGACAAGCCGTGGCTGCTCAACCTGAACTTCACGACCCCGCACTGGCCGTGGATCGCCGACGGGGACGAGGAGGCGAGCGCCGAGGTCGTACGGCGGATCAAGGCGGGCGACAAGCGGGCGCTCTTCCACGACGACGGCGGATCGGTCGAGAAGTACACGGAGATGGTCCAGGACCTGGACCGCTCGGTCGGGCAGGTGCTGCGGGCCCTGAAGGAGTCCGGGCAGGAGCAGGACACGCTGGTCTTCTTCGCCTCGGACAACGGCGGCGAGCGCTTCTCCTACAACTGGCCGCTGTCCGGCAACAAGTCGTCCCTCCAGGAGGGCGGCATCCGCGTCCCGACCATCGTGCGCTGGCCCGCCCGGATCGACGGCGGGCAGGTCAGCCACGAGCCGGTGTTCACCCCCGACTGGACCGCGACGCTCCTGGAGATCGGCGGGGCCCGCCCCGACAAGGCGTACCCGCTCGACGGCACCAGCCTCGCGGGCTACCTGCTGCGCGGCGAGGAGTTGGCGCAGCGCGAGCTGTTCTGGCGGGTGCGCGGGGAGCGGGCCGTGCGGCGCGGCGACTGGAAGTACTACCGGGGCAGCGGCGGCGCCGACCAGCTGTTCAACCTGGCGGCCGACCGGCGCGAGCAGGCGGACCGGGCGGCCGCCGAGCCGAAGCTGCTGGCCGAGTTGAAGGCGGTGTGGGAGAAGACGGACGCGCAGCTGCTGCCGTATCCGTCCTGAGGTCCCGGTCCGCCCGTCCGGGTCACCCGTCGGCGGCGGTGAGGCCGATGCCGCTGCCGTCGGGCTTCTTCAGGGTGAGCGAATCGCCCTGGATGTCGTAACCGACCTTGTTCTTCAGGACCTTGAGCATCGCCTGCTCGACCTCGCCGGCCGCTCCGATGCAGCCCATGCGGGTGGTGCTCAGCGGCCCGAAGGTGATGTGGCCGTCCTTGACGGTGGCCTTGGTACGGGCGCTATTGCAGCCGAGGCGGGCGCTGGCGTGGCCGTCCTTGTCGAAGACGAGGCGGGCCCTGCCCTCGGCGGCCTTCGGCAGGGACCGGGTGGTGGCGCCGGTGTTCAGACTGGTGACGGTCCACTTGGTGCCGACGAGCGTGGCGTCACGCTGTTTGGCGAGGGTGACGGTGTCGCCGTTGGCTCGTGTGAGGGTCAGCCGGTCGTTGCCGTCCCCGGCCGCCTTGACCGTGTTCTTGTCCGCAAGGGCACGGGCCAGCGTGTCCTCGAAGGCGCGTACGCCCTTGTCCTCGCAGAGCATCATGGTCCGCTCCGCCTTGCCCAGGTCGACGCTGTCGCCGGTGACCTCGGCCGCCGCGTCGAAGCGGTTGCAGCCGTAGTTGCCGCGCACCCGCTCGTCCGAGACGAACTCGAGGTACGCGCTGCCCGGGGCCTTCGTCGCCTTGCCGTCCACCGTCACGTTCTGCACGGACCAGTGGACGCCGGTGAGCGGGGCCCCGCCCGCGCTCGTCGAGCCGGCCTTCTCGTCGCCGCAGGCGGTCACGGTGGCCAGCGCGGCGAGCGGCAGGGCGGCGGTGCTGATCAGGGCACGTTTGCGGGTTGTACGTAGCGTGAGCATGGCAATGGGACGTGGCGGCCCGCGTTCCGGTTCCGGCTCGCGGCACGTTCCGTGCGCATCACGCCATGATCGGCAGCAGCTCCGCCAGGTCGGCCCGCTCCCCGCTCGCGCTCACCAGCGCGCCGTCCACGGCCTCGGCCCACGGCAGCCGTCCCGTGGCGAGCCTGATCCAGGTGAGCGGGTCGGTCTCCACGACGTTCGGCGGGGTGCCGCGGGTGTGCCGGGGGCCCTCGACGCACTGGACGACGGCGTACGGCGGGATCCGGACCTCGGTGGAGGCGCCCGGGGCCTTGGTGGCGAGGGCGTCGGCGAGGATCCGGGTGCAGGCGGCCAGGGCCTGGCGGTCGTACGGGATGTCGAGGCCCGGCACCGCGTCGTTCAGGTCGTCGGTGTGGACGATCAGCTCGACGGTGCGGGTGACCAGGTAGTCCGCGAGGGTCATGTGGCCGGTGCGGTTGGCGACGAGCGCTTCGCCGTCGTGCTCGGCGAGGGACCGTTCGAGGCCCTGCGCGGCCTCGGCGTACAGCGTCGCGAGGTCGTTGCCGGCCGCGAGTTCGCGCACGTACGCGTCGATGTCCTCGGCGTACGGCGCCGAGGTCATCGGCCAGTCCTGCGGCCGGAGTTCGGCCTTGCCCGAGCCGGCCGCGGCGAGGCCACGGGCGACGGCGCTCGACGCCATCGTGATGTGCGCGGCGAGCTCCCGCACGGTCCAGTCCCCGAGCCGCGTCGGCGCGGCAAGCTGCTCGGGGGTGAGTCCCTCGACGCCCTTGCGTACGGCGGCGAACTGGGCCAGTACGGCGCTGCGGGTCTTGTCGGGGTGGTACGTGCGGGGCTTCCTCTTGGCCGGTGGCATGGGGGTGAGCCTACGGCTGGGGGCGGCGCCGCGCCCGAGGCCGTCGTATCGGTGCGCGGCACCGGGGTGCCGCCTTGCCCACCCTGCCGCCCGATGGGGTCTCCCCTGCTCGGAGCTTGTCGCAGAGCTTGGGGAAGGCAGATTGCCCAAGGCGGCGGAGCGGCGCGATCGAGCACGGGAGAGCAAAAGGCCCCTGCCCGTCGATACCGGCAGGCAGGGGCCCAGATCACACGCGGGGGCGCTAGGCGAGCAGCGCCGGAATCGTGCCCTCGTGCGCCGTCCGCAGCTCGTCGAGGGAGAGCGCGAACTCGCCCTGGACGTCGACCGAGTCGCCGTCGACGACACCGATGCGGGTGACGGGCAGACCGCGCGCCCCGCACATGTCGTTGAAGCGGAGCTCCTCGCTGCGCGGGATCGACACGACCGCGCGGCCCGCCGACTCCGAGAACAGGAACGTGAACGCGTCCAGGCCCTCCGGGACGATCAGGCGCGCGCCCTTGCCCCCGAGCAGCGCCGACTCGACCACGGCCTGGATCAGGCCGCCGTCGGACAGGTCGTGCGCGGCGTCGATCATGCCGTCGCGGGAGGCCGAGATGAGGATCTCGCCGAGGAGGCGCTCGCGCTCCAGGTCGACCTTGGGCGGCAGTCCGCCGAGGTGGTCGTGGACGACCTGCGACCAGGCCGAACCGCCGAACTCCTCGTGGGTGTCACCGAGCAGGTAGAGGAGCTGGCCCTCTTCCTGGAAGGCGACCGGGGTGCGGCGGGCGACGTCGTCGATCACGCCGAGCACGGCCACGACCGGCGTCGGGTGGATCGCGGCCTCGCCCGTCTGGTTGTAGAGCGAGACGTTGCCGCCGGTCACCGGGGTGCCGAGCTGCTGGCAGCCGTCGGCGAGACCGCGGATGGCCTCGGCGAACTGCCACATGACGGCCGGGTCCTCGGGCGAACCGAAGTTCAGGCAGTCGGAGACGGCGAGGGGCTTCGCACCGGTGGTGGCGACATTGCGGTACGACTCGGCCAGCGCGAGCTGCGCGCCCGTGTACGGGTCGAGCTTCGCGAAGCGGCCGTTGCCGTCGGTCGCGATGGCGACGCCGAGGCCGGTCTCCTCGTCGATGCGGATCATGCCCGAGTCCTCGGGCTGCGCGAGGACGGTGTTGCCCTGCACGAAGTGGTCGTACTGCTGGGTGACCCACTTCTTCGACGCCTGGTTCGGCGAGGAGACGAGCTTGAGGACCTGGTCCTTCAGCTCCGCGCCGTTCGCCGGACGGGGCAGCTTGCCCGCGTCGTCGGCCTGCAGCGCGTCCTGCCAGTCGGGGCGGGCGAGCGGGCGCTCGTAGACGGGGCCGTCGTGCGCGACCGTGCGCGGGTCGACGTCGACGATCTTCTCGCCGTGCCAGAAGATCTCCAGGCGGTCGCCGTCGGTCACCTCACCGATGACGGTGGCGATGACGTCCCACTTCTCGCAGATCTCCAGGAAGCGGTCGACCTTGCCCGGCTCGACCACGGCGCACATGCGCTCCTGCGACTCGCTCATGAGGATCTCCTCAGGAGAGAGCGTGGAGTCGCGCAGCGGCACGTCGTCCAGCTCGACGCGCATACCGCCCGAGCCGTTCGACGCCAGCTCGGAGGTGGCGCAGGAGATACCGGCGGCGCCCAGGTCCTGGATGCCGACGACGAGCTTCTCGGCGAAGGCCTCCAGGGTGCACTCGATGAGGAGCTTCTCCTGGAACGGGTCGCCGACCTGCACGGCGGGACGCTTCGACGGCTTCGCGTCGTCGAAGGTCTCGGAGGCCAGGATCGAGGCGCCGCCGATGCCGTCGCCGCCCGTGCGGGCGCCGTACATGATGACCTTGTTGCCCGCGCCGGACGCCTTCGCGAGGTGGATGTCCTCGTGCCGCATGACGCCGATGGCACCGGCGTTGACCAGCGGGTTGCCCTGGTAGCAGGCGTCGAAGACCAGCTCGCCGCCGATGTTCGGCAGGCCGAGGCAGTTGCCGTAGCCGCCGATGCCGGCGACGACGCCGGGCAGCACGCGCTTCGTGTCGGGGTGGTCGGCCGCGCCCATGCGCAGCGGGTCGACCACGGCGACGGGGCGGGCGCCCATCGCGATGATGTCGCGGACGATGCCGCCGACACCGGTGGCCGCGCCCTGGTAGGGCTCGACGTACGACGGGTGGTTGTGCGACTCGACCTTGAAGGTCACGGCGTAGCCGTTGCCCACGTCGACGACGCCGGCGTTCTCGCCGATGCCGACGAGCAGCGCGTCGGACTGCGGAGCCTTCTCGCCGAACTGGCGCAGGTGGACCTTGGAGGACTTGTACGAGCAGTGCTCGGACCACATGACCGAGTACATGGCGAGCTCGGCGCCGGTGGGCCGGCGGCCGAGGATCTCCACGACCCGCTCGTACTCGTCCTTCTTCAGGCCGAGTTCGGCCCAGGGCAGCTCGACGTCGGGAGTCTTCGCGGCGTTCTCGGTGGTGTCGAGGCTCATGAGGCGGCGACCAGCTTCTTGAGGATCGAGGTGAAGAACGGGAGGCCGTCGGTGCGGCCGGACCCGATGAGGGGCTCGACGGCGTGCTCCGGGTGCGGCATCAGACCGACGACGTTGCCCGCCTCGTTCGTGATGCCCGCGATGTCACGGAGCGAGCCGTTGGGGTTTCCGTATCCATCAGCGGCTGCGCCGCGGGCCACGTACCGGAAGGCGACGCGACCCTCCGCCTCCAACATGTCGAGCGTGCGCTCGTCGGCCACGTAGCGGCCGTCCATGTTCTTCAGCGGGATGTGGATCTCCTGGCCGGCCTCGTAGTCGGAGGTCCAGGCCGTGCCCGCGTTCTCCACCCGCAGCTTCTGGTCGCGGCAGATGAAGTGCAGGTGGTCGTTGCCGAGCATGGCGCCGGGGAGCAGGTGGGCCTCGGTGAGGACCTGGAACCCGTTGCAGATCCCGAGGACCGGGAGGCCCGCCTTCGCCTGGTCGATCAGCGTCTCCATCACGGGCGAGAAACGCGAAATGGCGCCCGCGCGCAGGTAATCGCCGTAGGAGAAACCACCGGGCAGGACGACCGCGTCGACCTGCTTCAGGTCCTTGTCCTTGTGCCAGAGCGCGACCGGCTCGGCGCCCGCGAGCCGGATCGCGCGCTGGGTGTCGCGATCATCGAGGGAACCGGGAAAGGTGACGACGCCAATACGAGCCGTCACTTTTCGGCTCCCACCGCGGGCTCTTCCACCTTGACGGTGAAGTTTTCGATCACGGTGTTGGCGAGGAAGGTTTCCGCCAGCTCATGGATACGGGCAAGAGCGGCGTCATCCACCGGCCCGTCCACTTCGAGCTCGAAACGCTTTCCCTGACGTACGTCGGAGATGCCGTCGAAACCGAGGCGCGGCAGCGCACGCTGCACCGCCTGGCCCTGGGGGTCGAGGATCTCCGGCTTGAGCATGACGTCGACTACGACGCGTGCCACTGGCACTCCCGGTGTGTGGGTTGAGCTGGTCCGTTCAGCGTACCTGCCCAAATTTTCTACTCGCGTAGACAGTAGGAAGCTACGAGATGCGGATCACGCGTTATGGCAACGACATGAGATCCCCACGGAAAATTAAGGGAAAGACTTCGGATAACTGCCCCGCGAGACACACCGAGACTTTTAACTGGTCTTCCCACTGCAATGCCCGACAGGGTAAAAAGGAATTGGTAACAGCAAAGCTGTCTGCATCACCGCACGTCAAAGCGGGGTGCTGGACGAAGGGACCGATATTCGTGGCGCAGCGTGTCGTGGTCACCCTCTTTGACGACATCGACGGCGGGGAAGCGGCGGAAACGGTCGCATTCGGTCTCGACGGTTCGTCGTACGAGATCGACCTCAACAAGGCGAATGCCCATCAACTGCGCGAAGCGCTGGCCCCCTACCTGGAGGCGGGCCGCAAGCGGTCCAGCAGGACCGGCAAGGCGTACAAGCGCACCGAGGTCGGCCCCGATCCGGCCGCCGTCCGCGCCTGGGCCCGCTCGAACCACTTCGACGTGCCGCCGCGCGGCCGCATCCCGAAGCGGGTCTACGAGGCGTTCTCCGCGGCCAACTGAGCCCGCGCGCCCGCCGCCCGGAGCCTCTCGGCGACCGGACTTGCGCTGCACCCCCGAGGGTCGGCTAAAGTCTGGAGCACGCCGAGGGGCGAGGCCGCAGGGCCGGACCTCACGGAGTACATGCGGGTGTAGTTCAGTAGTAGAACATCCTCCTTCCAGGAGGAAGGCGCAGTGTGCAATTCCTGTCACCCGCTCCGCATCGTGTACCGAGCACTTCGGTGAGTACGGTAGGCTGATGCAAGCAGTGCGAACGTAGCTCAGTTGGTAGAGCGCAACCTTGCCAAGGTTGAGGTCGCGAGTTCGAACCTCGTCGTTCGCTCAGAGAACGAAAGCCCCGGTCCTCGGACCGGGGCTTTCGTCGTTCCCGGCCGCCGTCTGACATTTGTCATGCGAGCCGATGACAGCGCGCACTGCCGGACTCCCGCCGCTGGCGGAAGGCTGGACCCATGACCAGCAACGAGCGCGTGATCGACGTCACCGATCTGCGCCGCGTGTACGGGGACGACACCAAGGGTTCCTTCGAGGCGGTGCGCGGAGTCAGCTTCTCCGTGGGCCGCGGCGAACTCTTCGCCCTCCTTGGCACGAACGGCGCCGGAAAGACCTCCACCGTCGAACTCATCGAAGGACTCGCGGCCCCGGCCGGCGGCCGGGTGCGGGTGCTCGGGCACGACCCGTACACCGAGCGGGACCGGGTACGGCCGCGGATCGGGGTGATGCTGCAGGACGGCGGATTCCCCAGCGAGCTGACCGTCACCGAGACCATGCGGATGTGGGCCGGGTGCACGAGCGGGGCCCGGCCCATCGGCGAGGCCCTGGACGCGGTGGGGCTCGGCAAGCGCGGGAAGGTGCGCGTCAAGCAGCTGTCCGGCGGCGAGAAGCGGCGGCTCGACCTCGCCCTCGCGCTGCTCGGGCGGCCCGAGGTGCTCTTCCTCGACGAGCCGACCACCGGCCTCGACGCCGAAGGGCGCCGCGACACCTGGGAGTTGGTGCGCCGCCTGCGCGAGGAGGGCACCACCGTGCTGCTGACCACGCACTACCTCGAAGAGGCCGAGGAGCTCGCCGACCGGCTCGCGATCCTGCACGAGGGCCGGATCGCCGCCGAGGGCCGCGTCGACGAGGTCGTCGCCGCGCAGCCCTCGCACATCTCCTTCGAACTGCCCGACGGGTACTTCGTGGGCGACCTGCCGCCGCTCGGCTCGCTCGGCGTCGACGCGCACGACATCGAGGGCCGGCTGATCCGGCTGCGCACCGAGGACCTGCAGCGGGCCGCGACCGGGGTCCTCGTGTGGGCCAGGGACGCGGGCGTCGAACTGCGGCGGCTCGATGTCCGCGGCGCATCGCTGGAGGAGGCGTTCCTGCGGATCGCGCAGGACGCCAGGGGCTCCGCGGGGGAGCCGGACCGGGAGAAGGAGATGGCGGTATGAGTACGGGTACGGCTACGGCCACAAGCACGGGCACGGCGGCGCCGACGACGACCTCCGCGGGGCGGCTCAAGGCGCTCGCGCGGGCCGAGTTCACGCTCATCGGGCGGAGCAAGGGCGTGCTGTTCACGGCGGTCTTCGTGCCGCTCGTCCTGCCCTTCAGCGTCTCCCAGACCGTGGACAAGGGTGATCTGAAGGGCGCCGGGCTCAACCTCGGCACCGTCATGGTCTCCTCGGCGATCGCCTTCTCGCTGCTGTTCGCCGTGTACAGCTCGCTGGTGAGCGTGTACGCGTCTCGGCGCGAGGAACTCGTCCTCAAGCGGCTGCGCACCGGCGAGCTGCGCGACCTGGAGATCCTCAGCGGGGCCGCGGTGCCGTCCGTCGTGATCGGGCTCGTGCAGTGCGCGGCGGTGGCCGTCGTGTGCACGTTCGCGCTGGACGCCGGGGCTCCCGAGGCGCCTCAACTGGTCCTGCTCGGCGTGCTGTTGGGCATCCCGCTGTGTGTCGCGCTCGCCGCCCTCACCACGGTCTTCAGCCGCAGCGTGGAGAGCGCCCAGGTCGCCGCGATGCCCATGCTGCTCGTGTCGATGATCGGCTCCGGGGCCGTCGTGCCGCTGGAGATCCTTCCGGACAAGCTCGCGGCCGTCTGCGAGCTGCTGCCGCTGACCTCGGCGCTCACCCTGGTGCGGGGCGGCTGGAGCGGGAGCCTGTCCGGCGAGGAGTCGCTGAAGGCGATCGTCATCGCGGTGGCCTGGATTCTGGTCGCGGTGTTTGCTGTGCAGAAGCGGTTCCGGTGGGAGCCGCGGCGCTGAGAGGGGCTGACGTGCGGGTTCGCTGGCGGGAGCGGAGCAAGATCGAGCGGGTCGAGTTGCAGAACCGGGTGATGCTGCGCGCGCTCTGCTGGTTCTTCTTCGCGTCCTGGAGCCTGTGGCCGCTGATCGGCGGCATCCGGCACACCGGCCTGGCGTACGGGCTGAGCGGCGCCATGCTCCTCGTACAGCTGCTCCAGTGCGCGGTCGCCGACCGGCACATCCCGGCCGCGCTCGATCAGTACCTGGGGCGCGGGGCGGTGCCGCGCAAGCTGCAGATCGCGGCCCTCGCGCTCACCGCGGTGTCGCTCGGCCTGATCGCGGCGCTGATCGGCACGACTGCGCTGGAGCACGGTCTGTTCGCGCTGCCGCTGCTGTTCGCGCCGACCCCGCTCGGGCTCGCGTACGCGCTTCTCGTGCCGCCGCGCCGCTTCCTGTTGCAGTGGGGCGTGGCCACGCTCGCCACCCTCGGCGTGTTCGCGCTCGCGGGCGCGGACCTCGGCCAACTCGGGGTGTCCGCGGGCATGCTGGCCCTCACCGGGCCGCTGTCCCTGCTGTGCTCGCGCTGCGGAGCCTGGAACCTCTCCGTCATGTGGGACTCCGAGCGTGCCCGTGAGGTCGAGGCCCGGCTCGCCGTCGCCGAGGAGCGGTTGCGGTTCGGGCGGGATCTGCACGATGTGATGGGGCGCAATCTGTCCGTCGTCGCGCTCAAGAGCGAACTCGCGGTGCAGCTCGCGCGGCGCGGGCGGACCGAGGACGCCGTGGCACAGATGACCGAGGTGCAGCGCATCGCGCAGGAGTCGCAGAAGGAGGTCCGTGAGGTCGTGCGGGGGTATCGCGAGGTCGACCTGGGCGTCGAACTTGCCGGTGCGCAGGGCGTGTTGAGCGCCGCCGGGATCGCGTGCACGGTCACCGGGTCCGCGGCCGGACTGCCGGGAGACGTGCAGTCCGCGCTCGGCTGGGTGGTGCGGGAGGCCACGACGAACGTGCTGCGGCACGGCGACGCGAAGGCCTGCCGGGTGGATCTCGTGACCGGGGCGGAGGAGGTCGTGCTGACGGTGGAGAACGACGGGGCGGGGACCGGGGCCGGGGGCGGGCAGGGGTCCGGGCTCGCGGGGCTTCGGGAGCGGTTGGCCGCGGTGGCCGGGGAGTTGGAGGCGGGAGAGGTGCGGGCCGGAGTGTTCCGGGTGGTGGCAAGGGTGCCGGTGGCGGGAGCGCCGGAGCCGGCCGCGGTGCGGGAGACGTCCGCGGAGGGCGTCCGATGACCGTGCACGTACTGCTGGCCGACGACGAGCACCTCATCCGGGGTGCGCTCGCCGCGCTGCTCGCCCTTGAGGACGATCTGGTCGTCGTCGCCGAGGCGGCCACCGGCCCCGAGGCGCTCGCCATGGCGCGGGCGCACAAGCCGGATGTCGCCGTGCTCGATCTGCAGATGCCGGGCGCCGACGGTGTGAGTGTGGCCACATCGATCCGGGACGAACTGCCCGGCTGCCGCACCATGATCGTGACCAGCCACGGGCGTCCCGGTCACCTGAAGCGGGCCCTCGCGGCGGGCGTGCGGGGCTTCGTACCGAAGACGGTGAGCGCGCAGCGGCTCGCGGAGATCATCCGCACCGTGCACGCCGGAAACCGGTATGTGGACCCGGAGTTGGCGGCCGACGCGATCTCCGCCGGGGACTCGCCGCTGACCGCGCGCGAGGCCGAAGTGCTCGAACTGGCGGCGGACGGCGCGCCCGTTTCGGAGATCGCGGAGCGGGCCGCGCTGTCCCAGGGCACGGTCCGGAACTATCTGTCGTCGGCGGTCTCGAAGCTCGGCGTCGAGAACCGGCACGCGGCCGTGCGTCTCGCACGCGAGCGAGGTTGGGTATAGTTGGCGTCGCGCCACGGCGCAGCGGCACCGCGCAAGCGGCGCTTGCGAACGTAGCTCAGTTGGTAGAGCGCAACCTTGCCAAGGTTGAGGTCGCGAGTTCGAACCTCGTCGTTCGCTCCGGAAAGAAAGGCCCCGGTCCTCCTCGGACCGGGGCCTTTCTCGTTGCCGCATTGTTTTGCTACGCGTTCCAGGGCGTGCCCGTCAGCAGCTCGTACGCCTCGATGTACTTGGCGCGGGTCGCGGTGACGACCTCGTCCGGGAGCGCGGGCGGCGGCTGCTCGCTCTTGCGGTCCCAGCCGGAGGCCGGCGAGGTCAGCCAGTCGCGCACGAACTGCTTGTCGTAGGACGGCTGGGCGCGGCCCGGCTGCCACTGGTCGGCCGGCCAGAAGCGGGAGGAGTCCGGGGTCAGCACCTCGTCGGCGAGGATCAGCTCGCCGTCCTTGTCGAAGCCGAACTCGAACTTCGTGTCCGCGAGGACGATGCCGCGCTCGCGCGCGATGTCCCGGGCCCGGCTGTAGACGGCGAGGGTGGCCTGGCGCAGCTGCGCGGCCGTCTCCGGGCCGACCTGGCGGGCCACCTCCTCGTAGCTGACGTTCTCGTCGTGCTCGCCGACCTCGGCCTTCGTGGCGGGCGTGAAGATCGGGGCGGGCAGCTCGGAGCCGTCCTCCAGGCCCTCGGGGAGGGCGAGGCCGCAGACCGTGCGCGACTCGTTGTACTCGACGAGGCCCGAACCGGTGAGGTAGCCGCGGGCCACGGCCTCGACCGGGACCATGTCGAGGCTCTTGCAGACGAGGGTGCGGCCCGCCCAGTCGGCGGGGGCGCCCTCGGGCAGCTCCTGCGAGATCACGTGGTTCGGGATCAGGTCCTGGAGCTGGTCGAACCACCACAGCGACAGCTGCGTGAGGACCTTGCCCTTGTCCGGGATCGGCGAGGGCAGCACCCAGTCGTAGGCGGAGATGCGGTCGGTGGCGACCATCACGAGGTCGCCCGCCTCGTTCCGGTACAGGTCCCGCACCTTGCCGGTGTGGAGATGCACCAGGCCCGGCACCTGAACAGGCTCGGGCTTTTCGACGAATCCGGACATGGTTCCTCCCCGTGGGTCTGTACGAGTACCCCGATTCTCCCGTACGTGGGGGCGGGTTTTGGCCACGGGGCGAGGTGGCGCGCTGTGGGCTCGGTCTCCTCGCCGGTCGCGTCAGTCGCGTTTGCAGATGCGGTCGAGGAGGTTCGCCGTCGCCCGCTGGATCCGCGGGTCGACGTGGCCGGGGCGGTCCAGGGCCGGGGACCAGGCGAACGTCCCGGACGCGAAGACCAGCGCCCCGGACGGCGACCGGTACAACGATGTCTCCTGGTGCCTGCGGGCCTTGTCGCTGTCGCGGTACGGGGAGTGGGCGAGCAGGACGCGGTCCTGGTGCTCGGGCAGCGAGGTGCGCGGGAAGTAGCGGTCGGCCTCGCCGGCGACCAGCCCTTCTATCTCGTCCCCCTCGTGCGCGCCCGTCGCCTCCCACAGCCAGTGGTCCGCGTTCCGCACGATCAAGGGGTGCGGGTCGGGGACCCGGCCCGCGTACTGGATGCCCATCAGCTGCTGTTCCGGCTTGTCGATCTCCCGCCACAGCGTGGGCTTTCCGGGGCCTCTGCGCTTGCGGCAGGTGAGCAGCCGGTCCGGTACGCCGGACGGGGCCGGGCCAAGATCCACCTGCCAGTACATGGTGTTGGCGGAGAGGAAGACGAGCGACGTCCCGTTCTCCCGGGCCAGCTCGGTGGTGCGGCGCATGTTCGCCGACCAGTACTCGTCGTGCCCCGGGAAGACCAGGCCCCGGTAGCGGGTCGGGTCGATGCGGCCCGCGTGCAGATCGCGGGCGTCGGCGTACGCCAGGTCGTACCCGTACCGCTCCGCCCAGCGGATGAAGTCGTACGCGTGCCCCACGTGCAGGGGCAGGCCCGCGCCCGCGTACGGGCGGTCGAAGGAGACCGTGATCGCGGCCTCGCTCTCGCCGAGCAGCCGGCCGTCCTCGTCCCACGCGTGGTAGAGGCTGGCGCCCGTCCGCCCGTCCTCCGGGTAGAGGTTGTACGCCTGCCAGGTGATGTCGGGGAGCAGGAGCAGCAGGTCGGCGGGCTCGGCGTCGCGGACCGTGAAGGGGATGTGCGAGCGGTATCCGTCGAGCGTCGTGAGGACGGCGACGTACGCGCCGACATTCCAGTACGAGGGGATCTGGAGCCGCCACGACAGCCACCAGTGGTGGCACGAGACCGTGCGGTCCGCGGTCAGCGGGGGCGGCTGGACGATGCCGGACAGGCGCGGGCTCGTGGTGATCTTGCGGGCGCCGTCGCCCCCGTAGTGGCCGATGCGGTAGACGTCCACGGTGAACTGCTGCGGCGGGTCCACCGTGATGTGGAAGTCGATCGCCTCGCCGGGGGCCGCGGCGCCCGTCGAGGTGAAGCCCTTGATCTGGCGGTGCACGTCGTCGGCGGTGCGGGGGCCGCTGGTGCGCGGGGCCGGGATGTCGTGCGCACCGGGCCGCGGGACATGGTCGGCGTACCAGGGAACGACCTGTCCGGTGTCGTCGAAATAGTGCTCACTTCCGCGCAGCCAGGGGAGCGGTCCCTGTCCGAACGGGTCCGTGACCGCGTGCGCCAGCGCGCCCGATTCCCAGCGGGGGGTACGCGCGCGGGGCGGGGGGATGTCCTTGCTCGCCAGGTCCTTCGGGTTTCCCTCCCTGTCCGGCCCCATGCGTGCTCCCCTCCCTCGCTCCCCCGAGCCCTCACCCGCGGTCATGTCCGCGACCGGTCCCAGCACATCACATTACGCACGCACTCCGTCACCGTTCGTCGCGAATTGACGAGAGTGGAACGATTCCCTCCGGATTTCCGGGAGTTGCGGGGATCGGGCGGCGCCTCACACGAGGCGCACCGGCTTCTCCGCGCGGACGCCCCGGCGCGCGAGCCAGTCCTTGAGCGGCTCCACGTCACCGTCCTCCACCAGGCTCAGTACGCGGGGGGACAGGTCTGCCGTCCGCTCCCCGTCCACCAGCAGTGACGGGCCGTCCAGCCAGTCCAGGCCCGGCGCCGCGCCCGCCGTGTCCACGGCGGCGCAGCAGACCATCGCGGTGACGTGATCGGCCAGCAATTCCCGCCCGCTGCGCGGCGGTTGCAGCGGGAACAGCGGCAGCGCGCCCTCGTCCCACAACGCCCCGTCCGGACTCCCCTGCCCGGCGGGCGGCCCCGATGACACCGGCCGCGCACTCTCCTCCCGGGCCACCTCGGCGGCGAGGGTGGCGGAGAGGGCGTCGAGGACGGCCCCGTCCCGTCCGGCGCCAACCACGGTCTCATCGAGCCCCTCGGCGGCGGGTGCGGAGAAATCAAGCCCCTGCGGCGATTGAGCAGCGGGGTCCGGGGCGGAGCCCCGAGGCGTGGGATCGGAGGGCCGATCCGAACCGGCCCCGGAACCCGGCGCCGCCGAAAGGTGATCCAGGACCCGGGCCAGCGTCGGCCCCTCCGCACCCCCGGAGGGAACCCGGACGCCCAAGGCATCCAGCACCCGGTGCAGCCGCGCCGCGTCCGCCCGCCACTTCCGGTCCACGACCTCGTCCGGATACTCCTGCCAGTCCACCGGCGCCCAGTCCGGGCCCCGCTCGGCCGGGCCGCCGTGGAAGAGGCGGGCGGCCAGCAAGGACGCCGCCTCGTCGACGGTCCCGGGCTCCTCCAGCAGGTCGCACGCGGGCCGCTCGCCGAGCCGCGAGGCGAAGCTCCCGTCCTGCGCCGCGAGGCGGTCCCGCCGGGACAGCTCGGTCAGCGCCGCGACCACGCCCGCGTCGAGCCGGGCCGGCCAGCGGCCCATCCGCCAGGCCGGCAGCGCGACCCGGGTGAGCAGCCGGTCCCAGCCCGCGTACGCGAGGCCGACCTGCTCCTGGGCGACGATCCGCAGGCCGTAGTCCACCGCCTGGGCCCGCTCGGCGGCGGCCGCGGCGACGCCGCGCTCCATCTCCGCGGCGTGCACCCGGCAGCCGGTCAGCAGCAGCCGGGCGACCCGGCCGACGCCGCCGAGCACGACGCGGGCCAGCGGCCCGCGGCCACCGGCGGAGGAGTCCGCCACCGCCGCGTCGAGCCCGCGGATGAAGCGCCGGGCCGCGGCTATGTCGGGGTGCGCCGAAGGGCCCGTACCGGCGACGACCGGGGCGAGGACGGCGCGCAGCTCGGCCACCCGCATCCACCACAGGAAGGGGGAGCCGATGACGAGGACGGGCGCGGCGGGAGCCTTGGGATCACCGGAGCCGGCGTCTCCCGGGCCACGGCGCGCGGGCGGGCCGTGCGCCGGATGCGTACGGTCCTCGAGCCAGCTGTCGCAGTCCGGGGTGAGCGCTATCGCCGAGGGCGCCGGAACGTCGAGCCGGTCCGCCAGGTCGCGCACCAGCCGGTAAAGGTCGGGGGCGGTCTTCTCCGCGATCGGCACCGTCGGACTGACCGCCGGGCGGGCGCGCGCCACGACGAGGGCCACGGCGGCGGCCGCGAGCAGGACGACGAGGGCGATCGCGCTGACGACGCCGCGCGCGACGTCCCAGCCCCCGCCCGTCAGATGACCCGTGCTGCCGCCCGCGAGCAGCACCACTGAGGCGGCTGCGGGAAGCAGCGCCACGGCCGTCGCCCTGCTGCGGATGCGCAGCACGGCGAGGGCTCGGGAGCGCGCGCTCTGCGCACCCATCTCCACACCCGTACCGGACACGACCGATGTCACCCCCTGCTGCCCTTGCCTGGTGCCCAGCCGAAGGCCGAGGCCCGCGGCAGAGCTCTGGTGGCGTTGCTCACTCCCCCACAATGGCACCCGCCACTGACATCGCAATGCCGGTGGTCCGTCTGGTTCTGCGCGGCTCGCACGGGTGCCGTAACTCCGTGCGCCGCACCCTAGTTGGGGGTTCCGGCCTCGTCAGCCGGTTGGGCCAGCGGTCACTCGATTGAATGGCTTTGGGTAGAGGTGGGTGACATCGGGCGCCGGGCAGGCGAGGGTGTGGCCCGCCCGGCACCGGTCGCCGTCAGTGGCCGGAAGCAGCCTTCGCGGCGATGTCCGTGCGGTGCTGCGAGCCGTCGAGGCCGATGCGGTCCACGGCCGCGTACGCGCGCTCGCGGGCCTGCGTCAGGTCGCCGCCGACCGCGGTGACGGACAGCACGCGGCCGCCCGCGCTGACGACCGCGCCGCTCTCGCCGTCCCGCTTGGTGCCCGCGTGCAGCACGTACGCGTTCGGGGCGTCCTGCGCGGTCACCTCGTCGAGGCCGGTGATCGGGTCGCCGGTGCGCGGGGTGCCGGGGTAGTTGTGCGAGGCGACGACGACGGTCACGGCCGCGTCCTCGCTCCAGCGCAGCGGCTCGAGGTCGGCGAGCGTGCCGTTGGCCGACGCCAGCAGGACACCGGCAAGCGGCGTCCTGAGGCGGGCCAGGACGACCTGGGTCTCGGGGTCGCCGAAACGGGCGTTGAACTCGATGACGCGGACGCCGCGGCTGGTGATCGCGAGTCCGGCGTAGAGCAGGCCGGAGAACGGGGTGCCGCGCCGCGCCATCTCGTCGACCGTCGGCTGGAGCACCGTGTCGAGGACTTCCCCGACCAGCTTCGGGTCGGCCCACGGGAGCGGCGAATAGGCGCCCATGCCGCCGGTGTTGGGGCCCTCGTCGTCGTCGAGCGCGCGCTTGAAGTCCTGGGCGGGCTGGAGCGGGACGACGGTGGTGCCATCGGTGATCGCGAAGAGGGAGACCTCGGGGCCGTCGAGGAACTCCTCGATGACGACCCGCTCGCAGGCCTTCGCATGGGCGCGGGCCTCCTCGATGTCCTCGGTCACGACGACGCCCTTGCCCGCGGCGAGGCCGTCGTCCTTCACGACGTACGGGGCGCCGAACGCGTCGAGCGCCGCGTCGATCTCCGCTGCGTTGGTGCAGACGTAGCTGCGGGCGGTGGGGACGCCGGCGCCGGCCATGACGTCCTTGGCGAACGCCTTGGAGCCCTCCAGCTGGGCGGCCTCGCCGGACGGGCCGAAGACGGGGATGCCGGCGGCGCGGACCGCGTCGGCGACACCGGCGACCAGGGGTGCCTCGGGTCCGACGACGACGAGGCCGGCCTCCAGCTCCTGGGCGAGTGCGGTGACCGCCGCGCCGTCGAGGGCGTCGACCGCGTGCAGCTCGGCGACCTCGGCGATGCCTGCGTTGCCGGGAGCACAGTGCAGGGCGGTGACGTCGGGGTCGAGGGACATTGAGCGGCACAGGGCGTGTTCGCGGGCGCCGCTGCCGATGACGAGGACCTTCACGCCGGTCAGCCTATCCGCCCGACCGGGGTGGTCTTGTACGGGCTACCCAAGGCGGGAGGCGGGAGGGTTTGTGGGTTCCTCCAGGCGTCCCCGGCGGCGCGGGGACGCGGCGCGCTACTCGTTCGTGAATTCCTCGACCACCGTCGCCCCCAGTTCCCGGACGATCAGGTCGTGGCCCGACAGGGACTTCTCGTCCAGGTCCGGGTCGTCGTCCTCCGGGATGTCGTCCTCCACCGACACCGAGCGGCGGGGCGGCTCCTGGGGAGCGGGGGCCGGGGCGGGCTCGGCGCTGGGCGGCGCGGGCTGCGGGGCGGACGACTGGGACGGCTGGGCCTGGGGCGCGGGGGCCGGGGCGGGGGCCGGTGCCGGGGCGGGCGCGGGGGCGTACCCGCCTCCGCCGTAGCCGCCGCCACCGCCGTATCCACCGGCGGGGCCGGGCTGCGGGGGTGCGCCGCCTCCGCCCGAGGTGTCGACGACGGCGTCGATCTTCCAGTTCGCCCCGAACTGCTCGGACAGGGCCGCCTTCAGTACGTCCTCGCTGCCGCTGCTCACGAAGTTGTCACGGGCTCCCGCGTTCACGAAGCCGAGCTGGAGCGTGGTGCCGTCGAAGCCTGTGACCTGCGCGTTCTGACTGAGCAGGATCCAGGTGAAGCGGCGCTTGTTCTTGACCGCCTCCAGGATGTTCGGCCAGAGCGTACGGGGGTCGGGGCCGCCGACCGGGGCCGGTGCGAGGGGCGCGGGGGCCTGCGCCGGGGCAGGGGCCGGTGCCTGGGGGGCGGCCGGGGCGGGCGGCTGGCCGGAGCCCGCCGCCGCGGCCGTGGGCCCGCCGCCGGGCCAGCGGGCGCCGCCCCCCCCCCCCAGTCACGTAAAAACAAAAACCAGCCCACCATACACCTCACAAA